>SLMP01000155.1 GCA_007133465.1 Nitriliruptoraceae bacterium | reverse complement strand
CATCCGAGCCCTGCTGATCCACGCACGCGACGAAGAGGCGAGGGACTTCTACCTCCACCACGGGGAGTTCGTGGCGTCGCCGACCGATCCGCTCCACCTCTTCCTGCTGCTGAAGCACGCGGGACACCTGCTCGCCGAAGGGGCGCAGCCGAGGTAGTCGATCACCGGCGCTGCTCGGTCACCAGGTCGCTCACCGTCCCTTCGGCTTCAACCGGCCGCAGCGGCCGGGAACGCTGACGCCCTATCGATCACTCCCCTTGGCACAGCAAGTGGGAGAGCCTGTCAGCTGGCTACCTCCAACCCTTGCGGGCCTGCGGGAAGCTGGCGCGGATGTGCAGACTGGTCGCGCCAGAATGCTCCGTCTGCCCGCCAAGGTCGAAGCCGATCTTCTTGAGTTGGACCCCGAGACTGCCATCCTTTGCGTGGGTGCGATTGCTCCTGATGTTGATCTCAACATCGAGCGCTCCGTTATCAAGAACGCTGCTGACGGCCGCGGCGAACCCAGGCTCGTTCGCCCAGCGCAGTGGCCTCGGGTCCCGGGGTTGGCTACCCGCACCCTCGTGACGGAAGTCGAATCCGCTGTTCTCGATCCGCTGCTGCGTCACCTCTCCACCTCGACCGCGAACCCTGGCGCGGAGTCCGCGCCGAACCGCAACCTCGCCGAATGTCTCACAGGTGATCGTGGATGCACCGAGCGTGTTCATGATTCGGATCGCCTCGTTGTAGCGATCACGAAGGGACCAGTCGTCGTACTCCCCGAACGGGACCAGGAACGATCCAGCCTCGCTGGGTACGGCGACGTAGACGAGATGCGTTCGGACCAAGCCCTCGGCTGCACGCAATCCGGAGGCCGACGAGATGGGCGACTGCTGGAGTTCCACCTTGCCGTTGACATCGACCGGGGTCTCGTCGTAGTAGGCGACAAGCTGATTCACGGTCGACCTCCTGGAAGCGCGCCGCGGTCACGGGTCCGAGGTTCACCCGCCTTGTGGCATCGGACCACGAGGCAGCGACCTGCGGTTCGTTCCCAGGGCATCGGCCAATGGGTGCCGGTACTTCAGGGTCGTGTTGCCTACGGATGGAGGCCGGTATCAGCTGCCATCCGAACCTGGGCTGGGAGCCGCCTCCGCGTAGAGCGAGCGACTACGGTCGCTTCGTGACAATCACCGGCCTACACCCTGCCGCGGCCTCCCGTGCCGACTCGGACTTCGCTCGTGCGATGGCCGTGCCCGAGGCGTTGCTCGTGCTTCGCGACGAGCTACCCCCGAAGCAGTGGGTCTCCCGCGACCTGGCGCTGAATCGCTCGGTGGTGGTGCTGACGGTCGCCGCCTGGCAGGCCTGGGTCGAGACCTACGTCAACACGGCTCTCGCCACCATGACCGAAGCTGCGGCGAGCCACTCCGACGACACCGACTACCTGCGCCTGCTCGACGCCAGCCGTCCGCTGATCGAACTGGGGCTCCGGGAGGTCGACCGCTTCAGTACCCCGGACGCGGGGGAAGTTTGTCGGCTACTCCGACTTCTTGGCGATGATCCTCGTACGAGGTGGTCGTTCACGCCAGCCGGTGGCACTCTCGGCTCCGATGACGTGGTCGGCCGCCTCAACGGGTGGGTGAAGGTCCGCCATGCGATCGCGCACGGCCATCGGCATCTGCCTGCCGTCGAGGTGCTCGGGATGACCAAGGGAGGGCACGGCTCGCTCACGCGTCGGCACGCGGCCCAGTGCGCGACGTTCTTCCGAGAGCTCGCCTTCGCCACCGGCCATGAAGACTGACGCAGTAGCTATGCGTGCATGCCTCGCAGCGCTCGCGCGCCGACATTCACGGTGCGAGCAACGACTTGGTGAAACGCACCTTCTCGCCGGTGAAGCTGACGTTCTCGACCCGCCAACCTGCGTCCATCCACGCATGAGCCTGAACGTGCGTCCCCTCGCGCTCGTTGGACCACCACGCCGGATAGTGGCGCGCCGAAGCCGGGAGGCCACCGACGACATGGTCTATCTCAGCGAACGTCATCTCGACTGAGGGGCCGGCCTCGCGCTCCGGTCGGCGACGAAGCACGCGGTACTTCGACATGGCCTTCCCCCTCTCCCGCAATCCACAAGAGCGACGCTAGACACGAGGACACCGCGATGACGGCCAGGCGCGGGTCACACGTGTGCATCATCCTGTGCTGGCCCTCCTGGCCGAGCGTCCGCTCAGCCTCTCAGGCCAGCCCCGATACACCGTCGAACTGACACTCCCCAACCAGGCTGGTCGTCATCGGGGGCGACAATCTGACACGTGGTCATGTTGGGCCCTGACCTATGTCGCTGGCGTCCTGCACCTCCCAGCCGTGCTGGATCGGCGCGACGTCCGGGTCGGTCCACAGGATGCGCCGCCCGTCGACGGTGAGCTCGTAGATCGCGGACTGCTCGTAGCCGTCCGCCAGGGCCAGGATGTCCGCAACCTCGGCGTCCAGCACGGCGAAGCCGGGCTCGGTCCAGGAGCCGTCAGGCGAGCGGGCGACTGCCGGTAGGAACGACATGCCGTCAGCCTCGAGTTGGCGTTCCAGCAGGCGGGTGCGTTCGGCGTTCTCGCTGGCCTGCAGCAGCCGGCCGCGGGGGTTGCACGCGCTGAGCACTTGGAGGTGGTCGATCCCGTCGGGCAGGCCATCGGGAAGCTTCCCGGGGGTCCCGCCGTCCCAGCGCGGCACGATGACGACCTCCCGCCCGTCTTCGAGGTGGAGGACGAGCTCGGCCTGGGCGTACTGCGTGTCAAGGCTGGTGGGCAACTGGACCACCTCGCCGCCCTGGACGATGGCACGGAAGAGGTGCCGGGCTGGGTCACGCCGGGCGACCTTGACGCGCGGGTCCAGCCGACCGATGTCGAGCACGACGCGGCCGTCGTCGTAGCGCTCGATACGCGGATCGAGGCTGTCGGTACCGGCGATGCGCGCGCGGGCCGAGGGGTCCACCCAGAACGCGCCACGCTCATCACGGGCGAAGCCGGGCAGTTGGACGTAGCGAACCTCGCCGGGTCTGAGCGCCGCGATCGTGGGCTCCGTGGAGTCGTGCCCGCGCAGGAGGTGGATGACATCGCGGTGGAGGGCGGCCAGGTCGGTGGGATCCGTGCGCGTGCGAAGCGCGGTGGTCAGGTCGTCGAGGAGTTCGGCGAGCTGCTGCCGGGCGCCCTCGGACGGGAGCCGGTCGAGCGCGGCGAGCACCCGCCGTTCTAGACGCTGCCGCTCGATGTCGCCTTGCT
>SLMP01000081.1 GCA_007133465.1 Nitriliruptoraceae bacterium | reverse complement strand
GCGGTCGGCGAGCGTCGCGACGCGGCACCGGCACGCGACCGGTGACGAACCCCGAGCAGCCGACGGGGTCGCCATCCGCGGCGCCCCTCCGGCTCGTCGTGCTGGGCGACTCGACCAGCTTCACCGACGCGACCGGGCCCCAGCTGCCGGACCACCCGGCCCTCTACCCGAACGTCGCCGCCGCGTGCCTGCGCGCCCACCTCGACCGGGACGTCGAGGTGACCGTCGTCGCCCGTCCCGGCACCACCGTCCGCGAGGCGCTGCGGACGGTGACGAAGGACCGCCACGTCCAGTTCGACGTGGTGGCCCACGCCGACGCGCTGGTCGTCGGGGTCGGCAGCTTCGACCACGCGCCCGGCGGCGTGCCACCGGCCGTCGAGGTCGTGGTGCCCTACCTGCGTCCGGCCGGCGTGCGCCGGCGGGTGCGCTCGACCCTGCGCGCGGCGTACCCCCGGATCGTCCAGGTGACGGGCGGGCGCCTGGCTCGCACGCCGGAGGCCGAGTTCCGACGGATGTACGCCCAGCTCCTCGACCACCTGCGCGGGCTGACCTGGGGGCGGGCGGCCGGCGTCGCGATCGGACCGACCAGCCACCGGGCCGCCTACTACGGCCACCGCCATCCGCGCCACGGGGCGCGTGAGGCACTGCAGCTCGAGCTGGCGGAGGAGCACGGCTTCGCCCCCGTCGCCTCGTGGCCGCTGGTGCTGCCGTACGCCGGCGAGCTCAACCCGGACGGGATCCACTGGCCCGCCGCCGCGCACCAGGCCGTGGGTGAGGCGGTCGCCGACGCGTTGCTGCCACAGGTGACCGGGACGCGCTCACCCATCGGCCTCCCACCCGCGGCTGCGGCGGCGCTGGCCGCGCTCGAGCAGCAGGCGCCGTGACACCCTCCCGACTCGGGTTCCGGAGGTGCGGCTCGTTACGCTCCGACGGGACGGGCGTGGGAGCGGCCGGACGACCAGCCCCGAGGCTGCCAGGGAGACGACATGGACGCGTTCGACACCCAGGTCTGCGTGATCGGCGCCGGCCCCGCCGGCCTCGCCGCCGGCAAGGCGCTCGTCGACCGGGGCATCGACCTGCGCTGGTTCGAGAAGGGCTCCATGGTCGGCGGGCTGTGGCGCATCGACAACGACAACGGCGGCTCCCCCGCCTACCGCTCGCTGCACCTCAACAGCTCCCGCCAGCGGACCCAGTTCGCGTCCTTCCCGATGCCCGAGGACTGGCCGGACTTCCCGTCCCACGAGCTGGTCGCCGGCTACTTCCAGGCGTTCGCCGAGCGTTTCGGGCTGCTCGAGCGCATCACCTTCGGCGCCGAGGTGACCGCCGTCGACCCCTTGCCCGGCCCCGGCGACCCGGGCGCGAACGGCTGGCGGGTGCGCACCCTCGCTGGCACCGAGGTGACCTGCCGGGCCGTCGTGGTCGCGAACGGTCACCATGCGAGCCCTCGGGTGCCGACGTTCCCCGGACGGTTCGACGGCGTCAGCTTCCACGCGAAGGACTACCTCGAACCCTCGGTCTTCGCCGACCGCGACGTGCTCGTGATGGGCGTCGGCAACTCCGGCATGGACATCGCCTGCGACGCCGCCACGGTCGCGCGGCGCGTGCTGCTCGCGACCCGTCACGGGGTCCACGTGATCCCGAAGTACGCCTTCGGCCGTCCGCTCGATCACTTCGCCACCCCCGCGGCGGCGTACCTGCCGTTCCCCGTCGAGCGCGCCGTGCTGGAGGTGGCGATGCGGCTGGCCGTCGGCCGGCCCGAGCACCGCGGACTACCCAAACCCGACCACCGCCTCCTGAGCGCCCACCCGACGGTGTCCGCCGAGCTGCTCGACCGGGTCGGTCACGGCGACATCGCCATGAAGCCGAACGTCGCCGAGCTCGAGGGGGACAAGGTCCGGTTCGTCGACGGCAGCGTGGAACCGGTCGACGTGCTGGTCTACGCCACCGGCTACGACGTGACGTTGCCGTTCCTCGACCCGGAGGTGCTCGACGCACCCGGCAACGTGCTCGACCTGTACCTGCGGGTCGTCCCGCCGCGGCGGCCCGGGTTGTTCCTGCTCGGTTTCGTCCAGACCGTCGGCGCCAACATCGCGCTGATGGAGCACCAGGCCGAGTGGGTCGGGGACGTGCTCACGGGTGGCTGCGAGCTGCCGCCCGCAGACGAGATGCAGGCCTGGATCCGCGCCGACCGGCACGCGATGGCCAAGCGCTACGTCCGCTCCGAACGGCACACCATGCAGGTGGACTTCTGGCGCTACATCCGGGCGGTCCGGCAGGCACGGCAGCGGGGCGCGGAGCCGGCGGGGCCGGTCGGCCGCCTCACGGCTGCCACGGAGCCGCTGCGCCGCAAGGCGGCCGCCCTGCGCCCCGGCCGCTGACCTCAGGCTTCCTCGGCCAGCGTGGCGATCCCGTCCATGTTCGGGTGCACCGCGCAGTTGTAGTAGAAGACCTCGGGCAGCTCGTCCCATGGCACGTCGGAGAGGTAGCCCTCCTCGAGCGGGCCGTTGATGACCGGGGAGCCGTAGATCGTGTCACCCGGCGCCGGGTCGTCCTCGGATCCCTCCAGCTCGTAGAACACGACGTTGTGGCCGACCCCGACCTCGCGGTTGTCGAACACGAAGGTGAGGAACTCGGTCTGCTGTGACGGGGTGATCTCCCAGTCGTAGACCGGCTCGCAGCCACCGTCGTCGGTCGGCAGACAGAACTCGACCGAGTTCTCCGCGGCGATCAACGGCGCGTCGTCGGGGATCGTGATCAGCGGCTCGACGTTGACCATGCGATCCTCGTCGGCGATGCCGCCCCACAGCCCGGCCGCGAACCCGATGCCGACGAGCAGCGGCAGCGCGGCGGCGAACGACACCACCGCCTTGCGGCGCGGGTCGAGCTTGTCCTGCGAGGCAGCGAGGCTGACCGTGAACAGGATGCCTCCCGCGACGACGGCGGCGATCATCAGCGCCCCGCCCTTGGTGTTGAACAGCAGGGTCACCGCGATCAGCCCAACGAACGCGACCATCGACAGCAGCACGATGATCGGCAGCACGATCGGGGCGATGACGCGGCTCTTGACGTCGTGATCAGCGTGTCGCACGGCACCATCTCGTCGGTCTGGGGGCGGGGGGGCGGGGGGCGAGGTCGGCGGCCGGGGCGGCGGTACCGGGGCCTTGCGGTGAGGCGGTGGTGCGGGGGCGTCGCGGTGGAGCGGCGGAAGGAGCGGGTCCGGGTGCGGCCCGGACCGCCGTCAGGTCATGGCCGAGAAGTTGTCGAGGTACAGCGCGGCGAGCGTGATGGAGTACAGGACCAGCGCGAACGCGAGCCCCGTGTACATCAGCCGGCTGAAGACCTTCGTGTCGAAGCGCAGGTGCATGAACCAGCCGACGACGAGCAGGAACTTGATCACCATCAGGACGATCAGCATCGGCACCCCGAGCGGACCGAACTCGAAGAAGTAGGTCGAGACCTCGAGGGCGGTCAGGATGCCGAGGATCACGGCGATGTTGACGTAGTCACGGGCCGTCGGGTGATGGCCGTGCTCCGCCTCCTGCTGGGGCGTCTCGGTAGCACTCACGAGCGTTGACCTCCGCGGTCGTTCGAGAACGGTCCTGGTCTCGACCTAGTCGAGGACGGTGAGCTCCGGGATCAGGTAGACCACGGTGAACAGCACGACCCAAACGATGTCGACGAAGTGCCAGTACAGGCCGATCATCTCGGTCTTGAGCGGTTGGTTCGGCTTGACCTTGCCCGTCAGCGAGAAGGTGTACAGCGTCAGCAGCAGCAGGATGCCGATGAACACGTGTGCCCCGTGGAAGCCGGTGAGCACGTAGAACGAGGTGGCGAAGGGCGAGGTGCCGAAGGTCAGTCCCTCACGGACGAACACGTTGAACTCGAACACCTGCCCGCCGAGGAAGACCGCACCCTGGCCGGCGGTCGCGAGGATCCACATCCTCATCCGACGCAGGTCGCCCTGGGTGTGGGCGTTGTGCGCCAGCACCATCGTCAGTGAGCTCATCAGCAGCACGAACGAGCTGATCGAGGTGAACGGGATGTCGAAGATCTCCACCCCCGGCCCACCCGCGGTGGTCTGCACGTAGAGCAGGAAGGTGGCGAGGAACGCCCCGAAGAACAGGAACTCCGAGCCGAGGAAGGTCCACATCCCGAGCTTGCGGTGGTCGATCCCCAGTGACGTCTCGTGCGCGCCAGCAGCCAACTCGAGCCTCCGGTGTCGCCACCCGCCCGTGCGTCCCCACACGGGCAGGTGGGTCGTGTCGTGTCAGGTCAGTAGGTCACGGCGCCGGTCGTGGCCGACGGGTTCGGTGCATCGAGCGGGTCGTCGTCGTCACCCTCGGCGAGCGGCTCGATGATCCAGCCGTACATGCCGATGATCGCCCACAGCAGACCGATCGCGATCAGCGGTGCGCTCGCGAAGTTGAGCCCGTACATCAGCGGCACCAGGCCGAGCACCATGACGAACGGCCAGTACGACGCGTCCGGCATGTGGATGTGCTCGTCGAGGGCCTCGGCGTTGTCGCCGCGCGGGTCGCCGACGTCCTCGGCCGCACCCGCCGGCACGGCCACCGGACGGCCGGCCTCGTCCTCGGCGTACTTGCGGTGCCAGAACTCGTCACGGTGGGTGACCGTCGGGATCTTGTCCCAGTTGTGCGCCTTGGGCGGCGAGGTGGTGAGCCACTCGAGCGTGCGTGCGTCCCACGGGTCCTCCCCGGCCAGCTCGCCCTTCTTGGTGCTGGCGAGCAGGTTGTAGAGGAACACGAGCGCCGAGCCGAACAGGATGATCAGGCCCACACCGCTGAGCAGGTTGTACAGCTCGACGGTGGGTCCGAGCTCGGCGGGCAGCACGGCGGTGCGCCGCGGCTGACCGAGCAGCCCCGACATGTGCATCGGACCGAACGTGAGGTTGAACCCGAGCAGCCAGGTCCAGAAATGCCACTTGCCGAGCGTCTCGTTCATCAGCCGGCCCGTGACCTTCGGGAACCAGAAGTAGACCCCGGCGATCAGCCCGAACAGCGCCCCACCGAAGAGCACGTAGTGGAAGTGGGCGACGACGTAGTAGGTGTCGTGCTGCTGCGCGTTGTGGGGCACGATCGCGTGGGTGACGCCCGAGAGCCCACCGATGGTGAACATCGACACGAACCCGATCGAGAACAGCATCGAGGTCGTGAACCGCAGCTTGCCGCCCCACATGGTGAACACCCAGTTGAAGATCTTGATGCCGGTCGGCACCGCGATGAACATCGTGGCGAGCGCGAACGCGGAGCGCGCAACCGGCCCCATGGCAGAGGTGAACATGTGGTGCGCCCACACGCCGAAGCCGATGAAGCCGATCGCCGCGCCGGCGAAGACCACCGCGGCGTAGCCGAACAGGGGCTTGCGGCTGAACACCGGCAGGGTCTCGGAGATGATCCCCATGGTCGGGAGGATCATGATGTAGACCTCGGGGTGCCCGAACAACCAGAACAGGTGCTGGTAGAGGATCGGGTCACCGCCGGTGGCGGGTTCGAAGAACTGCCCGCCGTAGACGCCGTCGAACATCAGCATGAACAGCGCGGTCGAGATGATCGGCACGGCGAACAGCAGCAGGAAGCTCGTGACCAGCGCCATCCAGATGAACACCGGCATCCGCATGAACGTCATGCCGGGCGCGCGCATGTTGAGGATCGTGACGATGAAGTTGATCGACGCGGCCAGCGAGCTGATGCCGAGGGCGTTGATGCCGATCGCGTAGAAGCCCATGTTCGACACGGCGTCGGTCGACAGCGGCGCGTAGCCGACCCAGCTGCCGTTCGGGGCCCCGCCGAGCAGGAAGGAGCTGTAGAGGAAGATGCCGGCGAACAGGAACACCCAGTAGCTGAAGGCGTTCAGGCGCGGGAAGGCGACGTCGCGCGCGCCGATCATCAGCGGGATCAGGTAGTTGAAGAACGCGGCGGCGAACGGCATGACCACGAGGAAGACCATCGTGATGCCGTGCATCGTGAAGACCTGGTTGTAGATCTCCTCGGTGAGCACCGACTGCTCGGCCTGCGCCAGCTGGGTCCGGATCAGCGCCGACTGCACGCCGCCGAAGAAGAAGAACACGAGCACGGTCCAGAAGTACATCAGCCCGATGCGCTTGTGGTCCGTGGTCGTGATCCAGCTGATGAACCCCTCGCGGGGGTTGGGCCGCTGGTAGCGCCCCGGACGCGTCGCCGTGGTGCTCGACATGTGGCGTCTCCTCGTCTCAGACCGGCCGCGCGGCGCGGGGGAGCCCGGGCGCGGCGTGGCGGGTCAGGGTCACTCGAGCGTCAGCAGGTAGGCGACGAGCGCGTCGAGCTCCTCGTCGGTCAGGTCCAGGTCTGGCATGCCGATGCCGTTGACCTCGTACTGCATCGACTTCATCGAGTTCGGGTCGCGCAGCCACTCCCGGAGGTTCTCCGGGGTCATGTCGTGGATCGCGCCGGCGAACTCCTCGCGGCTCATCAGGTGGGTCAGGTCGGGCCCGGTCCCGGGGGTGCGGCCACCGTCGCCCTCCCACACCTGGTGGCACGCGGCGCACGCCTGACGCTCCCCGAGGTCCCCGAACAGCTCCCGCCCGCGGGCGGCGAGCTCGTCGGCCGGCACCTCCGCCGGGGCCTGCTGGGCCTCCAGCCATGCGTCGAACGCCGCGTCGTCGAGCGCCTCGACGCGGATGCGCATGTTGGCGTGGGACAGCCCGCAGTACTCCGCGCACTGGCCGTAGTAGCGGCCGGGCTCGTCCGCGAGCATGTTCAGGTAGGTCATCTGCCCGGGGATGAGGTCCTGCTTGCCGGCCAGGCGGGGCACCCAGAAGGAGTGGATGACGCCCTGTGCGGGGTCACGGGCGGGGTCACTGGCCGTCATCTGAAGGCGGACGGGACGGCCGACCGGGATCGCCATCTCGTTCGCGGTGTAGATGTCGTGCTCCGGGTAGTAGTACTCGAACCACCACCGGTGGCCGATCACCTCGACGACGAAGGCGTCGTCCGGCTCGTCCATCTGGCTGAAGATCATCTGCACGGTCGGGACCGCGATGCCCGCCAGGATCAGCGCCGGGATGATGGTCCAGAAGATCTCCAGGCGGGTGTTGCCGTGGATTTGGACCGGCAGCGACCCGTCGTCGTCCTTGCGCTGGCGGTACTTGACCACCGAGTAGATGATCAGGAAGTGGACCAGGACGAACACGACCGCGGCGATGATCAGCACGATCGTGATGAGGTCGTGGGGCTCCTGGGCGTAGCGGCCCGCCGGGTTGAGCGCGTTCTGCGGCGTCCGGGTCGCGTCACCGCCGCAGGCGGCCAGCAGCAACGCCAGCAGCGAGAAGCCGGCCATCGGGACCAGGCGGGTCCGGCGACGTGGCGAGGGGCGCTCTGCGGAGCTGTCGCGCAACGTGGCGTCTCCTGTGGGCCGGTCGGGCGTCCGCTACGAGGGGGGACCTGCCCGCGGACGGGGGCGAAGGACCCACGGGACGGGAAGGACGGCCGCGCCGCCGTCATCCGCGCCGGCCGAAGAGTAGCCGTTCGGCCTTCCCCGGACCCAAACGGCCCTGCCACTGGCAGCACGTGGTCCCGACCAGGGTCGACCGGCTGCTCGTAGGCGGTCCCCGAGGTCGCACCGCCCAGCTGCGGGCGGACGTCGCCGCTGCCGGGGAGGCCCGGGAAGGGCCCGTCCCCGATCCCGGTGGCAACCCCGGTCAGGGCTCCCAGCGGAAGCGGCGGGCACTGAGCACGATCGCGGCCGCGCCCCAGGCGGCGACGACGGCCGTGGGGCCGACCGCGAGGCCCTCCCCGGCGAACGCGGCCCGCAGCGCCGTGCCGAGGGCGCCGAGCGGCAGCGCCTGCCCGAACGCCGCCACCACCCCCGGCAGCGGATCGACGGCGAAGGTGACCCCGCTGACCAGCAGCAGGACGAGGAACAGCGCGTTGCTGAGCGCCAGCGTCGCCTCCGCCCGCAGCGTGCCCGCGAGCAGCAGCCCGAGCGCCGTGAAGGTGACCGCGCCGAGCACGACCAGCAGGGGCGCGGCGAGCCACCCTCCGGCGGGGCGCCAGCCGAGAGCTCCGAGCGCGAGCCCGACGGCCAGCACGAACTGCACCAGCACGATCATGCCGACGGCGAGGCCCTTGGCGACGAGGAAGCCGGTGCGGGTCAAGGGGGTGCCGCCGAGGCGCTTGAGCACCCCGTACTTGCGTTCGAACGCGGTCTGGATCGCCACGGCGACGAGCCCCGTGGCCGCGACCGAGATGGCGAGCACCCCGGGCAGCAGGAAATCGACGGCGCGCTCGTCGCCGGTCGGCAGCACGTCGACGACGGAGAAGAACGCGAGCAGGCCGAGCGGGATGCCGAGCGTGACGACCAGGCTCTCGCCCGAGCGCACCAGCAGGCGGACCTCCATCGCCGCCTGTGCGAGGTTCGCGCGGGCCGTCGGGGTGCGCCGGTCGACGTCCGCCAGGGGCGCCGCGCCGGCGGCCAGACCACCGGCCGGGCCCGTGTGGTCGGCCGCCGTGTCCGGGCCGCTGCCTCGCACCGACGGGCTCATGCCGCCGGCTCCCGGGTCTGGCCGGTCTCCACCGTGGGGCTCATGCCGCCGGCTCCCGGGTCTGGTCGGTCTCGTCCGTGAGCCGCAGGAAGACGTCCTCCAGGGAGCGCTTGCCGGCCTGCAGCTCGCCGAGCACGACGTCGTGCTGCTCGAGCCACGCCGCGAGGCGCGCCACCAGCCGCGGCGAGTTCTCCGCGTGGATCACGTAGCGGCCGGGCCGCGGTTCGTCGACCGGGGCCCCCACCGCCGCCGCGAGCGCCGCGCGGTCGAGCCCGGGACGGGCCGAGAACGCCACCTCGCGACCCTGGCCGTGGGTGAGCTCGTCGGGGGTGCCGAGCGCGACCAGCCGTCCCTGGTCGATGATCGCGACCCGATCGGCGAGCTGTTCGGCCTCGTCGAGCAGGTGGGTGGTCAGCACGATCGTGACGCCCTCCGCCTCCAGCTCGCGCACGTGCTCCCAGGTGCGGCGCCGAGCGGCCGGGTCGAGACCGGCCGTGGGCTCGTCGAGGAAGAGCACCTCGGGCCGCCCGACGAGGGCGAGCGCGAGCGAGAGCCGCTGCCGCTGCCCCCCGGACAGGTCGCGGACGCGAGTGCGGCGGGCGTCCTCGAGGCCCACGCGGGCGAGCAGCTCGTCGGGTGCGAGCGGGGCCGCGTGGAAGGCGGCGAACAGCCGGAGTACCTCGGGCGGCCGAGCCATCGGGTAGACGCCGCCCTCCTGCAGCATCAGGCCGACGCGGGGCCGCAACCACCGGGCGTCGCGGCGCGGGTCGCGGCCGAGGACCCGGACCGTGCCCTCGTCGGGGGTGCGGTACCCCTCGCAACACTCGATCGTGGTGGTCTTGCCGGCGCCGTTCGGACCCAGCAGCGCGAAGGTCTCGCCCGCCGAGATCGTCAGGTCCAATCGATCCACGGCCGTCAGTGGGCCGTACCGCTTGGTGAGCCCCCGCAGCTCGATTGCGGGGGTCGCTTCGGCCGGCACGGCAGCTCGCTCCGCGGGAGGGGGCGGTGGTGGAGGACAGCGGCGGCAGCCTACCGGGCGGGGGCGGGGGACCCTCCCGCCCGGCCCGCCGCCGGAGGTACGGTGCACGACGTGGAACGCACGGATGAGGCCGACGGCGGGACCGGGGAGCGACCGGTCCGCCTCCGGCACGGGTGGTGGGCCCGGGACGGCGCGGCACCACAGACCGACGACGCCGAACCGGCGCCCCGCGTGGACGGTGCGGTCGCGCCGGCGCGCCATGTGGACGGTGCGGTCGCGCCGACGCGCCGCGTGGACGGTGCGGACGCGCCGACGCGCCGCGTGGACGGCGCGGACGGGCCGACGCGCCGCGGTGGCCGCTGGCGCCACCACGCGATCGACCCGCGACTGGCCGCTTCGGTCGCGCTCGGCGTCGCCGGGGCCCTGCTGCTCGCGCAGGCGTCGGCCGCGGTCTTCGCGCAGCTGCGCTACCTGATCGCGATCGTGGTGATCAGCCTGTTCCTGTCCTTCGCGATGGAGCCGGCGGTGCAGTGGCTGGCGCGGCGTGGCATCCGACGCGGTGCGGGGACGGGCATCGTGTTCCTGGCGGTGGCTGTGGTGCTCACCGGGTTCGCCGCGGCGATGCTGCCGATGATGATCGAACAGGTCACCAACCTGATCGCGTCCGCCCCCCGGCTGCTGCGGGAGATCTCCGAGCTCGCCGAGCGGCTGCCCGGTGAGGCGGGCCAGGCGCTGACAGCGTGGCTGGACGAGAGCCGCCGCGAGCTCCCCGCCCGGACCAACGAGGTCGCCGGGATCATCGGCCGCAGCGCGGTCGGGGTCGGCCAGAGCCTGCTCGGAGGCGTGTTCCGGATGGCGACGATCGGGCTCGTCACCTTCTACCTCGTCGCGGACGCGCCGAAGCTGCGGCGCACCCTGGCCAGCCGCCTGGAGCCGCGCGAGCAGGTCCGCATCCTCGGACTGTGGGAGCTGGCCGTCGCGAAGACCGGCGGCTACGTCTACAGCCGGGCGCTCACCGCGATCGTCTCCTCGGCCTTCCACATCGTGGCGTTCGTCTTGCTCGACCTCGACTACGCGGTCGCGCTCGGCGTCTGGGTGGGGCTGGTGTCGTCGCTGATCCCCGCCATCGGCACCTACCTCGCCGGCGCCCTGCCACTGGTCGTCGCGCTGGCGTCCTCCCCGGCCAAGGCGCTCTGGGTCCTCGCCGCGATCGTCGTCTACCAGCAGATCGAGAACTACATCATCGTGCCGAAGATCACCGCGTCGACGATGGAGCTGCACCCCGCCGTGGCGTTCCTGGCGGTGCTCGGCGGGGCCGCGCTGGCCGGGGCGACGGGTGCGCTGCTCGCGATCCCGGCGGTCGCGATCGTCGCCGCGTTGATCAGCGCCTCCTCGGAGGAGTACGAGGTGCTCGAGCACTCGCTGCTCGAGACCGGCGAGGCCGGGGCCAAGGATCTGGTCGAGGACGCGCAAGGCAGCGCATCACCGCCCCCGACGTGAAGGACGCAACGATCTCCCGGCCGCTCTCGCCGCCGACCCGGCCCGGGGCCGACGGGAGCCCCTGGCTCCGCGCTTGTCACCAGGTCGAACCAACGTCTAGGCTGCGCGGTGCGGTCCAAGGATCGCCGCGGCCCCGTGTGTCCCCCCGTCGCACGGGGCCGCTCTCTTGCCTCTGGAGCCTTCGGGCCTGCCGGCCGGACGCTCGCGCCGCCCCGAACCCGCCCCGAGGCCCTCGCACGTCGCCCCCGACGTTGGCCATGCCGTGACCCCACCTCCTGCCGACCCCGCCGCCCCTCGCACCGCTCCGGCGGGACCGGCCGCGCCTCCCGAGCCGCCAGCGCCGCACACTGGCCACGCCGACGTCCACGTCCACCGCGCCGTCGACCGCGCCGAGGCCCACGTCCACCGCGCCGAGGTCGACGTCCACCGCGCCGAGGTCCACGTCGACCCCGCCGACGTCGACGTCCACCGCGCCGAGGTCCACGTCGACCCCGCCGACGTCGAGCTGGCCTCCGCCGGGTGCTGGGCCGCCGGCGCGCAGGGCGTGTGGGACCGTGGTGGCGGGGAGCTGACCGCCTGGTTCCCGGCCCCGGCCGACCTCGCCGGTCTGCCCGGGCTGGCCGACGCCGCTGTGGCCTGGCATGCCGAGGAGCCGCGCGACTGGCAGGCCGCGTGGAAGGCGACGATCGCGCCGGTGCGTGCCGGTTCCACCGTCGTCGTGCCGTCCTGGCTGGCCGACGACCACGCCGCCGAGCCCGGCGAGCTGACCCTCGTCCTCGACCCCGGCCAGGCGTTCGGCACCGGCCACCACGCGACCACCACGCTCTGCCTGGAGGCGCTCGAGCGGCTCGACCTCGCCGGGGCCAGCGTCGCCGACGTCGGCTGCGGGACGGGCGTGCTGGCGATCGCCGCCGCTCGGCGTGGCGCCGGGCCGGTCCTCGCCGTCGACCTCGACCCGGACGCCGTCGAGGTCACCCGCGCCAACGCGGCCCGCAACCACGCCGAGGTCGAGGCCTGCAGCGGCAGCGTCGACGCGCTGCCGGGCCCTGTCGACGTCGTGGTCGCCAACCTGGTGACCGACACGCTGGTCGGGCTCGCACCGGCCCTGGTGGCGGCCACGCGCCACACCCTCGTCGTCAGCGGCATCGACGCGCAGCGGCAGGACGTGGTCGTCGCCGCGCTCACCGCCGCCGGCGCACGGGTCGTGACCGTCGAGGAACGCGACGGCTGGGCCGCGCTGACCGCGCTCGCCGCATCCGCCGCGCCCGACGACCGCGACGAGCCGGACGCGGCCCCCGGCCGTGAGCCGCCGCGCCCCACGGGCAGCGAGGTGGCGTGATGAGCCCGCGCCTCGTCCCCGACGCGCTGCCTCGCTCCCCGGGTGAGGGGGCGGTCGTCG
>SLMP01000123.1 GCA_007133465.1 Nitriliruptoraceae bacterium | reverse complement strand
GGACCTACGTCCCACCCCCACCGCCACCCCCACCCCCGCCGCCGGCCGCCGGGGGCGGCGAGTCGTCGTCGAGCGGGGGAGGTGCGACGGGGTCCTCCGCAGGCTCCGGGTCGGGTTCGTCCTCCGGGTCGGGTTCGTCCTCCGGGTCGGGTTCGTCCTCCGGGTCGGGTTCGTCCTCCGGGTCGTCGGGGGGCAAGGTCATCCACCTCACCTACGACGACGGTCCGAACGGCAGCTACACCCCCCAGATCCTCGACCTGCTGGCGCGCTACAACGCGCGCGCCACCTTCTTCGTGGTCGGTCAGCTGGTCCCCGGCAACAGCGGCATGGCACAGCGGATCGTCAACGAGGGGCACCGCATCGGCAACCACAGCTGGTCGCACCCTTCGCTCGCCGGGCTGTCCCGAGAGGCCTTCGACGCACAGATGCGCCAGTCGCAGCAGGCGGTCGAGTCGGCGACGGGCCGTCGCCCCAGCTGCATGCGACCACCGTACGGTGCGATGGACGGCAACACCCGTGCGCGGGCGGCCGACCACGGCCTGAGCATCAAGCTGTGGGACATCGACACCAACGACTGGCGGCAACCAGGTGCGGACGTCATCGCGCAACGGGTGATCGCCAACGCCCGGTCCGGCGCGATCGTGCTCATGCACGACGGTGCGGCGAGCAGGGCACAGACCGTCGCGGCGACCGAACGCATCCTCGCGCAGCTCTCCTCGCAGGGCTACACGTTCGCCCCGGTGCCGGGCTGCTGATCGCGGACAACGTGCCGCTTGGACAACGACAGGACGGACCATGACGACCCTGCGCTGGGGCATCCTCAGCACCGCCGACATCGGCATGCAGAAGGTGACCCCGGCGATCCAGCGGGCGGCGGACTGCGAGGTCGTGGCGATCGCCTCGCGTGACGGTGCACGTGCCAGGGCCGCCGCGAAGGAGCTCGGCATCCCCGCCGCGTACGCCTCGTACGAGGAACTGTTGGTTGCGGACGACGTGGACGCCGTCTACGTCCCACTGCCGAACGACCTCCACGCACCGTGGACGATCGCGGCCGTCGAGGCCGGCAAGCACGTGCTGTGTGAGAAGCCGCTCGGGATGGACGCCGCCGAGGCGCGGTCGATGGCCGATGCCGCGGCTGCGGCCGGGGTCACGCTCGCCGAGGCCTTCATGTACCGCCACCACCCGACCTGGGTCGATGCCGTCCGCCTGGTCCGGGAGGGCGTGATCGGGGAGCTCCGCGCCGTCCAGAGCTGGTTCAGCTACTTCAACGACGATCCGACCAACATCCGCAACCACCCCGAGCACGGCGGCGGCGCGCTCATGGACATCGGCTCCTACTGCATCAACCTCTCCCGGTGGCTGTTCGCCGCTGAGCCGGTCGACGTGCAGGGGATCGTGCGCCGCGACCCCGTCATGGGGGTGGACACCGTCACGTCCGCGCTGCTCGGGTTCGAGGGTGGTGGGCAGGCGAGCTTCACGTGTTCGATACGTACCGAGCCCGATCAGCGGGTGCACATCGTCGGTGAGCGCGGCCGCATCGACATCGAGATCCCCTTCAACATCCCACCTGACCGCGAGACCCGCATCCGCGTCACGGCCGGCGGTGACCCGCCCGTCGCCCCTGCGACCGAGGTGCGGAGCTACGCCGCGGCCGACGCGTACACGCTGCAGGCCGAAGCGTTCGCCCGAGCGGTCCTCGACGACACGGACGTGCCGGTGCCGCTCGCGGATGCGATCGCGAACCAGGCGGTCATCGACACGATCCTCGCCTCGGCCTGATCGCCGGCGAGGAAGGCCTGCGCACCGACGCGCCGTCCGACGTCAATGCAGCTCTGCGATGTCCTCGATGGTCACCTCGCCGGGGCGCTTGCCGAGGATGATCATCGCCAAGACCTCGTCGACGGTGACGTCGTCCTTGTTCACGGTGCCGACCAACTTGCCCTGCAGCATCACGCTGATCCGGTCGGCCAGGTCGAACACGTCGTGGATGTCGTGGCTGATCAGGAAGATGCCGAGGCCCTCGCGTTGCAGCTGACGGATCAGCTCGCGCACCTGCTCGGTCTCCGCCGGCCCGAGCGCGGCGGTCGGCTCGTCCATGATCAGGACGCGCGCGTTGAAGTGCACGGCCCGAGCGATCGCGACCGACTGGCGCTGCCCGCCGGACAGCGACTGCACCGGGACGATGAAGTTCTCGAACTTCGGGTTGAGCCGCGCCATCAGCTTGCGGGTCGCGTCCTCCATCGCGGAGCTGTCGAGGTTGCCCCACCGGGTCGTCAGCTCGCGGCCGAGGAACACGTTGGAGGGTGCGTCGACGTTGTCGGCCAACGCCAGCGTCTGGTAGATCGTCTCGACCCCGAGGCTCTTGGCGTCCCGCGGGGTGTGGATCGTGACCGGCTGTCCCTCGATCAGGATCTGGCCGGCATCGGCCGGGTGCGCACCCGACAGCGACTTGATGAGGGTGGTCTTGCCGGCACCGTTTCCGCCCACCAGCGCGACGACCTCCCCGGGGAAGAGGTCGACGGTCACGCCGTCGACCGCCTTGACGCCGCCGAAGGCGACGTGCATGTCGCGTAGCTCGACGAGGGGAGGCCGGACCGTGCTCGTCTCGTCAGCCACTATCGGGACCTCCGTCGGTAGACCGTGTCGAGGGTCACCGCGATCACCAACACGATGCCGACCACGATGTTCTGCATCGGCGCGTCGACGTTCATGAGCACCATGCCCGACTGCAGCGACTGCATCAGTAGCGCGCCGAGCACGGCGCCGGGGATGCTGCCGATCCCACCCGCGAGCGAGGTACCGCCGATCACCGCCGCAGCGATCACGTACAGCTCGGTGAGCTGACCGAGGCCGCTGACCGCCGCGTTGAGCCGAGCGATCTGCACGGCCGCCGCCAGCCCGACCAGCCCGCCCATCAGCGCGAAGGTCTTGATGATCGTCCGCTTGCTGTTGATGCCGGCGAGTTCGGCGGCCTCCGGGTTGCCGCCGATCGCGTAGACGTAGCGGCCGTAGCGGCGTCTGGTGGTCAGGAACGTCATGAGCATCGCGATGCCGAGCGCGATCAGGACCGGGACCGCGAGCCCGGCAGAGACGTTCAGCCCGCCCTCCGGCCAGGGGATCTGGTTGTCCTCCGCGTACTGCCGTGCGAGACCCTCCGGCAGGTAGTAGCGGTTGAGGAACCCGATCGAACCGAGCGCCGCGACACAGCCGATCACCCCGAGGGTGACCTCCGCCCACATCGGCCGCAGCCGGAAGCCGAAGCGTTTGCGCTGGCGACGGCTGTTGACGAGCAGCGCCACGATGCCGACGCACAGCACCACGCCGACGACCCAGCTCCAGGTCCCGCCGATCGTGCCGCGGGAGCCGCCGCCGAGCAGCTGGAAGTTGGAGTCCATCGGCGCGATCGTGCGACCGCTCGCCATCCACCAGGCGACCCCACGCCACACCAGCAACCCACCCAGGGTGACGATGAACGCCGGGACGCCGACGTAGGCGACGATGGCGCCCTGGAAGGCGCCGAGCGCCGCTCCGAGCAGGATGCCGGCGACGAGCGCGATGATCCACGTCGCCGGATGGTCGAAGCCGAGGTAGTCCGGCAGGATCTCCGCCTGCACCAGGGCCATGGCCATGCCGACCACGGCCAGCATCGAACCGACCGACAGATCGATGTTGCGTGAGACGATCACCAGGACCATGCCGGTCGCCATGATGGCCACTGAGGCGAACTGGACGGTCAGGGTCCACATGTTCCGGGGGGTCAGGAAGGTGCCACCCGACATCACGTGGAAGGCGATCCAGATGACCGCCAGAGCGACCAGCATGCCGAGCAGGCGGGTGTCGATCTCCGCCGCGCGGAGGGTTTCGCGCAGCGAGAGGGCCGGCGGCTGCGACCCGGGCGTCGCCGGCGGAGCGGAGCGGTCGGTCTGCGTCATCGTCTGCCGCCTGTCGTCCCGGCCGATGCGCGCACCTCGCCCGCCCGAGGGCGGGCGAGGTGCGCGTCGGTCATGTCACGATCCGCTCAGAGGGACTCAGGGGCACACCGCCACGCGTCCGGCGGGCACGCCCTGGCAGACCTCTTCCTGGGTGATCCACTCCGCGTCGATCACCACGTCGAGGTTGTCCTCGGTGATCGGGATGGGTTCGAGCAGGATCGAGATCAACTCGTTGCCGTCGGGCGACTCGAAGGTCACGGTGTTCGGGATCTCCTCGAGCGGGGTGCCCTGCGCGAGCAGCACGGCCGCCTCACCGGCGGCGCGCCCGAGCTCGCGAGCGTCCTTCCAGACCGACACGGACTGGGTGCCGAGCGCGATGCGGTTGAGCGCCGCGGCGTCGCCGTCCTGCCCGGAGACCGGGACCTCTCCGGCGAGACCCTGGGCCTCGAGTGCGGCGACGACACCGCCCGCGGTCCCGTCGTTCGAGGCGACGACCGCGTCGACGTCGTTGTCGTTCTGGATCAGGATCTGCTCCATGTTGCGCTGCGCGATCGCCGGGTCCCAGTTGTCGGTGTAGGACTCGCCGACGTTGACGATGTCACCTGCGTCCAGCGCTTCCTGCAGGACCTCTTCCTGTCCGCCACGCAGGAAGTCCGCGTTCGCGTCCGCCTGGTTGCCCTTGATGAAGACGTAGTTGCCCTCTGGCACCAGTTCCTGGATGACGCTCGCCTGCATCCGGCCGACCTCGACGTTGTCGAACGTGATGTACAGCGCACCCGCGTCCTCGATCAGACGGTCGTAGGCGACGACGGGTACTCCCTGTTCGATCGCGCTCTGCACGGCCGGCAGGATGGCGGTGCCGTCCTGGGCCAGGATGATGATCGCGTCGGCTCCCTGGGAGATCAGGTTCTCGACGTCGGCGAGCTGCTGCGTCTCAGACGACCCGGCGTCCGACGAGATGTAGCTGGCGCCGGCTTCGTCGAGTGCCGCCTGGATCGCGGGCTCGTCGGACTTGGCCCAGCGCTCCTCGTTGTAGTTGTTCCAGGACACCCCGATGGTGACCGCTTCGCCACTGGCCTCGGTCTCCTCGGCAGCTTCCTCGGTCTCCTCGCCGGTGGCCTCGGTCTCCTCGGCAGCTTCCTCGGTCTCCTCGCCGGTGGCCTCGGTCTCCTCGGATTCGGTCGCCGTGTTGGTGTTGCCGCCGCAGGCGGCAACCGTCACCGCGAGCAGCGCGAACATGGCCAGAAAACGCCGTTTGTGCATCGATCTCTCCTTGTGGCGGTGGCGTCGCCACGACGCGGCACCGCGTGCCCTGAGGGTCAGGAACCACCGCCTCTGACGGGGGTGGGCCGGTGACCCGGAAGCCTCCCGACGCCCGACGATCGAGGCAACACCCAGCATTCCACAATATGTGGGGCAACGCAATAAACCTCTACTACCATCTTCGTACGACCCCCCCGGTGACCGCTCGGCCGGCAGGGTGTGGTTGGTGCCGGCTGCTCGCCATCCTGGAGCAAGGGGGCGGGTGGCGTGGCGGGGTCCTGCCTCCGGGCCCGAGGGCGAGGCGGGGTCGCCTTCCGTCGCCTGGACGTATAAGGTGCACTCACCAACAAACTCCAGACCTGAGGGGGTGGCGGCCCATCGCGCTCCCGAACGGCGGCGGGAACCGCCAACGAGGTGGTGCTGCCGGCGGGCTGCGGCGGCACAACCTCGCGGTCGTGCTCGAGCGCCTCCACGTCGGTGGGCCAGCGTCGCGCTCGGAGCTGACCGCGGCGACGGGGCTGAACCGCTCGACGGTCGCGGACCTGATCGCGGAGCTGGGGGAGCTCGAACTGGTCGAGGAGCGCCCGGCGGTCGTCACCTCGCGCCCGGGTCGCCCGTCGCCGGTCGTCCACCCCCGCCCCGACGGCGCGGTGGCGCTGGCGATGGAGCTGGTGGTCGACTCGATCGCCGTCGCGACCGTAGGACTCGGTGGCCACGTCTACAACCGTGTGCGGGTGGCGCGCCCACGTGACCGCTTCTCGCCGGAGGAGACCGTCCAGGACGTCGTCAAGCTGGCGGGGCCCCTGCTCGACTCCCTGCCGGCGGGGTACCGGCTCTGTGGCGTCGGCGCGGCCGTTGCGGGGATCACCCGCCGGGCCGACGGCTTCGTCCACCTCGCACCGAACCTGGGGTGGCGGGACGTGCCACTCGCGGCGCTGCTGGCGGAGGAGCTCGACATCGGGACCGCGGTCGCCGTCGCCAACGAGGCCGATCTCGGCGCCCTCGCCGAGTACCGCCGGGGTGCGCCGCCGGGGACCGAGCACCTGCTCTACATCTCGGGCGAGGTCGGTATCGGCAGCGGGGTGATCGTCGACGGCGAACCGTTGCTCGGGGCCGCGGGCTATGCCGGGGAAGCGGGCCACACGCTGATCAACCCTGCCGGCCGCGCGTGCCGGTGCGGGGCCGTGGGCTGCTGGGAGACGGAGGCCGGCGAGCTCGCGTTGCTGCGTCGCGCCCGGGTCCGCGGCGACGCCAGCGGTGTCGACACCGTCGCGGAGCGGGCGGATGCCGGTGACCCGACCGCCGTACGGGCGATCGCGGAGGTCGGGCGGTGGCTCGGCATCGGCATCGGCAACCTGGTCAACCTGTTCAACCCGGAGCTGGTCGTGCTCGGTGGGCTCTACGAGCGGCTGTTCGACCGCTTCGCCTCGTCGGTCCGGGAGGGGATGCGCACGCGGGCGCTCGCCGCCCCCGGCGAGCTCGTGACGATCGTGCCGAGTGCCCTCGGGATCGACGCCGCCCTGCTCGGCGCGGCGGAGTTGGTCCTCTCCGGCGTGATCGCCGACCCTGCGGACGGCCGGCAGCGGCCGGCAGCACGAGCAGGCGGGATGACGTGAGCCGGACACGGTCACGCGCGGGCGCCGGGCACGACATCGTCCTGGTGGGGATGTTGCTGGGTGCGGTCCTCTCCCTCGGCGGGGTGGCGATCGCCCGCTCGAGCGCCGGCGGCGACCCGTGCACGCCCGTCGCCGCGCACCCCGGGTGGTCGGTGGCCCGCCAGTGGAACGAGGCGCTGCTCGACGCGATCCGCCGCGACCTGCCGGCCCCGACCGTCCACGCCCGCAACCTGTTCCACACCGCGGTTGCGATGTGGGACGCCTGGGCCGCCTACGACCCGACCGCGGACGGCTACCTCGTCGACGAGGTGCACGCTGCCCGGGACGTCGAGGCCGCCCGCGAGGAGGCGATCAGCTACGCCGCCTACCGCGTGCTCAGCCACCGCTACCGCGAGTCGGTCGGCGCCTCGGACACCCTGCCGGCGTTCGCCGCGGTCATGGAGGGGCGCTGCCTCCCGCTCGACGTGACGACGACGGCGGGATCCTCGCCGGCAGCCGTCGGCAACCGCATCGCGGCGCGGGTGCTCGAGGTCGGCGCGACCGACGGGGCCAACGAGCAGGGCGGCTACCTGCCACCGGACGGCTACGAGGCGGTCAACCCACCGCTCGAGGTGGCCGCCTCCGGTGCGGAGCTGGTCGATCCGGACCGGTGGCAACCGCTGCAGCTCGAGAACATGATCTCCCAGAACGGGATCCCCGTCGTCGGCGGGGTGCAGGAGTTCATCGGCCCTCACTGGGGTCACGTGCTGGGCTTCGCCCTCCCCGCTGCCGGTGCCGAGGGCCTGCCGATGGACCCGGGTCGCCCGCCCGCGCTGCACGACCCCCGGACCAGGCAGGCCTACAAGGACCTGGCCGTCGAGGTGATCCGGATCAGCAGCCAGCTCGACCCGACGCAGAGCCCGGTGATCGATGCGTCGCCGGCATCGCTCGGCAACAACGCGCTCGGGACCGACGACGGGCAGGGCCACGCGGTCAACCCGGTGACGGGCGTCCCCTACGAGCCGAACCCGGTGAACGCCGCCGACCTGTACCGCGCGCTCGCGGAGTACTGGGCCGACGGGCCGTCGTCGGAGACACCCCCCGGGCACTGGCACGCGCTCGCCAACGACGTCACGGACGACCTCGTCCCCGAGCTGCGGGTCGGCGGGACCGGGCCGGTCGTCGACCGGCTCGAGTGGGACGTCAAGCTCTACCTCGCGCTCGGCGCCGCCAACCACGACGCCGCGATCGTCGCGTGGGGTGCGAAGGGCTACTACGACTCCATCCGGCCGATCAGCATGATCCGCTACCTGGGTGGCCGCGGTCAGTCCAGCGACCCCGACGCGCCCGCCTACGACTCCAACGGCTTGCCGCTGGTGCCCGGGCTGATCGAGGTGGTCACCGAGCGGACCACCGCGTCCGGGGGCCCGCACGAGGAGCTGGCCGGCCACGAGGGACAGGTCGCCGTGCGCTCGTGGCGGGGGGTCCCGGACGACCCGGATCGCGAGCTCGGCGGGGTCGGATGGATCCTGGCCGTCGACTGGGTCCCCTACCAGTTGCCGACGTTCGTCACCCCGTCGTTCGCCGGGTACGTCTCCGGGCACAGCACCTTCAGCCAGGCGTCCGCCGCGGTGCTGACCTCGATCACCGGCAGCCCGTACGTCCCGGAAGGACTCGGATCCCACACGGTGCGCGCCGGCGCGTTCGAGTTCGAGGCCGGACCGGACCGCGACGTCACGCTGCAGTGGGCGACCTACGCCGATGCCGCCGACCAGGCCGGGCGCTCCCGCCTGTACGGCGGGATACACATCGCGCCGGACGACCTCGACGGCCGGCGCGTCGGCGCGCTGTGCGGCGAGCAGGCGTGGGCGCTGGCGACCCGCTACTTCGCGGGGTTGGCATGAGCGACGTCGGCGTCGTTCTCCTCCGTCCCCGCCAGGTGGCCGGGCGGCTGGCCGCCGGGATGGTGCTCGGGGCGGCGGTGACGCTCGGGGTGGTGGCGGCCGTCGGGGCGCGCGCGGACGCCGGTCCGCCACCCGCGCTGGCAGCGCCGAGCTTCGTCGAGGAGTACGCCGCCGCCGGCCTCGAGCAGGTCTACGACGGCGACTTCCACCACTTCGTCGGCGGGGGCGTGGCTGCCTTCGACTGCGACGACGACGGCTTGCCCGACCTCTACCTCGCCGGCGGCAGCGAGCCCGCAGGGCTGTTCCGCAACGTCAGCGAGGTCGGCGGCCCGCTCCGCTTCGAACCGCGACCCGATCCGGTGACCGACCTCACCGGGGTGACCGGCGCGTACCCGCTCGACCTCGACGGGGACGGGGTGACCGACCTGATGGTCCTGCGGCAGGGTGAGAACGTGCTGCTGCGCGGGCTCGGTGATTGCCGCTTCGAATCGGCAGGGGACCGCTTCGGCCTCGACGGCGGGCAGGACTGGACCACGGCGTTCAGCGCCACCTGGGAACCCGACGCGACCCTGCCGACACTCGCGTTCGGGAACTACCTCGATCCCGATGACCAGGAGCGGGGGACCTGCGTCCCGAGCCTGCTGGTCCGCCCGACCGGCGACGCCGGAACGCTCGCGTACGGCCCGCCGACGCCGCTGACGCCCGCCTACTGCACGTTGTCGCTGCTGTTCAGCGACTGGGACCGCTCCGGCCGCCGCGACCTGCGCGTGTCCAACGACCGCCAGTACCACCTCGACGCCGAGGAGCAGCTGTGGCGCATCGCCCCCGGCGAGGCGCCCCGCGCGTACGGCCGGAACGACGGCTGGCAGCGGCTGCAGCTGTGGGGCATGGGCATCGCGAGCCAGGACCTCACCGGCGACGGCTACCCGGAGGTGTTCCTCACCAGTCAGGCCGACAACAAGCTGCAGACCCTCGCCGCCGGTCCCGACCAGCCGCGCTACGAGGACATCGCGATCGACCGTGGCGTCACCGCCCACCGCCCGCACCTGGGCAGCAACGTGCGACCGTCCACCGCCTGGCACCCGTCGTTCCAGGACGTGAACAACGACGGCCACCTCGACCTGCACATCACCAAGGGCAACGTCGAGGCGATGCCGGAGTTCGCCCACGACGACCCCAGCAACCTGCTGCTCGGCCAGCCCGACGGCACCTTCGTCGAACGGGCCGAGGAGGCCGGCGTCGTGAGCCTCGGTCGCGCCCGCGGCGCCGCCGTCGTCGACCTCAACCTCGATGGCCTGCTCGACATCGTCGAGGTCAACCGGCGCGAACCCGTCCGGATCTGGCGCAACGTCGGTTACGGGACCGCGGCCCGCCCGGCGCCGACCGGCAATTGGGCGGCGGTCCGCCTGACCCAAGCCGGTCCCAACCGCGACGCGATCGGGGCGTGGCTCGAGGTCGACGTCGCGGGCCGTACGACCTGGCGGGAGGTGACCGTCGGTGGCGGCCACGCCAGCGGGCAGCTGGGATGGCACCACCTCGGGCTCGGTGACGCCGAGGTGGCACGGCTGCGCGTGCAGTGGCCGAACGGCGAGCTCGGCCCGTGGCTGGAGCTGCCGGCGAGCGGCTTCGCTGTCGTCGAGCGGGGCGCCACTGAGGCCGAACCCTGGACCCCGACCCGTGACCCCGACCCGTGACCCCGACAGCCTGACCGATCACCAAGAGCACGACCCCGTGACCCCGAGAGGAGCATCACCATGCAGGACCTGACCGACAAGGTCGTCGCCATCACCGGCGCCACCGCCGGCATCGGCGCCGCCTCCGCCCGCGCCCTGGCTGCGGAGGGCGCCAAGGTCGTCCTCGGCGCGCGCCGGGAGGAGCGGTTGCAGGAGCTCGCCGAGGAGCTCGGCGACCGGGTGGCCGTCGTGACGATGGACGTCCGCGACCCGGAGGGCGCCGAGGAGCTGGTCGCGACGGCCGTCGACCGGTTCGGGCGGCTCGACGCGCTGGTCGCCAACGCCGGCATCGGTGCGTACGGCGGCATCATGGACCTCACCGACGAGCAGTTGCGCGTCATGATGGACACCAACATCGCCGGCACCCTCTGGCCGATCCGCGCCGCGGTGCCGCGCTTCCGTGCAGCGGGCGGCGGGGACATCGTGATCGTCGCGTCCGTCGCCGGGTTGCGGGGTGCCGGTGACGAGGCCGTCTACGCCGCGACGAAGTTCGCCCAGGTCGGACTCGCCGGCGGGCTCGACCGCGAGTTGCGCGAGCAGAACATCCGCGTCAGCACGCTGTGTCCTGGCGGGGTCGCGACGGAGTTCGCCATGGGTGCGGGCCGGACGCCCGACATGCCGGGCCTCGACGACATGTTGCGGGCGGAGGACGTCGCCGCCGCGGTCGTGACGGTCTTGCGCCAGCCTCCGACGATGCGCACGCTGGTCTGGTCGATGCGCAGCATCCAGGAGGCCGACTGATCACCTGATCACCGACGCCGCGACCCCGGACCGAGCCGATCCGGGCCGGGGACGCGGCGGCGCGCTGACCGGTCAGCCGTCGGCGAGTGCGCGCCACAGGGTGCGGTTGACCAGGTTCTCCAGCCGTTCCTGCCCGCCGGAGACCGGCGCCGGGTCGATCCCGCCCGCGGCGACACGTTCCTCGAGGTCCGCGAGGGAGTGCTGGCCGTCGAGGATCTCCGCTCCCAGGCCGTCGCCCCACCCTGCGTACCGCGCGTCGCGTTCGGCTTCGAGGTTGCCGTCCTCGAGGAGGCGAGCGGCGACCAGCAACGACTGGGCGAGCGTGTCGACCGCGCCGACGTGCGCGTGGAACAGGTCGTCGCGCGCCAGCGACTGTCGCCGCAGCTTCGTGTCGAAGTTGAAGCCGCCGGTGGTGAACCCGCCGCCGCGCAGGATCTCGTACAGCGCGAGGCTCATCTCCTCGACGGAGTTCGGGAACTGGTCGGTGTCCCAGCCGTTCTGCGGGTCGCCCCGGTTCGCGTCGATGCTGCCGAAGATGCCGTTGTCGACGGCGTAGGCCACCTCGTGGTGGAAGCTGTGACCGGCGAGGGTGGCGTGGTTGACCTCGATGTTGACGAACAGTTCGCCGACCAGGTCGTAGCGCTCGAGGAAGCCGTGCACCGTGGCGCAGTCGTAGTCGTACTGGTGCTTGGTCGGCTCCTGCGGCTTCGGCTCGATCAGCAGCATCCCCTCGAAGCCGATCGCGTGCTTGTGCTCGACCACCATCGTCAGGAACCGGGCCAGCTGGTCCGCCTCCTGCCGCATCCGCGTGTTCAGCAGCGTCTCGTAGCCCTCCCGGCCGCCCCACAGCACGTAGTTCGCCCCCCCGAGGTGGTGCGTCGCCTCCAGGGCGTTGCGCACCTGCGCGGCGGCGTAGGCGAACACCTCGGGGTCGGGGTTGGTCGACGCGCCGGCGGCGAACCGCGGGTGGCCGAAGGCGTTGCTGGTACCCCACAGCAGCTGCACGCCGGTCCGGGCCATGTGCTCTTCGGCGAGCGTGACCATCTGCTCGAGGTTGCGCTTCGTCTCCGGGTAGCTCGATCCAGCCGGCGCCATGTCCAGGTCGTGGAAGCAGAAGTAGGGCAGGCCGAGCTTCGCGAAGAACTCGAACGCCGCCTCCATCTTCATCCTGGCGGCGGCCATCGGTTCCATGGCCCCGTCCAGCCAGGGGCGGTCGAAGGTCCCGGACCCGAAGACGTCGCTGCCCGGCCACTGGAACGAGTGCCAGTAGCAGACCGCCATCCGCAGGTGGTCCTCCATCCGCTTGCCCAGCACCCG
>SLMP01000039.1 GCA_007133465.1 Nitriliruptoraceae bacterium | reverse complement strand
CGTCCGGCCGTGGCGGGAGGACGGGACGCGGCGCGGTCGCCGCCGCCGCAGCGGGCGGCGCGGTCGCGGCCTGCGGCACGGTCGCTGCCGCCGGCGCCGCGATCTCGACGTCGACGACCACGAGGTCCGCCTCGAACTGGGCGCCACGGGCGACGATCGTGCCCTGCGCGTCCGCGAGCATCGAGTCGCCGTCGAACACGACCTCGTCCTGCCCGCCGACGACGTTGCAGTAGGCGACCGGGACACCGCCGACGCGAGCGTGATGGCGCACCCACCGTTCCCGATCGGCGCGTTTGCCGCGGTGGTAGGGGGAGGCGTTGAGGTTGACGAGCAGCCGGGCCCCCGCGGCCACGGCGGCCTGGGCAGGTCCCTGCTCGACCCACAGGTCCTCGCAGATCGTGATGCCGACGGGGACCCCGGCGACCGGGACGACGCACGGCACGTCGCGCGGGGTGAAGTATCGGGCCTCGTCGAAGACGCCGAAGTTGGGCAGGCGCAGCTTGTCGTAGGTGGCGACCACCTCGCCGTCCCGCAGCGCCGCCGCGGAGTTGGTCAACCCGCGCGTCGCGAGCGCCACGTCCCAGTGTTCCGTGTCGGTGGTGTCGCCTTCACCGGCGCCGACGAAGCCGACGATCGCGGTCGTCCCGGGTGGGCCGTCGGCAGCGAGCCGGTCGAGCGCCGCGAGGTTCGCCGCCACGACGTCGCGGCGCAGCAGCAGGTCCTCCGGCGGGTAGCCCGTGATCGTCAGTTCGGTGAACACGATCAGATCGGCACCGGCCGCGGCCGCTTCACGCCATGCCGCGAGCACCTTCGCGACGTTGCCGTCGACGTCGCCGACGCGGGCGGCGACCTGTCCCATGGCGACCCGGAACGACACGCCACGACCTCCTGGAAACGACGAAACACGACCGAAACCCGCGATCAACGGGAGGGAAACCGCCCGTCCGTAGCGTCCGCGACCGTACCGGTCAGTGACCGTCACCGACCCGCGTGCGCACGGCTCAGGCGACGGCGTTCGACCTCAGCGACCAGGACCAAGCGACCAGGACATCCGGGAGGACCGTGACGTGAAGCGAACCCTCAAGATCGGGGGGGTGACGGCGGCGCTCATGCTGCTGGCCGCTCCCGCCTACGCACAGGACGGGATGAGCGTCGACGACCTGGTCGTCGCCACCACCGTGCTGTACCTGATGCTGGCCACCGTGCTGGTGTTCATCATGCACGCTGGCTTCGCGATGCTCGAAGCCGGCCTGACCCGCGGGAAGAACGTCGCGAACATCATCGGCAAGAACCTCATGACGATCTCCGTCGGCATGCTGGCCTACTACGCGATCGGGTGGGGCCTGATGTACGGCACCCAGACCGCGGGGCTGTTCGGCACCGACGGCTTCTTCCTGACCACGGCGCCGTACGACGTGACCGAGACCGGCTACACGCTGGAGATCGACTTCGCCTTCCAGGCGATGTTCGCCGCCACCGCGGCGACGATCGTCTCCGGCGCGGTCGCCGAACGCATGAAGTTCGGGGCCTACGTCGTCGTCGCGGCGGTCATGACCGCCATCATCTACCCCGTGGTCGGTGCGTGGACCTGGGGCGGCGGCTGGGTCGACGGCCTCGGCTTCCAGGACTTCGCCGGGTCCACGATCGTGCACATGACCGGCGGCGTCGCGGCGCTCGTGGCCGCGGCCATCCTCGGCCCCCGGATCGGCAAGTTCGACCCCCGCACCGGCAAGGCGCGGGCCATCCCCGGCCACTCGATCCCGTTCGTGGCGCTCGGCACCCTGCTGCTGTTCTTCGGGTGGTTCGGCTTCAACGGTGGCTCGGTCCTCGAGCTCGACGCTCAGGCGATCGGCGCCGTGATCGTCACCACGGCGCTGGCCGGCGGTGCCGGTGGCACCGCGGCCGCGCTGTTCGTCCGCGTGCGGACCGGCACGTGGGACGTGGCCATGATCGCGAACGGCATCCTCGCCGGTCTGGTCGGCATCACCGCCGGTGCGGACGCGGTGACGAGCTCGATGGCCGTCGTCGTCGGTGCGCTCGCCGGGCTGCTGGTCGTCGTCTCGGTGATCTCCATCGACCGGATCCGGATCGACGACCCGGTCGGCGCGATCAGCGTGCACGGCACCTGCGGGATCCTCGGGACGCTGTGGGTCGGCCTCGCCGCCACCGACGGCGGGCTGTTCTACGGCGGCGGCGTGGATCTGCTGGTCGCCCAGGTGCTCGGGATCCTCGGCGTGGCGGCCTGGGTCGCGCTCGCCACCGGCGCGCTGTTCCTGACGCTGAAGGCCATGGGCCAGCTGCGGGTCTCCGAGCAGGAGGAGGTCGAGGGCCTGGACGTCCACGAGCACGGGCTGCCCGGCTACCCGGAGCTCGCCTACGGCAGCGGCTCGTCGCCGGGCCGGTCGATGCCGCACCAGGACTGAGACGACCCGAACGTGGCGGTTCCTGGCCGTGAGGCGGTGGACCCGACGACCCGAGCGGTCGCGGGCCCACCGCCTCACTACGATGCGCGGGGTCGCCCGGAGCTCGGCTCCCGGGTGCTGTCCGTCCCCTGGCAGGAGCCCCGTGTGGACAAGCAACAGGAGTACGTGCTGCGCACCGTCGAGGAGCGCGACGTCCGCTTCATCCGGTTGTGGTTCACCGATGTCCTCGGGTTCCTCAAGAGCGTGGCGATCACCGCGGCGGAGCTCGAGCACGCCTTCGAGGAGGGCATCGGGTTCGACGGTTCCTCGATCGATGGCTTCGCTCGTGTCCAGGAAGCGGACATGCTGCTCGTGCCCGACGCGGCGACCTTCCAGGTGCTGCCGTGGCGCCCGGAGTCGCAGGGCGTCGCCCGGATGTTCTGCGACATCCTCACCCCGGACGGGGCGCCCTTCGCGGCCGATCCCCGGCACGTGCTCAAGCGGACGCTCGCGCGGGCGGCGGAGATGGGCTTCACCTTCTACGTGCATCCGGAGATGGAGTTCTTCCTGTTCGAGGACGCCACCGCCACCGTCCCGCTCGACAACGGGTCGTACTTCGACATGACCCCGCTCGACATCCAGCAGGACTTCCGTCGCCAGGCGATCAACACCCTCGAGCGGATGGGCATCAGCGTCGAGTTCTCGCACCACGAGGTGGCGCCGTCCCAGCACGAGATCGACCTGCGGTCGACCGACGCGCTGACGATGGCGGACAACATCATGACCTTCCGGCTCGTCGTGAAGGAGACCGCCCTCGCCCGGGGGGTCTACGCGAGCTTCATGCCGAAGCCCCTCGAAGGTGAGTGGGGCAACGCGATGCACCTGCACCTGTCGCTGTTCGAGGGTGACCGCAACGCGTTCCACGACGCGAGCGACCACTACCGGCTCTCGCCGATCGCACGGTCGTTCACCGCCGGGCTGCTGCGCCATGCGCGGGAGATCAGCGCCGTGACCAACCAGTGGGTCAACTCCTACAAGCGGCTCACGGCGCGCCTGCACGGACCCCTGCCGTCGGGTGAGGCGCCGGTGTTCGTCTCCTGGGGCCACTCCAACCGCAGCGCCCTCGTCCGCATCCCGATGTACAAGCCGCGCAAGGGCACCTCCACCCGCATCGAGTACCGCGCGCCCGACCCGGCCTGCAACCCCTACCTCGCCTTCGCGCTGATCCTCGCCGCCGGGTTGAAGGGCATCGAGGAAGGCTACGAGCTGCCATCCGAGGCGGAGGAGAACACCTTCGAGCTCACCCCGGTGGAACGCGCCGCCGCGGGCATCGAGCGCCTGCCGCAGTCGCTCGGGGAAGCGCTCGCGCTGATGGAGGCGTCCGAGCTCGTCGCCGAGACCCTCGGCGAGCACCTCTTCGCCCACTTCCTCGCCAACAAGCGCCGGGAGTGGGACGAGTACTCGGCGCATGTCACCACCTTCGAGCTCCAGCGCTACCTGCCGGTGCTCTGACGCCCGCCCGGGAGTCCTGACGTGGACCGCCGCCGTTCGCCGCACGCGCGTCTGGCCGCTGCCGGGCTCGACCCGTCGACGGCGACCGCCGAGCTCGAGCGGGCGGGGCTGCTCACCGACGGCCAGGTCGACGACGAGCTGCTCCGGCTGATCTCCGTGGCCGCCGACCCGAACGACGCGCTGCTCGCCGTGACCATGCTGGCGACCGAGCAACCGGGAGCGTTCGCGGAGGTCGTCGCCGAGCCGGCCTGGCTCGAACGGGTCGTCGCGGTCGGCGGGGTGTCCCGTCCGCTCGGTGAACTCGTCGGGCGCTTCCCCGACGCGATCGAGGGGCTGCGCTCCCTCGACGGGGTGGACGTGCCGGCCCTGGCCGACGAGGTGGCCTCGGCGGTGGCAGGCACGACCGACCCTGACGAGCAGGCCGCCGCGGTCGCCGCGATCCGCCGGCGGACCACCGCCGACATCGCCGCGCGGGACCTGACGGGCGTGACGGACATGGAGGCCGTCGGCCGCGAGCTCGCGGGACTGGCGGAGGCCGTGCTGACCGGCACACTGCGGGCGGTCCACGACCAGGCGGCCGAAGGCGAGCCGGCCGCACGTATCGCCGTGATCGGGATGGGCAAGCTCGGCGGGCTCGAGCTCAACTACGTCTCCGACGTCGACGTCGTCTTCGTCCACGAGCCGCTGCCCGGCCACGAGGAGCGGGCCGCTGGCGCCGAGGCCAAGCGCACCCTCACCCGCGTGCTCGAGCTGCTCAACGCCTCGACCACGATGGGGCGGGCCTACGAGGTCGACCCGACCCTGCGGCCGGAGGGGCGCAACGGCCCGCTGTCGCGCACCGTCGGTTCGTTCGCGGCCTACTGGGAGCGGTGGGCCAGGACCTGGGAGTTCCAGGCGCTGCTCAAGGCGCGCCCCGTCGCGGGCGACCTCGACCTCGGCGCCGAGCTGCTGCAGGCCGCGGAACCGTTCCTGTGGCCGGAGCACCTGGACCCGGAGGTCGTCGCCGAGGTCCGGGCGATGAAGTCGCGGATCGAGTCCAAGCCGGAGGTGGTGCGCCACGGGGAGCGCCAGTTGAAGCTCGGACCGGGCGGCATCCGCGACATCGAGTTCGCGGTGCAGCTGCTCCAGCTCGTCCACGGCCGTGGCGACCGGTCGCTGCGGCTGACCGGCACGCTGCCGACGCTGCGTGCCCTGGTCGCCAACGGTTACGTCGACGAGGAGGACGCCGGTGCGTTCGCCGACGCCTACCGGCTGCTGCGGACCGTCGAGCACCGGCTGCAGCTGGCCCACGAACGGCGCACCCACACGATCGCCGACGACCCGGAGCGCCAGGAGTGGCTCGCCCGCTCGCTCGGTCACCGTCCGGCGGAGGGCCACCCGGCCCGCGAGCCGTTCCAGCGCGACCTCGGCAAGGTCCAGAGCCGGGTCCGGGAGCTGCACGCCAAACTGTTCTACCGGCCGCTGCTCGAGACCTACGCGAGGGTCCCGGCGGCCTGGGCGGGGGTCAGCGTGCCCGGCGAGGTCGTCGCGATGGGCGACGATGCCGCGGTGGAGCGGCTCACCGCGCTCGGGTTCCGGGACGGGGCGACCGCGCTGCGCGACGTCCGGTCGCTGACGGCGGGGGTGAGCCGGCGCGCGCGGACCGTCCGGGCCGTCCTGCCCGCCGTGCTGCAGGTGCTGCAGGACACCCCGGACCCGGACACGGGCCTGACCTCATTCCGTGAGCTGGTGGAGGAACAGGGTGACTCGGCGGAGCTGCTCGGTTACCTGCGCGACCACCCGGAGGCCGCCGAGCTGCTCGGACGGGTGCTCGGCACCAGCCGCGTCGCCGGCGAACTGTTGATCAGCCAGCCCCAGGGCATCGAGTGGCTGCGCGACGAGCAGCTGCTCGTCTCCCCCCGGGCCCGCGACGAACTCGTGCGGATGGCGGTGGGTCGGTTGCACTGGCAGGACACGACCGCGGCGCTGCGGCGCTTCAAGCGGCTCGAGCTGCTGCGCATCGTCCTGCGCGACCTGTCCTCGGAGACCACCGTCGGCGGGGTCGGGGAGGAGCTCACGGCACTGGGTGAGGCGTGTCTCACCGGCGCGCTGCGGGCGGAGCTGCGCCGTCAGGCCCGCGAACGGGGACTGGCGTCACCGGACGAGCTGCCGGTGTCCCTCGCGATCGTCGGCATGGGCAAGCTCGGGGGCCGGGAGCTGACCTACGCGTCCGATCTCGACGTGCTGTTCGTCCACGAGGTGGACCCCGGCGCCGACGAGCGCGGGACGTCACGCCTCGCGCTGGAGATCGCGGGCAACGTGCTCCGGTCGCTGTCCGACATCACCGCGGAGGGCACCGCCTTCGAGGTGGACACCGACCTGCGGCCGGAGGGGCGCAGCGGCCCGTTGTCGCGGTCGTTCTCCTCGTACCTCGGCTACTGGGAGCGGTGGGCCCAACCGTGGGAGTACCAGGCGCTGCTCAAGGCCCGGCACGTGGCGGGGGACCGCGACCTCGGCAGCCGGTTCGTCGCCGCCGCCCAGGAGCGCGCCTACCCGGCGGAGGGGTTCGAGGACCACGGGGCGCCCGCGATGCGCCAGATGAAGGCGCGGTTGGAGAAGGAACGGATCCCCCGCCGCATCGCCCCGGAACGCCACCTCAAGCTGGGTCCCGGAGGCCTGGCCGACGTGGAGTGGACCGTGCAGTTCCTCCAGCAGCGGTTCGGCGCCCAGCACCCGCTGGTGCGGACGCCCTCGACGATGGAGGCGCTCGACGCGCTGCAGGACGCGAACCTGCTCGACCACCGTGACGCCGACTGGCTCCGGGAGGGCTACCGCCTGCTCTCGCAGCTGCGCAACCGGCTCTACCTGTTGCGCCACCGTGACGTCGACGTGATGCCGACCTCGCACCTCCAGCTGGAGACGCTCGCGCGGTCGTTCGGCTACGCCCGCGGTGGGTGGCAGGAGCTCGAGGAGGAGCGCCGGCGGCGCGCGCGTCACGTCCGGCAGGTGTGCGAGCGGCTGTTCTACGGCATCACCCCGACGATGTCGACCGGGCTCTGACGGCACGGTCGTGGCGGACGACGGCCAGCACGGTGCGACGGTGACGACCGAGCGGTGCGGTCAGCCCGCGAGCACACGCGCGAGCGGCACGCCCGGCCGGTAGGCGAGGTGCTCGTGGCTCGGCGCGTCGAGGACGGTGAGGTGCGCCACGGCACCGATCCCGAGGTGACCGACGTCCGTGCGACGCAACGCGGCGGCGCCACCGGCCGTCGCCGACCACAGCGCCTCGGCGGGGGTCAACCCGCACTCGCGGACCGCCAGCGCGATCACGAACGGCATCGAGGTCGTGTACGAGGTGCCGGGGTTGCAGTCCGTCGCCACGGCGACGGTGACGCCGGCGTCGACCAGCCGCCGGCCGTCGGGGTAGACCGGCGAGCGGGTCGAGAAGTCCGCGCCCGGCACGAGCGTCGCGACCGTGCCGCTGCCGGTGAGGGCATCGACGTCCGCGTCCGACAGGTGCGTGCAGTGGTCCGCGGACGCCGCACCGAGCTCACAGGCGAGCTGCACGCCCGGCCCCGGGCCGAGCTGGTTGGCGTGCACCCTCGGTTCCAGCCCGTGCGCCCGCCCCGCGGAGAGGATCGTGCGGGCGGCGTCGGGCCCGAAGGCCCCGTCCTCGACGAAGACGTCGATCCAGCGGGCCAGCGGGGCGCAGGCCGCGAGCATCGCACCCGTCACGAGCGCGACGTACCCGTCGGGGTCGTCGGCGAACTCCGGTGCGACGACGTGGGCGCCGAGGTAGGTGACCTCCTCGGTCAGTTCGCGGGCGATCGCGAGCGCGCGGGCCTCGTCGGCGACGGTGAGCCCGTACCCGGACTTGATCTCGACGGTGGTCGTGCCCTGCCGGCGCATCTCCGCGAGCAGCCGCGTCGCGTTGGTCCGGAGCTCGTCGTCGCTGGCGGCGCGGGTGGCGGCGACGGTGGTGCGGATCCCGCCGGCGGCGTAAGGGTGGCCCGCCATGCGCGCGGCGAACTCGTGCGCCCGGTCGCCGGCGAAGACGAGGTGGCTGTGGCTGTCGACGAAGCCGGGCACGACGCAGCGGCCCGCCACGTCCACCCGCTCGTCCGTCGCCGGGACGTCCGCGGTGTCGCCGACCCAGACGACCCGGCCGGCGTCGACGACCACGCCGGCGTCGGTGCGCCGACCGAGCGGGCCGCCGTCGCCGAGCGACGGGTCGTTGGTGACGAGCTCCGCGATGCCGAGGTAGGCGACGCTGGTCATCGTCCGTCCTCCAGGCCGTCCGTCCGCCCCGGAGGCGGTCCGTGGACCCGTCCGATCCGGTCCACCAGCAGCGCGCCGACATCGCCGAGATCGTGCTGCCGGTCGCGGACGACGTGCCGGCCGTCGACGACCACGTCGGTGACGTCGACGGCGGACGCGGCGAACAGGACGGTCGCGGCAGCGTGCCCCGGATCGGCGCCCGCGGTCCGGACGGAGGCGAGGTCCACCGCGACCAGGTCGGCGCGTGCCCCGGGGGTCAGGCGGCCGGCGTCCGGGAACCCGAGGCTCGTCTGTCCCTCGGCGCTCAGCGCGTCGAGCAGCGTCGCCACCCGCAGGTTGCCCCGCTCGAGCGTCGCCAACCGGAGGTCGAGTTCGACGGCACGGGCCTCCTCGAACGGGTCGACGACGGCGTGGCTGTCGGTCCCGAGCGTCAGCCGCGCGCCGGCCTCCAGCAGCCGGTCGGCCGGTCCGATGCCGTCGGCGAGGTCGCGCTCGGTGGTCGGGCACAGGCACGCGAAGGCGGTGGCGTCCCCGAGCAGCGTGAGGTCCTCGCCGGCGAGGTGGGTGGCGTGCACGGCGGTCGTGCGCGGCCCGATCGCGCCGCGGTCGGCGAGGAGTTGCGTCGGGGTCCGTCCGTAGGCGGCTCGGCAGGCCTCGTTCTCCGCCGGCTGCTCCGAGACGTGGACGTGCAGCGGCGCCGCGCGCTCCTCCGCCCAGGCGGCGACCACCCCGATCGCCTCAGCGGGGACGGCCCGGACGGAATGCACGGCCGCGCCGACGACGACCCCGTCCTGGCCGGCGTGGGCGGCGTGCAGGGCGTCCACGCGGTCGGCCCAGCGGGCCACCTCGACGTCGCTGAAGCGCCGCTGCACCCCTTCGACGGGCCGGCCGATCCCTCCGGCGAGGTAGCAGGTGTCGAGCAGGGCGATCCGCACCCCGGCCTCTCGGGCGGCGGCGATCAGCGCCTCACCCATCGCATTGTCGTCCGCGTACGGCCGGCCGTCGGGGTCGTGGTGGAGGTAGTGGAACTCGCCCACCGACGTGAAGCCGGCGAGCGCCATCTCCGCGAACACCGCCCGCGCCAACGCGTGGTAGGCGTCGGGGTCGAGCGTGGCCGCGACCCGGTACATCGCCTCCCGCCAGGTCCAGAACGTCCCGTGCCCCCGGTGGGTGCGACCGCGAAGTGCCCGGTGGAACGCGTGGCTGTGGGCGTTCGCGGCGCCGGGCAGCACGAGCCCGCGCAGCCGTTGCGCGCCTGGCGTCGGGGCGCCGCCCGGCTCGACGCGCGTGAACCGGCCGTCCGCCACGTCGATCGCGACGTCGGCGGCGGTTTCGGCTGGCAGCCAGGCCAGGTCGGCGAGGTAGCTCCTGGGGACGGTCACCGGACGCCCGCCGCGTCGTCGAGCAGGTCCGCGAGGACGTCCGCGAGCGCCACCACGCCGGTCAGGCAGTCGTCTCGCCCCGCGTGCTCCTCCGGCGCGTGGGACACGCCCGTCGGGTTGCGGACGAACAGCATCGCGGTCGGGATCCCCGCCAGCGCGAGGATGCCGGCGTCGTGGCCGGCACCGGTGGCGAGCACCGGCGCCCCGCCGAGTCGCGCGGCCAGCCGGTCGCGGAGCGCTGCGTCGAGGTCGGTACGGGGCGTCCAGGACTCCTCGACCGGCCCGACCCCGGCGGCGGCCGCGACGTCGGCGACGATGGCCCGGACGCTCGCCTCCTCGTCGGCGCGCGCGTCCAGCCAGGTCCGTACGCGCGCCGGGATCGCGTTCACGCCGTTCGGCTCGATCTGCACGCGACCCACCGTGGCGAGCCCGCCGTGCGCGGTCGCCGCCTCCCGGGCCGCCAGGATCGTCCGCGCGTGGGCGAGCATCGGGTCGTCGCGGTCCTCCAATCGCGTCGTGCCGGCGTGGTCCGGCCGGCCCGCGAGGTCGAAGCGCCAGCGGCCGTGCGCCCGGATCGCCGACGCGACCCCGACGGCCGCGCCGAGGCCGTCGAGCGCGCGTCCCTGCTCCACGTGCAGTTCCACGTACGTGCCGATCGACGGCACCACCTCGGCGTCCGGGCCGAGGTCGGCCGGGTCCCGGCCGGATGCCCGCAGCGCCGCCGCGTAGGTCACGCCGTCGTCGTCGGTCAACGCGAGGGCGTGCGCCGGGTCGAGCTGCCCGGTCAGCAGCCGCGACCCCGCGCACGCGACGCCGAACCGGGCGCCCTCCTCGTCGGCGAACGCCGCGACCGCGACGGGCCGGGACGGCACCACGCCGCGGGCGCGCAGCACGTCGACCGCGAGCAGCCCCGACACCACCCCGAGCGGCCCGTCGAAGGCCCCGCCGCGCCGGACCGAGTCGAGGTGGCTGCCCGTCACCAGCGCGTCGCCGGCGGTCGGGTCGCCCCACCACGCCCAGAGGTTGCCGGCGCGGTCCTCGTGGACGTCGAGGGAGCGCGCCCGCGCCTCGGCGGCGAACCACGCGCGCAGCTCGAGCTCCGGGGGCGCGTAGGCGAGCCGGCGGTAGCCGCCGGTCGGGTCGGTGCCGACGGGCTCGAGCGCCGCCCACAGCCGGTCGAACGCCGGCCCCACCGCGTCGCGCTCGGCCACGGCGGCGTGACCGGCCGGGTCGGTCGACGGGGCGCCGCTCACGCCCCGTCGTCCTGGCGCATCGGCGCCCGCACGCCGCGCTCGTCGGCGACCTCGACGGCCCGGTCGTAGCCGGCGTCGACGTGCCGCAGCACCCCCGTCCCGGGGTCGTTGGTGAGCACCCGCTCGAGCTTCGCTGCCCCGAGGTCGGTCCCGTCCGCGACGGTCACCTGCCCCGCGTGGATCGACCGACCCATCCCGACGCCGCCGCCGTGGTGGATCGACACCCACGCCGCGCCGGACGCGACGTTGACCATCGCGTTGAGCAGTGGCCAGTCGGCGATCGCGTCGGAGCCGTCGAGCATGCCCTCGGTCTCCCGGTACGGGGAGGCGACCGACCCGGCATCGAGGTGGTCGCGGCCGATCACGATCGGCGCCTGCAGCTCGCCCGAGGCGACCAGGTCGTTGAACGCGAGCCCGGCGCGGTGCCGCTCGCCGTAGCCGAGCCAGCAGATGCGGCTCGGCAGCCCCTGGAACGCGATCCGCTCGCCGGCCAGCCGGATCCAGCGGCCGAGCGGCTCGTCGTCGGGGAACAGCTCGAGGATCGCACGGTCGGTGCGGGCGATGTCAGCGGGGTCGCCGGACAGCGCCGCCCACCGGAACGGGCCCTTGCCCTCGCAGAACAGCGGCCGGATGTAGGCCGGGACGAAGCCGGGATAGGCGAACGCGCGGTCGTAGCCGCCGAGCTGCGCCTCGCCGCGCAGCGAGTTGCCGTAGTCGAACACCTCCGCGCCGGCGTCGAGGAAGCCGACCATCGCCTGCACGTGGCGCGCCATCGACGCGCGTGCGCGGTCGGTGAACCCGGCCGGGTCCTTCTCGCGCTCGGTGTGCCAGTCCTCGAACGCGACGCCGAGCGGCAGGTACGCGAGCGGGTCGTGCGCCGAGGTCTGGTCGGTGACGATGTCGATCTCGACGCCGCGGCGCAGGAGCTCCGGGACGACGTCGGCGGCGTTGCCGAGCAGCCCGACGGACCGCGGTCGCCGGTCCCGCGTGGCCGCCTCGACCCGGGCGATCGCGTCGTCCAGGTCGTCGGCGGCCTCGTCGAGGTAGCGGGTCGCGAGCCGCCGTTCGATCCGCGACGGGTCGCACTCGACGACCAGCGCGACGCCGCCGTTCATGGTCACCGCGAGCGGCTGCGCCCCGCCCATCCCGCCGAGGCCCGCCGTCAGCGTCAGCGTCCCGGCGAGCGACCCGCCGAAACGCTTCGCCGCCACCGCCGCGAAGGTCTCGTAGGTGCCCTGCAGGATGCCCTGGGTGCCGATGTAGATCCACGACCCGGCGGTCATCTGCCCGTACATCGTCAACCCGAGCGCGTCGAGCCGCCGGAACTCCTCCCACGTCGCCCAGTCCGGCACCAGGTTCGCGTTCGCGATCAGCACCCGCGGCGCCCACTCGTGCGTGCGCAGGATCCCGACCGGCTTGCCCGACTGCACGAGCAGGGTCTCGTCGTCCCGGAGGTCGGTCAGCGATCGCACGATCGCGTCGAACGCGGTCCAGCTGCGGGCGGCCTTGCCGGTGCCGCCGTAGACCACCAGCTCGTCGGGGTGCTCGGCCACCTCGGGGTCGAGGTTGTTCTGCAGCATCCGCAGGGCGGCCTCCTGCGGCCAGCCGCGGGCGGTCACCACTTGTGGCATTGCGTAATGCGGGACTATACTGATGAAACTCCCGCCGTGCTTGAGGATTCGCTTGGCCTCTTCGGCCATCTCTCCGTAAAGGTGGAGATG
>SLMP01000134.1 GCA_007133465.1 Nitriliruptoraceae bacterium | reverse complement strand
CCGCGTCTGCCGCGTCTCGCGCGTCCGCCGCCTTCGCCGCGTCGCGCCGCCGCGTCTGGGCCGTGAGCACGCCCTGGAGCAGCAAGCTCGCGGCGAGCTGATCGACCACGCCCTTGCGCCCGCGGCGCGAGACGTCGCCCTCGAGCAGGACGCGCTCGGCCTCCGCGGTCGTGAACCGCTCGTCCCACAGGACCACCGGCAGCTCGGTGCGGGTGGCCAGCTCCTCGGCGAACCGCCGCGCACGGGCCGCGCCGGCGCCCTGCCGCCCGTCGAGTCGGCGAGGCTCGCCGAGCACGACACCACCGGCCCCGTGACGGGCGATGGCGTCGACCAGCGCGTCCAGGGTGGGTTGGTCCTGCCCCCGCGGCACGTGGAGCGTCTCGGCCGGGGAAGCGATCGTCTGCGTCGGGTCGGACAGGGCCAGACCGATGCGGACCTCGCCGAGGTCGATCGCGAGGAGCCGCCCTTGCAGGGGCAGCGCGTCGGTGGGCTCCTCACGGCGGCTCACGGGCGTCCTCCTGCCCGTCGCGCCTCGGCGGCCGCGACCTCGAGCGCCTCGGCCAGCCGCGCGCCGTCCCGGCCGCCGGCCTGAGCGAGGTCGCCCTTGCCGCCGGCGCCACCGCCGACGACCTGCGCGGCCGGCTGCAGGATCGGCCGGGCCTCCACCCCGTCAGCGGTGAGGTCGGCGCTGACCGCGCAGATCAGCTGCGCCTTGCCGTCCGCCGTGGCGGTGCCGAGCACCACGACCGCCCGGGTGCCGAGGTGGCCGCGGACCTCCGTGGCCAGCCGCCGCAGGTCGTCCATGCTCACACCGTCGACGGCCCGCACCACGACCGCGAGCCCGTCCTCGCGCGCGGTGGCGTCCGCGACCGCCTTCGCCTCCTGCGAGAGGTTCGCGCTGCGGACCTTGGCGAGCTCCTTGTCGGCGGCCTTGAGCCGATCGAGCAGCGACCGCACACGCTCGACCGCCTGGTCGAGCGGCGTGTCGAGCAGGCGCGAGACCTCCTCGGCGACCAGCCGCTCGTGGGCGACCCGGCGATAGGCCTCGCCGCCGGTGAGCGCCTCGACCCGCCGCGTGTTCGCGCCGATCGACTCCTCACGGACGATCGTGATCGTGCCGATGCCCGCACCGGAGGGCACGTGCGTCCCGCCGCACAGCTCCTTCGAGAAGTCGCCGATCGTCACGACCCGGACCACCTCGCCGTACTTGTCGCCGAAGTTGGCGACCGCCCCGGCCTCGCGGGCCTGCTCCACCGCCATGACCTCCGTGACGACCCGGGGGTCGCGCAGGACGCGCTCGTTGATGGTCGCCTCGATCGCCTGGAGCCGGTCCCGGGAGACCTGTTCGAAGTGCGGGAAGTCGAAGCGCAGGCGGCCCGGCTGGACCAGCGAACCGGCCTGCTGTGCGTGCTCGCCGAGCGCCTCCTTGATGGTGGCGTGCAGGACGTGGGTCGCGGAGTGGCTGCGTGCGGTGGCGAGCCGGCGGTCGGGGTCGACACGTGCCTCCACCGGTTGACCCTGGCGGACCTCGCCGGCGACGACCCGGGCGCGGTGGACGCTCAGGCCCTCGATCGCCTCCTGGGTGTCGAGTACCTCGAGGCGGCCGGTCGGCGTCTCCAGCAGGCCGGCGTCGCCGATCTGGCCGCCACCTTCGGCGTAGAACGGCGTGCGGGGCAGCACGACCTCGACGAGGTCGCCCTCCTCCGCGCTGCGCAGGAGCCCGCCCGGCGTGACGATCGCGCCGAGCTCGGCCTCGGCCGCGAGGCCCTCGTAGCCGACGAACTCGGTCGTGCCGACCGTGCTCGCCGCCTCGCGGTACACCTCGACGGGGACCCCGTCACCGCCCTTCCTGGTGGCCGCACGGGCCCGCTGTCGCTGCTCGTCCATCAACGCGTCGAAACGATCGCGGTCGAGCTCGAGCCCGGCGTCCGCCGCGATCTCCACGGTGAGATCGATCGGGAAGCCGAAGGTGTCGTGCAGCTCGAACGCCACGTCGCCCGGGAACGCCTCGAGGGACGCGTCCGCCCGCACCCGCCCGATCGCCTGGTCGAGCTTGTCGAGGCCCTGGCGCAGGCGGTGACCGAAGTCCGCTTCCTCGGCGCCCGCGACCCGGGTGACAAGCTGCCGCTGCGCCGCGAGGTCCGGGTAGGACGCGGCCATGTGCTCGAGCACCGCCTCCATCATCGGCACGAGCAGCGGCGCGTCGCCACCGACCTCGAGCCCGAGCAGCCCGCCGTGGCGGATCGCGCGCCGCATCAACCGCCGCAGGACGTAGCCGCGCCCCTCCTTGGAGGGCATGACGCCGTCGCCGATCAGGAACGCGGCGGTGCGGGCGTGCTCGGCGACGACCCGCAAGGAGACATCACCCTCGTCGGAGGCCCCGTACCGGGCACCGGTGAGCTCCTCCGCGCGGGCGAGCAGCGGGGCGAACAGGTCGGTCTCGAAGACGTTGTCGACGTCCTGCAGGAGCACCGCCATGCGCTCGAGACCGAGGCCGGTGTCGACACTGGGCGCCGGCAGGTCACCGACGACCACCCCGTCGGCGTCCTGCACGTACTGCATGAAGACGAGGTTGTAGTACTCGAGGTAGCGCTCGCCGTTGACGACGGGACCGCCCGCCTCGCCCCACGCCGGACCACGGTCGTAGTTCAGCTCCGAGCAGGGCCCACACGGCCCGGGGCCGCCGGTCGACCAGAAGTTGTCGGAGGCGTCCTTGCGGGTCGCCCCCTCCGGCACACCGACCCGCTGGATCCGCTCGGGGGTGATGCTGGTCTCCTCGAGCCAGCAGCGCTCGGCCTCGTCGTCGTCCTCGTAGATCGTGACCCAGATCCGCTCGGGGTCGAGGCCGTAGCCCTCGAGCGACAGCTGCCAGGCCCAGCGGATCGCCTCGCGCTTGAAGTAGTCACCGAAGGAGAAGTTGCCGAGCATCTCGAAGAACGACAGGTGCCGGGTGGTGCGACCGACGTTCTCGATGTCGTTGGTCCGGACGCACTTCTGGTGGCTGACGGCCCGCTTCGACGGCGGGGTCGCGTCCCCCATGAAGTAGGGCTTGAACGGCACCATGCCCGCGATCGTCAGCAGCAGCGACGGGTCGTTCGGGATCAGGGGTGCGCTCGGGTAGCGGCGGGCGCCGCGTTCCTCGTAGAAGCGGAGGAAGGTCTCTCGGATCGTCAGGGAGTCCACGCGGGTCCTCGGTCGGTGACGGGGGCGGCGCGCGGTGGCGCCTGGCGAGGTCTGGGGTGGGGTGGGGCGGCGCGCGGTGGCGCCTGGCGAGGTCT
>SLMP01000143.1 GCA_007133465.1 Nitriliruptoraceae bacterium | reverse complement strand
GTCGGGGCCGGGCGGGTGGGGGGCCCGCCCGGCGTGGGGAAGTCCTGGCCGGGCGGGTGGGGGACTCGCTCCCGGGGGCGTGGACGTCAGCCGGCGGGCTGCTCGTCCTCGCCTTCGTCGACCACCTCGGCGTCGACGACCTCCTCGTCGGGGTCGCCGGTCGTCCCGGCGTCCGCGCCGGCGTCCGCGCCGGCGGTCGCGTCCTGGGTGGCCGACGTCTGGTAGATCGCCTGGGCGAGCTGCTGGCTCTTGGCGCCGAGCGCCTCCATCTTGGTGCGGACGGCGTCGGTGTCCTCGCCCTTCAGGGCCTCCTTGAGCTCGGTGAGCGCCTGCTCGACCTCCGCCTTGGTGCCGGCGTCGAGCTTGTCACCGTGCTCCTTGAGGGTCTTGTCGGTCTGGTAGGCGAGCGTGTCGGCCTGGTTGCGGAGCTCGACCGCCTCCTTGCGCTTCCGGTCCTCCTCCGCGTGGGCCTCCGCGTCGCGGATCATCTGCTCGATGTTGTCCTTCGGCAGCGCCGAACCGCCGGTGATCGTCATCGACTGCTCCTTGCTCGTGCCGAGGTCCTTCGCGGACACGTGCACGATGCCGTTGGCGTCGATGTCGAAGGTCACCTCGATCTGCGGCATCCCCCGGGGGGCCGGCGGGATGTCGGTGAGCATGAACTTGCCGAGCGTCTTGTTGTCGCTGACGAACTCGCGCTCGCCCTGCAGGACGTGGATCTCCACCGAGGGCTGGTTGTCGTCGGCGGTGGTGAACACCTCGGAACGCTTGGTCGGGATGGTGGTGTTGCGCTCGATCAGCTTGTGGGTCACCCCGCCCTTGGTCTCGATGCCGAGCGACAGCGGGGTGACGTCGAGCAGCAGCACGTCCTTGACGTCGCCCTTGAGCACCCCGGCCTGCAGCGCCGCGCCGATCGCGACCACCTCGTCGGGGTTGACGCCCTTGTGGGGGTCCTTGCCGCCGAGCAGGTCACGCACGAGGTCCTGGACCGCCGGCATCCGGGTGGAGCCGCCGACGAGGATCACGTGGTCGATCGCGGAGACGTCGCCGCCCGCGTCCTTGATCGCCCGCTGGAAGGGGCCCTTGCAGCGGTCGAGCAGCTGGCTGGTCAGCTCGTTGAACTTCGCTCGCGACAGCGACGACTCGAAGTGCAGCGGGCCGGCGTCGGTCGCGGTCAGGAACGGCAGGTTGATCGTGGTCTCCTGCGAGGAGGACAGCTCGATCTTGGCCTTCTCCGCCGCCTCCTTGAGCCGCTGCAGCGCCATGCGGTCCTTGGACAGGTCGACGCCGTGCTCGTTCTTGAAGGTCGTGACCATCCAGTCGATGAGGACCTGGTCCCAGTCGTCACCGCCGAGCTGCGAGTCACCGGCGGTCGACTTCACGTCGAACACGCCCTCCGCGATCTCCAGCACCGACACGTCGAACGTGCCGCCGCCGAGGTCGAAGACGAGGACGGTCTGCTCGTCCTCCTTCTCCAGGCCGTACGCGAGCGCGGCCGCGGTCGGCTCCGCGACCAGTCGCAGCACCTCGAGGCCAGCGACCTCGCCCGCCTCCTTGGTGGCCTGACGCTGCGCGTCGTCGAAGTAGGCGGGGACGGTGATGACCGCCTGGGTGACGCTGTCCCCGAGGTAGGACTCGGCGTCGCGCTTCAGCTTCATCAGGATGCGGGCGGAGATCTCCTGCGGCGTGTAGTGCTTGCCGTCGATCTCCGTCTTCCAGTCGCGGCCCATGTGGCGCTTGACCGACCGCACCGTGCGGTCGGCGTTGGTCACCGCCTGACGCTTCGCCACCTCACCGACGAGCACCTCGCCGGACTTGGACCAGGCGACGACCGATGGGGTCGTGCGCTGGCCCTCCGCGTTCGCGATGACGGTGGGCTCGCCACCCTCCATGACGGACACGACCGAGTTGGTCGTGCCGAGGTCGATGCCGACAGCCTTCGCCATCCGTGTGCCTCCTCGAGTGCTGGGTTGCAGTCAGGTTCGTGGGTCGTCGTGAGTCGTCGTGACGTCCATCGAGCGGGTCGCGCCCGTCACCGGGCCGCCACGCTCTCCGACTCCAAAGATACGAAAGGGGACGCCGTCGGCAAGGGTCCTAATGGCCATCGACGCAAGGAACCTGCGCCGCAACGACGCAGGTTTCTAAGGACGGGGCGATCTCGAGCACCTGGAGAGGACGCCCGACGCCCGGCGCAGGGGCGGCGCGACGCTCAGTGGTGCTCGTCGTCGGCGGGCGCGTGCCGGGCAGCCGGACGCCAGTCCCGCGGCAACGGCGCGCCGCGGGCGGTGAGCCGCTCGCGGTCGGGCCAGTAGTCGATCATCAGCGCCACCGGTAGCAGGACGAGGAACGCGAGCACGATGATCTGCCAGGCCTCCACGAACTGCTCCTCCGCGCCGTCGTCACCTTTAGCGTAGTCGCCGGGCTCAGCGCAGCTCGACCTCGGCGGCCGCTTCGACCAGGCGGACGAGCTCGACGTGGTCGGCAGCCGGACCGAGCTCGTCCGCGGCCCCCGCCGTCAAGCGGGCGACGAGCCCGAGCACCTGCCCGTCGACCCCCTGCTCGGTCAGGACCCCCTCGGCGAGGCCGACGTCCTTCGCCAGCAGCGACAGGGCGAAGGTCCGCGGGAACGTGCGGGTGACCACCCGCTCCGGGATCAGCACCTCGGTCGCGAACGAGCGACCCGACGACGCGGCGATCACGTCGAGCGCCCGTGACGCGTCGACGCCCGCGGACTGCAGGGCGACCAGTCCCTCGGCCGCCGCCCAGAGGCTGGCGGCGAGCAGGGCGTTGTTGACCGCCTTCACCGCCATGCCCGCACCGACCGACCCGACGTGCACGACACGTGCTGCGACGGCGTCGAGCAGCGGTCCGACCTGCTCGAGGGCCCGCTCGTCACCGCCGACCATCACGGTCAGCGCGCCCCGCTGGGCCCCGTCGGTCCCACCCGACACCGGGGCGTCGAGGTAGTCGACATCGAACGCGGCGAGCGACTGGGCCACCGCCCGGCTGCCCGCCGGTGCGCCCGAGGTGTGGTCGAGCCAGATCGTCCCCGGCCGCAGCGCCGGCCCGAGCGCTGCCGCGACCTGTGCCACCTCGGTGTCCGTCGGCAGGCAGCTGGCCACGACGTCGACGTCCGCGAGGTCGAGGACGTCGGTCACGGCGACCGTGCCGTGTGCCGCTGCGTGGTCGGTCGCGACCGCCGAGGTGCGGTTGTACACCCGCGTCGGCAGGTGAAGGGCCAGGTTGGCCGCCATCGGCCGACCCATCGCCCCGAGCCCGATGAAGCCGACCTGCATG
>SLMP01000031.1 GCA_007133465.1 Nitriliruptoraceae bacterium | reverse complement strand
GGTTGTCCCGGGGTCCGTGGAACTTGAGGTGGGGGTCCTCCACCGGAAGCCGGCTTGATGGCAGGCTTGCGGAGACCGCCAAGTCTCGAGGGAGGACCCCCACATGTCAGGTTCGCACACGCCCGCAGCTGTCCGCCACCACCACAATGATGATGACCGGCGTCTGCAGCTGGTCTCGACCGCCGAGCGAGGGCTGCCAGCCGAGCTCGCCGGGGCGATCGACGGCCATCTCGCCACCTTCGCTGCACATGTGAGGGAGGGGCTGCTCGCCGCGTCGACCGCGGTCGGTCTGGAGGTGATGGCCGAGATGATGCAGGCCGAGGTCACCGACCTGGCCGGGCCCAAAGGACGCCACGACCCGCAGCGCAGCCACACCCGTCACGGCACCGAGCACGGGACGGTCACGCTTGGCGGCCGCCGGTTGCCGGTCTCCCGCCCGCGGGTGCGCACGGTCGGTGACGAGCCCGCCGAGGCCACGCTGGCCTCGTATGCGACGTTCGCTGACACCGATCTGCTGACCGAGCAGGTCACCGCCCGGATGCTGGCGGGGATCTCGACCCGCAAGTACCCGGTCGCGCTCGAGCCCGTGGGCGAGGCCGTCGAAGCCGCGGCGACGTCGACGTCGAAGTCGGCGGTCTCCCGCCGGTTCGTGACCGCCACCGCCGAGCGGCTCGCCGAGCTGTGCGCCCGCCCGCTCGATGAGTGCCGGTGGCCGATCGTGATGCTCGACGGGGTCCATCTCGGCGAGCATCTGCTGGTGGTCGCACTCGGCGTGACCGACGATGGCACCAAGGTCCCGCTCGGGGTGGTCGAGGGCTCGACCGAGAACGCGGCCGTGTGCGCCCGGCTGGTCGCCGACCTGGTCGACCGCGGCCTGGACGCCGAGCGTGGGATGCTGTTCGTCATCGATGGCGGCAAGGCCCTGGCCAAGGCGATCCGGGCCGCGTTCGGCCCCAAAGCGCTAATCCAGAGGTGCCGTCGCCACAAGGAACGAAATGTCGTCGGGCACCTGCCCGAGGTCGAGCGGCCGCTGGTCCAACGCAAGCTGCGTGCCGCCTGGGCCAACCCCGACCCCGACGCCGCCCTGCGCGAACTGCAGGCCCTCGCCCGGGCGCTGGACAAGAAGCGGCCCGGCGCCGCCGCCTCGCTACGCGAGGGGCTCGCCGACACGCTCACGGTCAACCGGCTCGGCGTGACCGGCTCGCTGCGCAAGACCGTCGAGTCGACCAACCCCGTCGAGTCGATGATCGAGATCGTCCGTTCCACCACGCCCGGAGGGTCAAGCGCTGGCAGCACGGCGAGATGGCGCTGCGCTGGACCGCCGCCGGCATGCTCGCCGCCGAAGCCCAGTTCCGCCGCGTCAAGGGCTACCGGCAGCTGCCCCAGCTGCTCGTCGCCCTCGAAGAAGCGACCGCCGACCAGCCCGGCGCCGAGCTCCTCGACCACCGTGAGTTCCTAACTCTTGTCAAGCGGGGATGGGGTCTTTCTTGCGCGTAGGCTTGGGGCGGGACGGGCTGGCTGCCGGAGCGGCTTCGGTCGACTTCTGATCGCGCCGGTCCGTCCTGCCTTTGTGCTGTTTGGCGGTGGTGGGTTGGCGGCGCTGATGCCGCTGTTCGGCGGTGACGGTGTAGCGCTCACGGCAGATGGCACGGCCTTGGGCGTCGGTGATCTGGTGGCCGTCGAGGTCGCGCAGGATGTAGCGCTCGCCGTTGCGCCAGCAGGCGGCGATGCGGGTCATGAGCACCGGCGCGAGGGTGCAGATGGCAGAGACGTGGTGTTTGCCGTCCTCGACGATCAGGCGCTGGTAGCGGGCGGCCAGGGTGGGGTCGACCTTGCGGGCCTGTTCGGTGGCGAGGTAGAGCGCCTCGCGTAGGCCGGGGTCGCCCTTCTTGGTGGGTGGACCGTGCCGGTGGCTGGTGCCGGACTGGTCGATCTTGGGGACCAGCCCGGTGTAGGCGCGCACGCCGGAGAGGTTGCGGAAGCGGTTGAGGTCGCCGGTGCGGCCCAGGATCCCGGCGGCCAGCGTGACCCCGAGCCCGGGGGCGGAGAGCACGATCCCGGCCGGGTCGACGTCGTGGTAGAGCGCGGCGATGCGTTCCTCGAGGGCGGTGATCTCCTCGCTGAGCTGGCGGGCAAGGCGGGCTTCGCCGGCGAGGTCCTCGGCCAGCTGGGCGAAGTCGAGCCCCCCGGCGGCCCACAGGGTCAGGGTCTCGTCGGCAGCGGCGAGCAGCTGGTCGGCCTTGGCCTCGCGGAATGCTCCGCGCGAGTGGCGGATGAGCATCGCGGTCAGTCGGCTGCGACCGGCCCGTTTGAGCGCCCGTGGGTCGCCGTAGCGCTCCAACACGGCCAGCGCGGCCTTGCCGTACTCGCCGGTGCCCAGCACCTCAGCCCAGGTAGGGCCGAGATTGTCGAGCTCGACCAGTTCCCCGTCGGGGTGCAGCAGCGGTAGGCGTGCCAGCACCCGCGAGTCGAGCCGGTCGGTCTTGGTGTGCTTGTTGTAGTAGTCGCGCAGGTCGGCGGACTGCTCGGGCGGGACCAGCACCACCTGGGCTCCGCGGGCCCGAAACCACGCCGCCAACGGCACCCAGGCGTTGCGGGTCGGTTCCATGACCACCATCACCTGCGCCCCATCGGGCAGCTGCGCCCACAGCCGTTCGAGCTCGGCCGGGCGGGTGAAGAACTTGCGGCCCGAGAAGATCAACGTGCCGGTCGCATCCGCCAAGCTGGCCTGATGCGCGGCCCGGCAGGCCACATCCACACCCAGGCGCACCATCGTCGGTGTCGTGTCCATCTCTCCTCTCCAGACTTCTGTCGGGGCGGGACCGGCCTCACGTTCGGGGCGCACGGTCCGTTGGGGTGCGTGGATCCAGACATCCGGTAACAGGGGTCCGACCATCCGGCCGGCCGCCAAGTTCCTCAACAGGGATGCACGTGCGCCGAGGGCGGTTCATCTGATCGACGATCACGAGGTCAGGAGTCCACCGCAGGCGGCTCAGGTCGCAGACCCAGCCGAACCAGAGAACCGGTCTCAACGACTCACCCTAGGAGCACCCGAACCACGTCCGAGGTGGCTACGGCAGACGTTAGATGTCGCAGGCTGAACCTACGATGCCCCAACACCCGGAGGCCACTCACCGAAGTTCAACGACGACCGGGACATCCTCAGCGACGCCGTCGGACAGGGTAAGGACGAGAAGCTCACGGCCCAGTTGCTCGTGCTCGACGAGCGGGCGGATCAGAGCGACGTGGTCCTTCAGAACAACCGCCTCGGCAACCCGCACACCTGGCGACAGCGCCACGATCGTTG
>SLMP01000064.1 GCA_007133465.1 Nitriliruptoraceae bacterium | reverse complement strand
TCAACAGCAGCAGTGGTGAGACCATCCCCGCGACGTAGGCGAGGCCGATGCCGACGCTGATCGCCGTCGACGGGGCGACCGCGGTCAACGTCAAGACCCCGGCCAGCACCGGTGCACAGCACGCCGATGCCGCTCCCGAGAACACCCCGAGCGCGTAGACGCCACCCGAATCGGTGCGCGAAACGTCCGGGGACCGGCGCAGCAGCGGCAGTGACCAGGTCTTGCCGGCCGCGACCACGAGCGCCATCACCAGCATCAGCGCGGCACCGGTCAGGTAGACGGCGCTGTGGTAGCGCATCAGGCTGCGCGTGAGCAGGCTCACGCCGAGCGTGACCGGCACCAGCACCGTGGCCACCCCGGCAGCGAACACCAGCGTCAGGGTCACCAACCGCCACCGGGCGTTGCGCACCGCCGCAGCGAGGTAGGTGGGGAACAGCACCGTGATGCAGCACGGTGCGAACAACGCGATCGAACCGGCCAGGAAGGCAGCCGCGAGCGACCCGCCGAGGAAGACGCCTTCCATCACCTCACCTCGCGCGTGAGCAGACGGGCCAACCTGCGTGCGGACAGCCGTCCGTGCGCGACGAGCCGACCGTCGACGATGACCGCAGGCGGGAACGCGAACCGGTGCGTCGTGAGCAGCCGGCGACCCTCGTCGCTGTCGAGGGGCACCTCGCGTACGTCCAGCGGGATCCGCTCGGCGATAGCTGCCAGCACGGTGCGGCCGTCGTCGCAGTAGTGGCAGGCGGGTGCGGTCACATAGGTGAGCTGCACCGCCGCGGTGGTCGGTTCAAGCATCTCAGGCTCCGGGTCTGCGGGTTCGAAACGACGTGGTCAGGGCGCCCCGACGTGGCCTCGGTCACGCTCCTCCGACGTCGTGGCCGTGGTGGTCGACCTCGACCTGCTCGGCTGCGGGCGTGCCGGCATCCGGGCTGGTGGCGCTGCCGATCGCCGGTCCGAGGAAGCGCGTCGAGACCGCGCCGAGGAAGCGCGTCGGACCGCGTCGACAAATCGCGAAGGCGGTCAACGCCGGCCCCGGGGCACGCCAGCAACGCCGTCCGCACCCGTACGGCAACCGTCGGGGTGGCAGCGTGGACAGGCTCGGTGGCCGTGACCGTCACGGGTGCTCCTCGCGGCAGGGTCGGCGTCGAGTCGACGGTGCCGCGGGACGGTCAAGGACGGGCGTGGTGCAGCATCAACTTCTCGTCAAGACCGCTGACGGGCGGCGGTCAGGCCAGATCCCACTCGTCGAGCCACGTGCGCATCTGCTCGATCTCGGCTTCCTGGGCCGCGACCACGGCCTCGGCGAGCCCGGCGACCTCGGTGTCCTGACCTTCGGCGAGGACCCGCTCAGCCATGTCGATCGCGCCCTCGTGGTGGACGATCATCGCCTCCATGAACCGCCGGTCGAATCGGTCCCCTTCGAGCTCGCGCAGCTCCTCCATCGCGGCGTCGTCCATCATCCCCATGTCGCCGTGGTCCATGTCGCCCATCTCGTCCATGGCCATCTCGTCGGCGCCCATGCGGTCGAGCATGCCGCGGAGCATCGAGATCTCGGCGTCCTGCACCGCGATGATCTCGTCCGCGAGATCGATCAGCTCCTGCCGGTCCGTGCGGCCCTCGACGAGCTCCGACATCTCGATCGCACCCTCGTGGTGCGGGACCATGCCCTGGACGAACGCGATGTCCGCCTCGTTGGCGTCGCCCTCCGCGGCGTCTACCACCTGCTCGTCAGCGGCCTCCTCGGGCGGCTGCTCCTCGGTGACGTCCGTCTGAGCGTCGGTGGCTTCGCCGTCGGGGGCGTCGACCGCGGGATCGCCCTGCCCGCAAGCGACGAGCACGACGCTGAGCGCGACGGCCGTCGCGGCGAGCTGGAGTCGTGTTCGGGTGCTACGCACGGGTGTGCTCCTTGACGGTGGGTCGTGAGCGGTCGTCCGGCCTGCGGTCGGGCGTGCCGTGGTTCGGGCACCGCAGCGGGCCGCACGACCGAACTCCGACGTTACCGTAGTAGTTGGCGCGCGCGGGTCACCGTCGTTCGTCACCGCCACCGGCCAGCCCCGCCGGGCGAGGCAACCCTCCGGCTGGCCGACGACGCGCAGGGCCGCATGGCCTCAGCAGAGCAGCACGAACGCGTTCGCCAGGAACGGGTGGAGCAACCAGGCGCACACACCTGCACCGAGCGTCGAGCCCGCCAGGAGCATCGCTCCCCGACGGACCGACGCTGGGGCTGGGAGGTCGTCGAGGTCGCCGAGCAGCGCACGGAGCCGGAGCTCGACCGCCGGGGTGAAGCCCGCGACGTGCTCGTGGGTCAGCGGCGGGAGGACGAGGAGGGCGGCAGCGAGGTCCGACGGTGTGGCGCCCTGCGCGATCGCCTGCCGATCGGCGGCGATCTCACGACGGGCGATCGCGATCGCCAGCCAACGACGGCCGAGCGGCACCCGCCGCAGCAGCGGCGTCACGAGGTCGATGACCAGCAACCGGGCGGGATCGAGGGCGCGCTGGTGCGCGTGCTCGTGGAGCAGCACCGCCCGGAGCTGCGCGGGAGACAACTGGTCGGGCAGCCGACGATCGCAGAAGATCGTCGGACGGCCGAGGCCGGCGACGAAGGCGGCGTCCCCGAGGTCGCCCGCTCGCACGGGCAGACCGGCGAGCACGGTCGGCTCCGAGCGTTGCCGTAGGCCGGCGACGAGCCGGCGATGCCGGCACGCACGCATCACCAGCGCCGTCAGCACGCCACCGAGCAGCAGCGCGACGAGCAGACCAGCAGCGGCGTGGTGGTGCCCTGACGCGACACCGATCGCACAGATGAGCGTCAGGCCGATCGCGAAGCTCACCCAAGCCCACCGGTCACGCATCATGGGTCCCCGCGAGTCACGCATCATCGGCCCCCGCGAGTCACGCATCATCGGTCCCCGCGAGCTCGCGGATCCTGCGCAACAGCGCGGGGTCCGCGGCGTCGATCGCAGCGGCGAACTGCGCCAGTGCCACGTCTCCATAGCGCGCGAGGAGGTCACCGACCGCCTGGCGACTGAGGTGCTCGACCAGCTCTCCCTCGGTGAACCGCGGCCGGTACTCGTACCCGCGACCGCGGCGCTCGCGCTCCAGCAGCCCCTTGTCGTGCAACCGCGTGAGCACCGTCATGACCGTGGTGTAGGCGAGCGGCGGCTTCCCGGCCCCGCGTCCGGCGTTGACCCGGTCGAGCACGGCCGGGACGCCGGCGGCGCCCTCGGCCCACAGCGCCCTGACCACGTCGTACTCGAGCGGGCCGAGCAGACCCTCGGCGGATCGGCCATCCCCCGTCGTCATCCGACCTCCCGTCCTCGCGCTGCGTCCGTGCTGCCCTAGCCCCCCGACCACGCTTCGCGAGACCGTCAGTGTACGACGACGGCGTCGTACGTCGAGACGTCGCGGCTCCTCCCACCGCCCCGCCTCGGCACCGACGAGTTCGCGTCCCCCGGGCGAACGACCGGGGACCTGCGTTGCGAGGTGGCGGTCGCCGCCGCACCCTGAGTGCTGGCGCCTGCAGCGAGTCGACGCCTGCGGTCACCAGCCGACGACGTGAGGAGCTCGCCATGATGTGGTGGGGCAGCGGCCAGGGCTGGATCTGGATGGTCCTCACCTGGGTGATCGTGATCGGGCTCGTCGTGTGGGTGGTCGCCCGGCTCGCCCCGCGCAACGGGGCGCAGGGACGCGGTGGTCCTGGGGCTGCCCGCCACATCCTCGACGAGCGCTTCGCACGCGGGGAGATCGACGAGGACGAGTACCGCCGCCGCCGGAAGGAACTCGAGACCTGATGCCTGCGGCTCGGCCACCCCTGACCACGCGGTGGTGAGCAGCCGGCCCGGCGGAGGCCGCAATCAGCTGACCGCGGCACCCGCGTCATCGGGCCGTACCGACCGCCGCACCGTCCGGCGGCCTCGGGCAACCTCGGTCGCCAGCGCGTCCAACGGTTGCACGAACGGTCGCGGCCGCCCGGCGAGGTCGGACAGCCAGCCCGCGGCGTCCTGAAGCGCCGCGGGATCGAGCGCGTACAACCGCCGGGTGCCGTCGGCGCGGGCGGTCACGAGCCCGGCGGCGAGCAGCACCCGCAGGTGCTGCGAGACCGCCGGTTGCGCGATCACCCGCTCGCTCGCGAGCGCCGCCACCAGCGTGCCGACGGCTTGCTCGCCGTCCGCGAGCAGCTCGAGGATCCGGCGCCGCGTCGGGTCACCCAGCGCGGCGAAGGCCGACGAGGTCACGCCTCGGGCTCGACCGTGTCGAAGACCACGGTGTTCTCGGCCGCGTCGTTGGCCGCCGACGCGTCGTCCCCGTCGGCCACCGCGGCACGCGCCCACCCGGTGGCGACGTGCCGCACGAACGCGATGCCGTCCGGCGTGGTCGGCGTCGGTACGGCGGGCCACGACGATGCGGGTGGCCCCGCCGTCTCGCTCGCCGGTGCGAACCTCCCGCTGCACCAGATCGGCGGACGATCTCGCCCGTGACCCCCACGGCCCAGTCCGAGAACAGCGCGCACACGGCGCGGGCGACCGGTTCGGGGTCGCGGAGGTCCCATCGGACGGGGCGGGTTGCGGACGCGGGTCGTTCAGCGCATCGCCCCGACGACGGCAGCGGCGAGCGAGGCGGCGACCGACGTCACGTCGGCGGGGGTGGCCACGCTGTGCACCCGCAGGTCCGGCGCGGTGCGCGTGGCGAGGCCGGCGAGCACCCCGCCCGGGCCGACCTCGACCAGGTCACGGATGCCGAGGGCGACCAGCCGCTGCTGGACCGCTCGCCAGTGGACGGGCGCGAGCATGCCGGCGGCGATCGCGGTCGCGATGCTGTCGGGGTCCTCGAGGATCTCGCCGCTGGTCGCGGTCACGAGCGGCACGGCGACCGGACGCCACGCGGCGGCGGCGAGCGCCGCCTGCAGCGGCCCCACGGCCGGCTCCATCGCCGGGGAGTGGAACGCTCCCTCGACGTCCAGGGGCAGCGCCCGGCCGCCGGCGCTGCGGACGCGGTCGCGGAGCCGTTCGATCGCGGAGCGCGTACCGGCGACGACCACCTGGCCCGGTGCGTTGTCGTTGGCGACGACCAGCTCGGCGTCGTCCTCGACGAGGAGGCGCACGGCGTCGCGCCCGCACTTGAGCACAGCCGCCATGCCTCCTGGTCGGCGGGCACACGCGTGCGCCATCGCCTCCCCTCGGGCGGCGACGACGCGGGACCCGTCGTGGATGCTGAGCGCACCGGAGGCCACGGCGGCGGAGATCTCTCCGAGGCTGTGACCCGCCACGACGTCGGGGCGCACGCCGGCCATGTCGAGGGCGCGCCAGGCGACCAGCGACGCGGCGAAGATCGCCGGCTGGGCGTCGGCCGTCCGGGCCCCGGTGCCGGGGTCGTCGAGCAGGACCGCGACGTCACGGCCGATGGCGTGACCGACCTCGCCCAGGAGCTGGGCCGCAGGGCCGCCGGCCCACGCACGGCCCGCGCCGGGACGGTGGGACCCCTGGCCGGGGAAGACGAACGCGGTACCCATGGGGAGCTCCAGCTGTGATCTGACGCTGACGTCAGTATCGAACACTGGAGAAGTTGACACCCTTGTCAGGTGGTTGTCAAGCGTCTGCTCCCCTGTCGAGCCACGGTCCTGTCTGCGGCCGCTGACCAGCGCGAGAGCGCGGACACGCGGTTTCAGCGTCGTAGGAGACCTGCTGCACCGCCCAGGCCTTGCCGTCGAGGTCGCGGAAGCACACGAACCCGACGTTGTCCCACTCGGCGCCCCGGCCGGGGTTGGGTCCGAGGGCTGCACGACGCTGGCCTCGACGCCCGCGCCACGAGCTCGTCGTGCGCCGCCCTCACGTCCGGGACCACCAGTCGCAGCCCCGCGAGCGACCCGGGCGGCATCGGCGGGACGACACCCTCGCCGATCACGATCGAGCAGCCCGACCCGGGTGGGGTCAGCTGCATCACCCGCTGGCCCTCCCCCACCACGGTGCCGTGATCGACGACGACGCCCGCTCACGCGCGGCGGCTGCTTCCCACCGCCGCTCGGGTGATCGCGACCAGCGGTCAGGGTGATCGCGACCAGCGGTCAGACGGACTCGTTCGTCCGCTCGGGGGCGTCGACGACCCGAACACGACCGACGAGCGCCGTGGTGATGCCGTCGAGGATCAACTGGATGCCCAGGATCGTGCCGAGGAACCACAGCGCCGACACGGGCCAGCGGTTCAGCACCATGAGGCCGAGCAGCAGCGTCACCCCACCGTTGAGCAGCAGGATGACACGGGGCGCACCCGGCTGGAACGCTGCGACGATCCGCACGACGCCGCCGACCAGGAGCAGTGAGCCGGCCACGAGCGTGAGCGTCAACAGCCCGACGCCGGGGTTGCGGACGAACGCGAACCCGATGATCAGGAACAGTGCCCCCGCGGCGAGGTCCCAGCGGTGGTTCGCCTCCTTCCAGAGGAGGATGGCGGCCGCGATCAGGACCAGGCCACCGAAGATCAGCATCCAGCCGAGGAACAGCACGGAGACGAGGCTCGCGATCGCGACGTGGCCGAGGGCGATCACACCGGCGACGACGGAGAGCAGCCCGAAGACGATGTCCCAGACGGTCCGACGCCGTTCGAACTGCACGGTGCTCGACGAGGTGGGGGCGTTCACAGATGGTGCCTTCCGAGCCCGCACGCGACGGGGACCGTCGCGACGAGTTCCTCCGTGCCGGGGAGTCTGCTGGCAGGGGAACGTCCGTGGCGCGGGAGGCACGGACGCCGGACCACGCTAACCCGTCCGACGGCGCGTGAGCAAGGCCCGAACAGGGCGTCCTTCGGGTCACCTCGCCGCAGGCACCTGGTCGGTGCGGGCCGAGGACGCGCCGATCGGGCGTCACTCGGCATCGTCGGTGGACGTGCGGGACCGGGCGCGCGGGAGGCGTCGCGCTCGCCGGGCCGCCTCGACGACGACGGCTTCGATCTGCGCGTTGACGGACCGGAACTCGTCGGCCGCCCTTCGGCCTCTTGACCCTGCCGTGCCGGCAGCTAGCGTGGAGACCATACAGGCATATCGGAAACCGTTCGTGGGTATCGCTCTCGGGATGGACCAGCGGCCCGTGGAGGACCTGACGGCTCGCGCCCGGATCCGCGACGCCGCGATGGCGCAGTTCGCCGAGCACGGGTTCCGCGCCGCCACGATCAAGAGCATCGCCGAGGCAGCCGGTGTGTCGACGGGGCTCGTGCAGCACCACTTCGGCACGAAGGAACGCCTCCGCGAAGCCTGTGACCAGGCCGCATTCGACCGCGTCGAGCGGCAGCTCGAGCTCGTCGCGCACGCAGAGCGCGAGGTCGCGAACCCGGACGTCGCTCCGGCCCTGTACGCCGCCGGCCCGCTGTTCGTCCGCTACCTCATCCGGTTGCTGCTGGAGGGCGGATCTGCGGCGGCGACGCTGTTCGACGCGATGACCGCCGGCACCGAACGGTTCCTGAGCGCCGCGGCGCCGGAGGTGTTCCCCGCAGGATCGCGGCACACCCGTGAGGGCGCGACGATGATGACCGTCATGCACCTCGGTGCGGCGACCCTGCGTGAGCAGGTCGAGCGTCGGACCGGTGCCTCGCTCGACGATCCCGCGAGCGCGCCACGGCTCGGCCTGGTGACCTTCGACGTCCACGCCGCGATGAGCCGCTGGCTCGCGTCCGAGACCGGGAGCCAGGCGCGCGCCGCCGTGGCGCACTCCCTCGACGACCTCGCTCCGGCGGCGACGGAGCACCCCAAGGACGACGACGATGACTGATGTGATCGCCACCTCCGGGCTGGTGAAGACGTTCGGCAAGACGGTCGCGCTCGACGGGCTCGACCTCGGTGTCGCGGCCGGCGAGGTGCACGGGTTCCTTGGCCCCAACGGTGCGGGCAAGTCGACCACGATCCGGGTCCTGCTCGGCCTGCTGCGCGCGGACGCCGGCGATGTCCGGCTGTTCGACGGCGACCCGTGGCGAGATGCGGTCGACCTGCACCGGCGACTCGCCTACGTGCCTGGCGACGTCGAGCTGTGGCCCAACCTCACCGGCGGGGAGGCGATCGACCTGTTCGCGCGCCTGCGCGGCGGGTTCGATCAGCGACGCCGGGACGAGCTGTGTGAGCGCTTCGACCTCGACCCGACCAAGAAGGGCCGCACCTACTCGAAGGGCAACCGCCAGAAGGTCGCGCTGATCTCCGCGCTGGCATCCGACGTGGAGCTGCTGCTCCTCGATGAGCCGACCGCCGGCCTCGACCCCCTGATGGAGGCCGTGTTCCAGGACTGCATCCGCGAGGTACGGGAGGCCGGACGCACCGTGCTGCTGTCGAGCCACATCCTCGCGCAGGTCGAGGTGCTGGCCGACCGGATCTCGATCATCCGCCACGGCAGGATCGTGGAGTCGGGCTCGTTGGCCGAGTTGCGCCACCTGCACCGCATCACCATCACGGCGGAGACGACGCAGTCCGCCGACGCCCTCACCGACCTGCCGGGCGTGCACGCGTTCGAGCACATCGACGGCCAGGTCCGCTTCGAGGTCGATGGCGACCGGGTGGACGAGACCGTCCGCGCGCTCGCGCCGCTCGGGGTCCGCTCGCTGGTCGCCCACCCCCCGACCCTCGAGCAGCTGCTGATGCGTCATTACGGCGACGAGCTCGCCGCGCGGACCAACCCCCGGAACGGGGCGGGACGATGACCACCGCCACCGTCGAGCGGGCGGCGACGGCCACGGCCACGAGCGGCTCCCGGTTCACGGGGGTCGGGACCCTCGTCCGCTTCCTGCTGCGTCGCGACCGCATCAAGCTGCCCGCGTGGACGGGCGGGCTCGGGCTGTTCGTCCTCTACCTCGCCGCTGCCCTGCCGAACTTCGCCGGCACCGAGGAGGACCTGCGCGGCGCCGCCCAGCTGTTCAACGACCCCGTCGGCCGGCTGATGATCGGGCCCGGCTACGGGTTCGACGACCCCACCTTCGAGCGGTTCGTCGCCAACGGCTACGGGCTGTACTTCGCGCTGCTCGCGGCGCTGATGAGCATCCTGCTCGTCGTGCGCCACACCCGGCTGGAGGAGCAGACCGGGCGGGCGGAGCTGGTCCGTGCCGACCGGGTCGGGCGCTCCGCACCGTTGACCGCGACGGTGCTCGTGGCTGTGATCACCAACGTCGTCGGCGGGCTGCTCGTCTTCGTGATGCTGGTCGGGTACGCCGGCTTCGCGGTGCAGGGCTCGCTGGTGTTCGCCGCTGCGATCGCCGCGACGGGGCTCGCGTTCGCCGGCGTCACGACCATCACCGTCCAGCTCAGCCAGTACGCCCGTGCCGCCGCCGGGATGGCTGGCGGGGCACTCGGGCTCGCCTACCTGCTGCGCGCCGGCGGAGACATGGGCGCGCAGGGCGGGACGGGGCTGTCGTGGACCTCCCCGCTCGCCTGGCCGCAGCAGACGGCCCCGTTCGTGTTGGACCGGTGGTGGCCGCTCGCGCTGTCGCTCGGCTTCGCGGTGGTCACCACCGCGACCGGCTTCGTCCTCTCCGAGCGTCGCGACCTGGGCGCCAGCTGGCTCGCGACCCGGCCGGGGTCCGCCGAGGGCACCGAGTCGCTCGGCACCCCGCTCGGGCTCGCCCTGCGGCTCCAGCGGTCCGGCATCCTCGGCTGGGGCATCTCGCTCGCGATCGGTGGCCTGGCCTTCGGCGCGTACGCCGACGCGATGCTGGACGCCTTCGGCGAGCTGCCCGACGTGTACGCCGAGCTCTTCGGCGGCGGTGACCAGCTCCTCGCCGGCTACCTCGCCTACATGGCGGTCTTCATGGCGTACCTGGTCGCGGCCTTCGCCGTCACCGCCGTGCAGGGGTTGCGTTCCGAGGAGACGGGCGGCCGGCTGGAACCGGTCCTCGCCACGCCCGTCGGGCGTTGGACCTGGCTCGGCAGCAACCTGGCGGTCATCGCGGGCGCCGTGGTCGTGATGATGGCGGTCGCCGGGTTCTTCTCCGGGGTCGGCGCCGCACTCGTCACCGGCGACGTCCGCCACCTGTGGGAACTGACGGTCGCCCACCTCAACCAGGTGCCGGCGGTGTGGGTCGTGCTCGCGATGGCGACGCTGCTGTTCGGGGTGCTGCCGCGTGCGGTGCCCGCCGCGTGGGCGCTCGTCGCCTTCGGGCTGATCGCGGGCACCTTCGGGCCGCTGCTCGACCTCCCGGAGGCGGTGCTGGACCTGTCGCCCTTCGCGCCCGCGGCGGCGATGCCACTCGAGGGCTTCCGGTTCGCGCCCGTCCTGGTGCTGACCCTGCTCGCGGCGGGCATCGCGGCGGTCGGGTTCCTGGCGTTCCGGCGGCGTGACCTGGACCTGACCTGACCTGACGCGACCAGCCGGTCGGTCCGGCGTCGCGCCAAGCGTCGCGCCAAGCGTCGCGCCAAGCGTCGCGCCAAGCGTCGCGCCCAGCCACCCAGCCACCCAGCCACCGAGCACGAGCACGGGCGTCGAGGTGGCGGCGAGGTGGTCCGGCGCGGCCCGGCCGGCCTCGATCCGCTCCGCCCACCGGTCCGGGTCGTCCCCGCCCCGGCCCACCGACAGGGCGGGCACGACCGTCACCGTTCGGCCCGCTTCCGCTGCAGCGGCACGATCGGCTTCGCGGACGACGGGACGACCAGGTCGTCGAGCAGCTGCCTCGTCGCCGCAGCGACCTCGTCGACGGCGCGGTCGAAGACCGCCTGGTTCGCGCGCGACGGGCTGCGGAACCCGCTGACCTTGCGGACGAACTGCAAGGCGGCGTCCCGCACCTCCTCGTCGGTGGCGGACGGCACGGCGCCGCGCAGCTGCTGGATGTTCCGGCACATGTGGACTCCGAGATGCTCACTACGGCGGCCGCGACCGCAGCTGGATGTCACACCCCGACCGTAGGGTCAAAGGCATGGTGGAACGAACCGTCGCCGACGTCGACCCGCCCCGCGTGGGAGGTCCGGCACGCCTGCCCCGGCAGACGTTCGATGTCACACCCCGACCGTACGGTGACGGTCATGGCTGAACCAACCGTTGCCGAGCTCGACGCACCCCGAGGGTGGCGCGTTCGTCATCGCGTGCACCGCAGCATCGTCCGGGAGGAGGCCGCCGGCTACGACCAGCCGATGCTGCTCCACGCCCCTGCGGCGGCTGACCAACCCTCGCCGCGGTCGACGCCGACCGACACCCCGCCGACCGACACCCCACCGACCGGTGCCCCGCCGGCCGGTGCCCCGAGAGCCGACACTCCACCGAACGGCATCCCTGCGGACCCACGTCCGGAGGCGCCGCCGGCTCAGGAGGCCGATGAGGTCGCCGACCGGCTCGAGCGGCTCGCGCGGGAACTCCAGTCACTCGCCGCCGCACCCGTCGTCACGACGGAGACCGTCGCCATCGACCGCTGCTTCGCTCGCCTGAAGCTGGTCGACGGTGCCCTCGCGGCCCTGCGCGCCCGGCTGACGACCGCCGCTGTTCGCTCGGATGCCCCCGCGGAACGCGGTGAGCGCGACAGCACGACCTACCTGCGCAACCGCCTGGGCATCTCTGGGCGGGAAGCACGCCGACGGGCCGAACTCGCCCGCGGCCTCGAAGCGCTGCCGCAGACCGCGGCCGCCCTCGCCGAGGGCCGTATCGGCGAGGAGCAGGCGGCCGCCATCGCCCGCGCCAGCCGCTCCGGTCGGCTCGGCTCGGCCGAACAGGTCGACGAGGAACTGCTCGCCGTCGCGGAGCGTGAGACGCCCGAGAGCCTCGGCCGGGAGATCCGGCGCCGGGAGCACCTGGCCGATGCGGATGCGCTCCGCCGTGACGAGAACCGCGCGTTCGCTCGCCGCCGCTGCACGAGCCGGCGCCGCAAGGACGGCATGTGGGACATCGACGCGACCCTCGACGCGCTCAACGGCGAACTCGTCGACCGCATGTTCCGCGCCTTCACACAGCCGGACCCGGCCGACACCCCACCAGAGCGGCGCCGCTCTCCCGAGCAGCGCCTGGCGGACGGGCTCATCGCCGCGGCGCACAGCGCACTGTCCGGTGGCGATGCTCCGCAGGACGGTGGCGTCCGCCCGCACGTCACCGTGTACGCGCCGATCGAGGCGTTCGCCGGCATCCCAGGCGCCGTTGCGACCACGGAGGGCGGCGTCGTCATCTCACCAGAGGCGCTCACCCGGCTCGGTTGCGACGCCTGCCTGGCCTTCGTCCTGACGCGCGGCCCATCGCAGGTCCTGCACAGCGGCCGGGCGACCCGCAACTGGCCCGGACCGACGCGGCGCGCGATCATCGTCCGCGACGTCCACTGCCGGTTCCCCGGCTGCTCGGTCCCCGCCTCTCGCTCGGTGATCCACCACGTCCGGTACTACAGCAACGGTGGGGAGACCAGCATCGACAACGGCGTCCTCATCTGCATCTTCCATCACCGACTGGTGCACGAGGGGCGCTGGCGACTCGGTCTCGATCCAGCCACCGCCGAGGTGACCGTGACCAGCCCCACCGGCAGGGTGCTGCGCGGGCGACCTCCGCCTCGCGGTCCCACCTGATGTGAGCGCGGGGGCCGCCGTGGGGTCGCGCTTCGCGTCCGCGGACGAGGTCGGATCCTCGTCGCCGCCGGCAGTGCGCTGATCCATCACACACCATCTGCGGACAGCTGTCCGCAGCACGGTCACGAGGTCGTTGTGGTTGCTCCTCCCGCCGGACCACAACGGTCCACCCCCGCCGGACCACAACGGTCCACCCCCGCCGGACCGCAACGGTCCACCCCCGCCGGACCGCAACGGTCCATCCCCGCCGGACCGCTCGACGGGATCCTCGTCGCGGACTTCTCGCGCATCCTGGCCGGCCCGTACGCGACGATGCTGCTCGCCGACCTCGGTGCGGAGGTGGTGAAGGTCGAGGGCCCGTCCGGGGACGACACCCGGACCTGGATGCCGCCGGTCCGGGACGGCATCTCGACGTACTACCTCGGTATCAAACCGTAACAAGCGGTCGATCGTGCTGGCCCTCACGGACGAGGACGACCTCGCGCTCGCCCACGAGCTGGCCGCACGCGCCGACGTCCTGATCGAGAACATGCGTCCGGGCGGGATGCTGCGCTTCGGCCTCGACCACGACACGGTCCGCGCCGGCAACCCGGGTATCGGCTACGCGTCCATCTCCGGGTTCGGGACCACGGAGCAGGCCGCCAGCCTCGCCGGGTACGACCTGATGGTCCAGGGCATCTCCGGGCTGATGAGCCTCACCGGCGACCCCGACGGTCCCGCCTACCGCGCGGGCATGCCCGTCTGCGACGTCCTGGCCGGCCTGCACGCGACCGTCGGCATACTCGCCGCCCTCAACCGCCGGCACGAGACCGGCGTGGGTCAGCGGATCGAGGTCGACCTGCTGTCGTCGACGCTGTCCGGGCTGGTCAACCACACCAGCGCGGTCGTCGCCTCCGACGTCACGCCGTTCCGGATGGGCAACGCCCACCCGAGCCTGTTCCCCTACGAGCCGCTGCCGACGGCCGACGGGGAGATCCTCGTGATCGCGGGCAACGACAGGCAGTTCGCCGAGCTGTGCGAGGTGCTCGGCCTCCTGGGGGTCGCGCGGGACGAGCGGTTCGCCACCAATGAGGACCGCACCGCCCAGCGTGCAGCCCTCTTGACGCTGCTGCTCGAGGCGCTCGCGACACGGACGACCGCGGAGTGGTTCGATCTGCTCCGCGCCAACGGGCTGCCCGGCGGGCCGGTCAACACCGTGCGCGAGGGTGTGGCGTTCGCGGCATCGGTCGGGCTCCACCCGGTCATCGAGGCGGGTGACGGCGACGCGGCGGTTCCCTCGATCCGCAACCCGATCACGCTCTCCGACAGCCCCCGACCTACCGCTACCCGCCGCCCGGGCTCGGGGAGCACACGGACGAGTTGCCCGCCTGGCTCGCGACGCCCCGGCGACTGAGCGGACGTCGTCAGTGCGGGTGCGCGTAGCCGAACGCCTGGCGCTCCCACAGCCGGAAGCCGGCCAGCTCCTGCCGGACCACGGTGAACAGCAACGAGACCACGACGAGGTCGTCGGTCAGGCCGAGCAGCAGGAACACGTCCGGGATGAGGTCGACCGGCGAGACGAAATAGACGAAGGCCGTCACGACCGCCAGGACGCTGCGCACCCGGACGTCCCGGTAGTCGCCTCGCAGGTACGCGCGGATCAACCGCCACGTCGCGCGCAGGTCGGCGCCGACGCCGTAGGAGGGCTCCCCCGTGGCGGTGCCCGCCGTCGTGGCGGCAGCTGCCAGCCGACGGACGTCCTGTTCCCCGCTGAGGTAGCGCCATGCGCGAGATCGGCCGGCCATCGTGCACCCTCCTTGCCGCTGCGCAGGGTACTGCCACCTCGAGGCGTACTAGCGTCCGCGAGCATGGACGTCCTCGCCGAACCGCTCACCGCCGCTCAGGTGCGCATCCTCGGGGTGCTGGTCGAGAAGCAGCTCGCCACCCCCCAGTCGTATCCGCTGTCGGAGAACGCGCTCATCACCGCCTGCAACCAGGCGACCAACCGCTTCCCCGTGGTCGACTACGGCACGTCCGTGGTGCGGCCCGCGCTGATCCGGCTGCGTGAACGGGCGCTCGCCAAGCGCGTGCTGCGCGCGGGTGAGCGCGCGGAGAAGCACGCGCACCGCCTGGACGAGCAGCTCGCGCTGTCGTCGGTGGCGCCGCTCGCGGTGCTCACCGTGCTGATGCTGCGTGGGGCGCAGACCCCCGGGGAGCTGCGCAGCCGGACCCAGCGGCTGCAACCGATCGCCGATGCCGAGGCCTTGGACGCGGCCCTCGAGGAGCTGCGGGACCGCGGCTTCGCCGAACCGCTCCCCCGCCGTGCCGGTGAGAAGCAGATCCGGTGGCGCCACCTGCTCGCAGGCGTCGAGGCAGCGGTCGACGCGGACATCCCCGTCGCGCCGTCGCGGGCACCGGCGGACGAGCACGACGGCCTTCGGCCCCCGAGCCTGCGTGAGCTCTCCGACGCGCTCGAGGCGCTGCGGGCGCGGGTCGCCACGCTCGAGCGGGAACTCGGTCTGGGCGAACCGCCGGGGAACACCTCCGACACCGACACCGAGGGCGTGACCTGAGCGGTGCCCGGGTCCGACGACGCCGTCGGCGGCTCCCGCGAAGCTGTTAGCCCTCGTCCTCCTCCAGGGCTTCCTCGATCGCGAGCTCGATCTCCAGGAGCGCGAAACCGAGTGCGTCCGCCAGGTTCGTCGCCGCCACGACGGACCGTGGCGTGCCGATGATGGGCGCGATGGCGATCAGGATGCCCTGCGCGTCTTCCAGGGTCAGGCCCGCCTCGACCGCCGCACCGAGGTTCAGCAGGTACGAGGCCGCAGGCGCATCGACGGCGGCGAGCGCCGCAACCCGGACCAACATCAGTTCCCGGGCGTCCAGGTCGGTCCGCTCGAGCGACACGGCGGTCATCTCGCCCAGGGTCTCGAGCAGCATCCCTGCATCATTCATCTCAGCATCCTCTCTCGGGAGCGGCCCTCCACACGTGGCGCCGCACGATGCGCGATGGTGCTGCGAAACCGACGCCAGGCCATCACCCCCGAGGGGTGAGAACCCTGATCGATCACGATGCCGATCGTCGGCGTCCTGGTCGTCGGCCGCGCGGGCAGCCGTCACCCGACGGACCCTGGCGATCGACGCGGTCAGCCAGGCCGGGCGTCCGGCGAGGTGCGCCACGAGCGCGACCAACAGGGCCACGACGACCACGACGACCATCACGCTGCGCAGAGAGTCGAACGTGGCCTCGGCGAGCATCGCGACCGCACGGCGACCGGGCACCGTGACCGCGGTGTCAACGATGTCGTCCTCTGTGCTGCGCACGAGCAGCATGGTGAGCGCGGTGCCCGCAGCGGCCCCCAGGCCGACCTGCGCGAGCATGCGCCGGCGTCGTGGTGCCACCGCCAGGGTCGCCACCAGCAGCACGATCGAGAGCACCAGCAGGACCCACACGAGCTGATCCAAGCGTCGCGCGACGGTCTGCAGTTCCTCCAGCTCGGCCTCCGACATGACCGTCAGCTGACCGAAGTCGGGCGGCAGCTCGGTCCCGAGGGCTGACGACAGCCGGTCGAGCGAGAGCTGTGGGTCAGCGAAGGGGTCGAGGAACGGGATCTCTTCGATGCCCAACACGGCGAGCCCCTCGTCCACGAGGTCCTCGAGGACGCGCCCGACGACGGGGACCAGGTTGAGCCGGACCTCGCCCGTTGCCACCTCGAGGTTCGGGAGCGCGGCCTCGTCCCCGCGGAGCAACGCCACCGCCTTGGTGTGCGCGACCTCGGTGCCCTCGACGAGCAGCCGCTCGAACTCCGGTGAGGTCACGAACCGGTCGATCCGCGCGGCGACACGCGCTTCGAGACCGCCCGCGATGGGCGCCGCGAGATCCTGCAGCTGCGGGATCGGGAGCAGCTGGATCCGAGCCCGCTGCGCCTCCGTCACCCCGAGCGCCTGGGCGAGCTCGTCGCGGAGCGTCTGGCCGAGCTCGCCGAGCGCGGCCTCGACGCGGTCCTCCAGCGCCAGCACCTCGAGGGTCTCGTCGGTGAGACGGATGCTGATCGCGTCGTAGACGTCTGGAGATGCAAGCACCGGTTGCACCAGGGTCATGAACCGATCGGTTGCAAAGGCCGTGCGGGTCTGCCACACCGCCACCGTGCTCGCGATCACGGAGACGACCGTGAGCACGGCCAGGACCGCCCCGATCATCTGACGGACCCGGTGACGCGCAGGTGGCTGCTGCTGCAGCGCCGCGACCCGCGCTCGCAGACGCTGGACCTCACGCTCGAGCTCCCCGGGCGAACGACCGGTCGACCCACCGGCGTCTGCTTCAGCCTTGGTCGGTCCGGATCCCTCGAGATCCACTGGACCCATGATCTGCTCCTCAGGTGGCCGCGGCTACGAGCTCATGTGCCCGCTCCGTGCTCGGCGATCCAACGCGCCAGCGGCGTCGGCATCTCCGCCGGCCGTCCACCCCAGTCGTAGACGACCGTGGAGCGCGCCACGAGGTCGTGGAGCCCACGCCGCTCTCGATCCACCACCATCCAGAGGCCCCCCAGCCCGAAGAACAGCAGGCTGACGGGCAGCAGCACGGTCCGTGCCAGCGCGAAGCCCGGACGTAGTGGCGTGCCATCACGCGCGACGATCCGCAGGCCGGCGAGCGTCATGATCGGCGTGCGACCGGCGACGGCGGACGACACCCACCAGTAGAGGAACAGCCAGAGGAAGAACCCCGCCGCCCACGAAGCGGCACGACGGTCCATCGTGACCACCTCGACCCCGAAAAGGGTCGACAGCACCCAGGCGGCAGCTGCGCTGATGAGGGTGAACGCCGACGTCGCCAGCGCGACGTCGCCCGCGAAGGCGACGAGACGACTCACCGGACCGGCGTAGAAGCCGCTGACCTCGGCCCGTGCCTTGGCCCTGGCCTCCCCCGGCTCCGGCGGCTCGATCGCCGCACCCTGGTCGGCGACGAGCTGGGGCGGGCCCGATGGGAGGGCATCGGGGTCACGACGCAGCACCCGCTGGAGGACCCGGCTGACACCCACGTCGAGCCCGACGAGCTGGCGACGACCCAGGTCCAGAGCGGATCCCGCGACCTGACCGGTGCTCTCGGCCACCAGTTCCGGGATCCCCGCCCGCCGAACCAGCGCCTCGAGATCGACCGTCTCGATCGCCCGCTCGAGGTCGATCCGTGCGACGACGGCATCGATGTCCAACCGGCCCACGACCCGATCCAGGTCGATCCGATCGAACAACCGCTGCACCTCGACGCGATCGAGCAACGCGTCGAGATCGGCGCGCTCCAGGAGGGGGTCGACGTCGACACGGTCGAGCAGACCGTTCACATCCACCCGCCGCAGGAGACGGTCCACGTCGACACGGTCGAGCAGACCGTTCACGTCCACCCGCCGCAGGAGACGGTCCACGTCGACACGGTCGAGCAGACCGTTCACGTCCACCCGGGCCAGCAGGGCGTCCGCATCCGCGCGGGCCAGCAGCGCTTCCACGTCGATGCGGGCGACGAGGCCGTCCACATCGAGCCGAGCGACGAGCGCGTCGACGTCCGCCCGCGCCAGCACACGATCGACCTCGACCCGATCCAGCAACGCGTCGAGGTCCACCCGACCGATCAACCCGTCGACGTCGACCCGGGCGACCAACCCGTCGACGTCGACCCGGGCGACCAACCCGTTCACGTCGACCCGGGCGACCAACCCGTCGACGTCGACCCGGGCGACCAACCCGTTCACGTCGACCCGGGCGATCAACCCGTCGACGTCGAGCCGATCGACCACCGCGTCCGGGTCGAGTTCCTCGAGGACGCGATTGCTCAGCGAACCGGCCAGATGACTGAGGCGCCCGCGGACACCGCCTGCGCCGTTGTCGCTCATGTCGGGCACCCTAGCCACGGTGAGCGGCTCAGGGCCTGTTCCCGTCCCCGGCGTGGCCTCCCGGCTGCGCCAGCCGGCTGCGCTCGATCTGTTCCCTGGTGTGCTCCACCCGGCCGTTCGCGTCCATCGCGGTCCCCCGGACCACCAGGTAGGTGAACACGCCGAGGAAGGGCATGATGATGACGAAGAAGACCCAGCTGGCCTTGGCCGCGCCGCTCAGGTCACCGCTCCGGAGCACGTCCATGATGATCGTGATCGCGAGGTAGACGTAGAGGAAGAACAGCGAGAACCACAGCAACGACCAGAAGACCTGCCCGGTGCCGAACTGTGCGACGAACATCGAGGCGCCTTCCTGCACCAGGTTTCCACGACCCTCCATCTTCGCACCCGGCAGTGAGCCCGGTCGTCACCCTCCGGGGGTGAGACCGAGCGCCCGGCCCGCCTCGGGCAGCTCCTCGACTGCGGCGCGACCTCGCGAGACGACGTCGACGAGGGACCGTCAGCACCGCGAGCACGCTGCGCACCCGGACGTCGCGGTGGTCACCCCGCAGGTCGGCACGGATCAGCTCGCCCGGCGGCCGACCACGGCCCGCGGACACCCCGGGCCACCCCTCAGCGCGGTTCCGGCGACACCACCGGAGCGGCGATGGGCCACACCCCCCGGAGCAGCGACCAGCCGAGGTAGAACGGGACGAACTGGGCGAGCGCGAACGCGATCCCGAACGCGATCAGGGTCACCCGGAAGCGTCCCGCACTGGCAGCGAGCACCTCCTGCTGCTCGGCGACGAGGGCCTGAGCCTCGCCGGTCCGCTCGGCGTAGGCACGCAACAACGCCGACGCGTCGTCCAGCCGCGTGTCCAGATCCGAGAGCGCATCGGCCGTCCCGATCATGCCGTCGGCCGCTTCGGCGAAGCCCTCGCTCGTCCGCTCGATCTGCTCCGCCTGGTCGCGCAGCTCGTCCGACAGCCCGCTCAGTGCGGCGGTCACCTGGTTGATGGCCCGGCCGAGTGGGCGGTTCGCCTCGTAGGTCGGCCCGAACGGCAACGACCCGAGCGCCGCGAGTGCATCGTCGATCGTGCCGGCGGCGCGCTCGACCGCTGTCATGGCTCCCTCGATCGTGTCGACGGCACCCGCGATCTCGTTGCTGGCGAGGCCCGCGACGGCGTCGACGGCGACCTGCCCGGTGGCGAGGCTGCCGCCGACGCTGCGGACCGCGACCTCCGCGTCGACGATCCCTGCCGCGATCGTGTCGAGTGCCTCGTCGGCGACGACGAACGAGTCGTCGACGGTCACGAGCACCTCGCCGGTGAGCGCCAGACTCTGTCCGACCCCGTTCTCCATGTCCGTGACGAGTTGCCGGCCGACGACCGTGCCGACCACGCTGACGACCAGCCCGAAGATCGCGATGGCGATCATGACGCGGCCAGCGACGTCGGGCCTCACGAGGCGCGGTCCGCGCCAGCCTCGGTCGCGAGCAACTCGTCGAGACGCTCGTAGCCCTGCTGGATCCCGTCCTCCATCCCGCTGGAGAGCATCGCGTCCCGATCCTCGAAGGAAGCGACCAACGAGGTGGACGTCAAGCGCGTACGGCCGCCATCGAGCTCCTCGAGGACCAGCTTCTCCAGGGCGACCCCGTCGGGGTACGCCTCGAAGGTGAAGGTCTGCACGATGAGCTCCGTCGGTCGCACCTCGTGGAAGCTGCCACGGAAACCGTACTCCTCGCTGCCGCGTGCGTGGACGTAGCGGTACGAGCCGCCGGTGCGGCAGTCGTGGTGGTCGATGCGCATCTCCAGCCCGCGCGGCCCGAGCCACTGGACGAGGAGTTCCGGCTCGACGTGCGCGCGGAACACCTTCTCGGGTGGGGCGTCGAACTGCCGGACGATGCGGACGAGTGGGACGTCCGGGTCTGCGTCGATGCGGGTCTCACGGCTGGTGGTCATCTCGGTTCTCCTGTTCCCTGAGGGGGTCGATCGTGGCGGGTTCGTCCGGCATCCTCCGCAACACCTCGTCGAGCCGCTGGTAGCGCTTCCCCGCCTGCCGCCGGAACGCTCGATCCACCTCGTCATGAGGTCGAACACCTCGGCCTCCAGATGCACCGGACGGGTCTGGGCCTGCCGCGAACGGCTTCCCAGCCCCGCGTCCTCGAGCACCTTTGAGGTGCTTGGGGGCAGCGCCAGCCGTCAGGTCGCCGGCGACGGGTGCTGATCGAACCAGGTAGCGAGCCGCTCGACCGCCGGCTCGACGTACGCCGGGACGTCGTCGAGGCCGATGTGGTTGGTGGTGTCCAGCCACACCAGGTCCTTCGGCCCCGGGACCGGCCGCGCGGTCCGTGCCGTTGTAGGCGGAGGCTTCGTCACCGGACGTCGCCGGCCGGCCGCGGCGTGAGCTTCCCCCTGCCGTCGGGCGCGGTCGAGGCCCCCGAGGTGCCGGGCGGACCAGAGCGTCGTCCAGCATCCAGAGCGGGACGACCGCGCCGACCTCAGCGGCGGTGCCGCTCCTCGGGCCCGTGCCCGTCGTACGGGGAGTCGCCCCCCAGGAAACCGCCGGCGCTGTCGAGGAAGCGCGCGAGGAACACGATCCCGAGGGCCATCGGTGCCGCGACCAGCGACCACAGCAGCAGGCCCTGGATCCACCCCCGCGACGACCCCGCGTCCGTGATGGCCAGGACGGCGAGCAGGAGCACGACCACTGCCGCCACCACACGAACGATCCGGCGCCGGCCTCGTCGGGACGCCGGAGCCGGCTGGGACGTTGTGCGCGTTCCCACCTGCGAGCCTCCCACCGAGGCTAGTGTCGGTCATCGTACGCCCCCCACCCCCCGGCCACCAGCGTGAGCGACGTGCTCTACCTCGCCTACCTCGACGGCCACGAGCTGCCGCCCGATGCGCAGGGGCCGTGGCGCGAGCTCTTCCCGCTGCAGCCGGGGCTCGTCTTCGTCGACAGCGAGCAGCACCGCTCCGCCGTTTACCACGCACTCAAGGACCACCTGCCGATCGACACGCCGCTGCTGGTGGCCGAGCTCTCCGAGGTGCCGAAGTTCAAGGGCATGGCGCCCGGCGCGCTGGCCTGGACGCGGGCTCGCTACGGCTGACGGTCCCCGCCGGGCGTCCCCGTCAGGTGGGGCGTGGCAGTCCCCGGGTGACGGCCCGCACGTCGGCGACCCACAGGTGCAGCGGTCGGCGCCCCGCGACCTCGAGGACCACGAGCCCGTCGCGGCGCCACGGCCGGGTCGCCCGGACCTTCCAGTCGTCGACGGCTCCCAGATCCACCTCGAGGTCGTCGTGGGTCCAACGCCCACCACGGGGGACGACGACCCGTACCTCCCCGCTCGGGGTGAGCTCCGGCTCCCCGAGCACCTCGTCGAGGAAGGTGCGGACCCGCGATGGGCCGCCGTCGCGCTCTTCGCCGGGCGCGGTCGCACGGAACCGCAGCGTGGCCGCGTCGACCTGGACGCGACCTGGCACCGCGTCCACCCACCACGCCCACCGCGCGAGGCTGCCGTGCCCTCGTTCGGTCAGCAGCGCCGGGATGCTCGAGCCGTCGGGCGAGGGCAGGGACGCGAGCCGCCGCCGCGCCCACCTCGGCAGCAGCCACCGAGGTGGCAGCACCGTGCCGAGGGTCAGGGGCACGAGGTAGGCGCTGCCGTAGGTCAGCGCGCCGAGCACGGGCCCGTCCGTCGGTGGCCACCCGAGCGCCGTGAGCACGAGCATGGTCCCGCCGGCCAGCGGGGGCACGCCGATGGCGACGAGCGGCAGCGGCCACGCGAACACCGTCCAGCCCTCAGGGCGGCCGAACCAGCGGCGGAACGAGCCCCGCCAGACGACCCACACGTAGACCACCAACCCCACGAGCAGGCCGAGGGCGAGCGGGTCGAGGAATAGCACCGCCACCGCAACGCTCCCTCGGCCGATGCCGGGAGGGTAACGCGAACCGCCGCCGCCGACGCAGCCACGTCGGTCGCCCACCACGGCCGACGTCGATCGCTCGGCGCCGCAGCCGTCAGTCGCACGGCGCCGCAGCCGTCAGTCGCTCGGCGGGCTGTCCCAGTCGTGCACGTCGCGGCCGGCCTCCCGCGAGAGGATGTCCAGGGCGGCGACGGCACCGGCACCGGCGGAGATGATCGCCTGGCTGCGGTCCGGACGGGCCACCCGGCCGACGGCGTAGAGACGGTCCACCACCGTGCGCTGCTCGACGTCGATCGGCACCCGGCCGCCGTCACGCTCCGCACCGAGCGCCGCGGCGAGGGACTGCGCCTGCTTGCCGCCGGCCAGGATCACGTACTCCGCCGCGACCTCGTCGCCGCCGGCCTGCACCAGGAAGCCGCCGTCGTCGTCGTCTGGCGTGATCGCGGTCACCTCGGCGTCCCTGAGGTCGGCGCCGTGCGCCGCCGCCTGCCTGCGGGCGACGACCTGGAAGTCGCTCCCGCCGAGGTCCTCGACGCCGAGGTAGTTGTGCAGGTGCGCGTAGTGCATCGCCGTCGCGTCCTGACCGAACACGATCGTGTCGACGCCGTTCTTGGCGAGGAACAGCCCGGCGCTGAGGCCGGCCGGCCCGTCGCCAACGATCACCACGGTGGTCATGAGGGGTGGCTCCTGGGGTCGGTACCTGCGTTCGGTTCGGGCGGCGTGGCCGGACCGGACGACGCCGCCCCCGCCTGCAGCCAGGTCGGGGACAGCCGCCGGCGGCTCACCAGGCCCACCGCTGCCAGGTCGCGCTCGAGCGCCTCGTCGTCGAGCAAGAGCGAGGTGAAGCGCTGGGTCCACGTCCGGCCGTCCAGGCCGTAGCGCACCTCGCCGTCGATCTCCTGCCCGCGCACCGCGAGGACACGGAAGCGCACGTCGACCGACCCCACCGTCGCGGTCCGCTCCGGCGGGCCGGCGAGCAGGTCCGGATCGAGGTGTTCGAGGAACACCGCCCCGTCGTCGGCGACGTGCGCCTGCGCCGTCGCGAGCAGCGCCCGGCGGCGTCGGACGTCGGGCTCGTTCACCAGCTGGCTGGCCAGGACCACGACGTCGAACCGCTCACGCAGACGGACCTCCTCGATCCGTGCCAGGACGGTCCTGACCTCCCGGGCCAGGCCCACGAGCATCGCCGGCGAGGCGTCCACGCCGGTGACCGCGAAGCCGTGCGCCGCGAGCAGGTTCGCCAGCCGCCCGGCTCCGCAGCCGAGGTCGAGCACCCTCGCCGGGGGTCGCAGGACCTCCAGCAGCGGGGTGAAGCCCGGCTCGGCGGGCAGGGCCCGGTAGACCGCGACCGGTGAGCCGTCCGGGGTGATGTCCGGTGAGCCGTCCGGGGTGATATCCGGTGGGCCGTCCGGGGTGACGACCTCCTGCGCGCCGCTGCGGCTCACGGACGGACCAGCCCGTCACGGGTCGCGAGCAGCACGGGCCCGTCCAGGAGGACCGCCGCGTCGTCCGGTGCCCGCCACACGGGCAGCCCGGTCGCGGCGTCCGTCCCGACGTGCGCCCGACCGTCCCGCCAGACCGCGACGCCGCGGGCCACGGTGACCGGGCGCCAGGCCACGTCCTGTGGCCGCCGCAGCCACTCCAGGATCCGCCCGTCGGTCGGGTCCACGATCCAGCCCACCACCTCGCCCGGGTCGGCGTGCGCCAGGAGCAGCACCCGGCCGTCGTAGAGGGGGCGCAGCGTCACCCCGCAGCACGGGACCGGCGGCCCGGGCTGGCGCAGGTGCTGCTCGCCGGATGGCTCCCACCCGAGCATGACGGCGTCCTCCCCGTCGTCCTCCCACACCACGGCGACCGCGTGTCCGTTCGCGAGCGAGGTCGCCACCGCCCGGTGGCCGAGGTCGGCCAGCACCCGCTGGCCCGCGACGTCGACCACCAGCGATCGCGAGCCGGTCAGCACCAGCGGTCCCGACACCGGCCGGAGATCGCCGCCAGCCACCTGGTCCACCCCCTCCGGCACCTCCAGCTGCCACACCGGCGCGCGCTCATCGGGTCCGACGACGTCCAGGCGTCCCGGCGCGAGGACCGCGGCGCCCGCGCTCAGCCCGGCGACGGTCGCGGCGGCGACCGACCGCGCCCACCGCAGGGACCCGTCGTGCGGGTCGAGCGCGACGAGGGTGCTCCCCGCCGATGCCAGCACCGCGTCGTCCACCTGCCAGGCCGTCCACGGGTCGTCCGCCCCGGCTGCCTGCTGCAGCGCGACGCTCCAGCGGTGGTTCCCCTCCTCCACCTCGAGGGTGTGGAGGGCGGTGCGCGTCCCGACGAAGGCCAGGTCGCCAGACCTCGTCAGCGCGACCGGGCCCCGGCCGTCGCGGCCGCGGTCCGCGGCCGACCGCAGTGACGTGGACCACCACACCGTCGCCTCGTCGCGGTCGACGCGGACGCGCCGCGCCGTCAGATGCTCGTCGACGACGATCGCGCCGAACCCGACCCGGATCGCCGCGACGTGGGGGCCGCCGCGGAGCACCAGTCGAGCGCACGCCGTCTCCGTCCCGACCACGCACGTGGCCGGCAACGTCGCGGTGGCCGGGGGCGAGGTGGCCGGATCCGATGTCGCGGTGGCCGCGGGCGAGGTGGCCGGATCCGATGTCGCGGTGGCCGGGGGCGAGGTGGCCGGATCCGAGCTCGCGGTGGCGGCGTCGACGGTCACGGGGTCGCGCGGGTCGGCCGCGGCGAGCCCGTCGTGACCGGACCGGTCGGGTGGCATCCCGGCCGCGGCGACGGACACGAGGAGCGCCACCAGCAGCAGCGTGCCGCCAGCGGGCAACCACCGGCGCCGTCGCTCGTCACGTGGCCTCGGCGCCCCGTCGTCCGCTGGGACGAGCAGCCCCCCGCAGCGCGGGCAGAACGTGGCGGCGCGAACGGTCTGCGACCCGCAGACCGCACAGACGACGGACCCGATCGACCGCGATCTCACCCGGCCAGCGTAAACGACCCCTGCTCCCGCGTCCCTCGCCCTGGACCAGGCGGCAGGTTCGTCGCCCGACGGGCGCCGGGGGTGGGACGGCGGGACGTCGGTCTCGGACCGGGCGTGCGGTCCACGTCCCCGGGACCTTGGCCCCTGCGCAGCGGGTGTGGCCGCCTCCATGCTGGGACCGTGGTCGCCCGGTCCCGGTGATCGCCGCCCGCTTCGCTCTCCCCCTTCCCGGTAGGCACGCGCATGTCCGCTCTCGCTCCTGGTCCCGCCCGTCGTGCTGGCTCGCCAGCGCTCGCTCCCACCCGTGCCGGCGCGCACGCGCCCTCGCTGCACCGTGCCGCCGCGACGCTGGCGGCCCTCAACGCCGTGATCTACGGCCTGATCTTCGCCGGGGTGCTGTCGGTCGGTCGGGCCGACGAGGGGGAGCTGGGCATCCTCGGCGCCGGTGGCATCGTCTACCTCCTGGTGGCCGCCGTGCTGTGGTTCGTGCCCCGGCCGCTCGTGTGGGCCGCCGCGACGGCGATGCAGGTGATGGTGATCGCGATGTACGTCGCGATCGCGCCGGAGCGCGACCCCAGCTTCGAGGTCTGGGGCATCACCCTGCGGGTGCTGCAGGTCGCCATGATCGTCGTGCTGCTCACGCTGCTGGTGCGGGCGGTGCGGGGCCGGAAGCGCGCGTGACGGCGAGCACCGACGCGCCGACATCGGCGGCCGGCACGGCCGCGCCGCCCGACACCGCCGCCCCCGGCCGGGTCCTGCGCCGACGCGACGGCGGCCCGCCGCCGCTGCTGCTCACGGTGCTGCTGGCGATGGTGCTGTTCGCCGCGACGAGCTTCGGGCTGTTCGTCGAGGGGGCCTACCCCGCACCCGACGGCGTGCGCCCGACCCTGCCGGAGACCCTGCGCGGCCAGGACCTGGTCACGCTGCTGGCGGCGATCGCCCTGCTGTGGGGCGGCATCCGTGCGCGTCGCGGCTCCCTGGCGGGACACCTCGTCTGGCTCGCGGTGTGCCTGTACGTGCCCTACACCTACCTGATGTACGTCGTCGCCCCGTACAACGACGCGCTGCTGGTCTACATCGCGGCGATCGGCCTCGGTCTGTACCTGCTCCTGGACGGGGTGTTCCGGCTGGACGCCGCGGCGGTCGCGCCGGCGTTCGTCGACGTGCCGCGACGAGGCGCCGCCTGGTTCCTGATCGTCGTCGCCCTGCTGTTCGCGACGCTGTGGCTGATCGACATCGTCTCGGTGTGGCCCGGGGGTATCCCGGACACCCTCTTCACCTACGACATCCCGAGCATCGTCCACGTCCTCGACCTCGGCGTCGTGCTGCCGCTCCTCGTGCTCGCGGGCGTGCTGCTGCTCCGGGGTCACCCGATGGGCCCGGTGCTCGCCGCGATGCTGCTGATCAAGACGGTCACGCTCGGCCTCGCGCTGCTGTCCATGAACGCGTTCGTGGTCGCCTCGGGCGGCGAGATCGACCCGAGCGAACCCGTGATCGGGGCCGCGGTGGTCCTGATCAGCGGCGCCTGGCTGGTGGTCGGGGCCCGGCGCATGCGCCCGGTCGACCCCCCGTGGCTGCGCCCGACCCTGTGGTGAACACGGGGCGAAGTAGGCTCGCTGGATGGGACTCCAGACCACCTCGGGCGGCCACTACGACGTGATCGTCGTCGGCGTCGGCGCGATGGGCAGCGCCGCCGCCTACCACCTCGCGCGGCGAGGCCAACGCGTACTGGCACTCGACCGGTACGGCATCCCGAACACGCTCGGCTCGTCGCACGGGATCACCCGCATCATCCGGCTGGCCTACTACGAGGACCCGTCCTACGTCGCGCTCCTGCGCCGCGCGTTCGTGCTGTGGCGCGAGCTCGAGACCGTCGCCGGCGAGCGGCTGCTGCTCCAGACCGGCAGCATCGACGCGGCGGCTGAGGCCAACTGGGTCTTCGAAGGGTCGGTGCGGTCGTGCGAGGAGCACGACCTCCCCCACGAGGTCCTCGACGCGGACGCGTTGCACCGGCGCTTCCCCGGCTACCGGCTCCCGGACGGCGTCCTCGCCTGCTACCAGCCGGACGGCGGCTTCCTGCTCCCGGAGCGGTGCGTGGTCGCCCATGCCGAAGCCGCCATGGCGCTCGGCGCCGAACTCCACGGGCACGAGCCCGTCCTCGGTTGGGAGCCCGACGGTGACGGCGTCGTCGTGACCACCGAGCGGGGGCGCTACCACGCCGAGCGGTTGGTGGTCAGCGCCGGCGCGTGGATCGGCGACCTCGTGGCCCCGCTCGCCGGCCGAGCCGTCCCCGAACGGCAGGTGCTCGGCTGGTTCGCGCCCCACCGCCCGGAGCGGTTCGCGCCGGCGACGTTCCCGGTCTTCAACCTCGAGACCGACCTCGGCCGCTACTACGGCTTCCCGCAGTACGGCATCCCGGGCTTCAAGCTCGGCCGCTACCACCACCGCCAGGAGCAGGGCCCGCCCGAGGACCTGCGTCAGCCCCCCGACGCCGACGACGAAGCGCTGCTCCGGGAGGCGGTCGCGGCGTACTTCCCCGACGCGGACGGGCCGGTGCTCACCCTCGCGACGTGCCTGTTCACCAACACCGCCGACGAGCACTTCGTCGTCGACCGGCTGCCGGACCACCCGCAGGTGGTCGTCGCCTCCCCCTGCTCGGGGCATGGCTTCAAGTTCGCCGCCGTCGTCGGTGAGATCCTCGCGGACCTGGCGGTCGACGACACGACCCGACACGACGTGGGCCTGTTCGGCCTCGACCGGCTGCTCACGTGAGCGCTCCCCTGCAGCTCACGTTCCTGCGCTCCGCCGCGGAGCCGGGACAACTCCCTCACAGCGACGCCGAGGTGGCGATCGTCGGCCGTTCGAACGTGGGCAAGTCGTCGCTGCTCAACGCCCTGGCGGGGCGGAAGGACCTCGCCCGGACCTCCAAGACCCCGGGCCGGACCCAGCTGCTCAACTGCTTCGTGCACCGCGACGGCGGAACGCTCGTCGACCTTCCCGGCTACGGGTACGCCAAGGTGTCCGCGACCGATCGGGCAGCGTGGCGACGGCGGATGGAGCGCTACCTCGTCGAGCGTGACGCGCTGGTCATGACGCTGCTGCTGATCGACGGCGAGGTGGGCCCGACGAAGCTGGACCAGGAGATGTTGGTGTGGCTGCGCGAGCGGGGCGTGCCGTTCACGGTGGTCGCGACGAAGCACGACAAGGTCCGCTCGTCGCAGCGGCAGCGGCGGCGGCGAGACCTCGCGGCCGGGTGCGACGTGGATCCCAAGGCGGTCGTGTGGGTCAGCGCCGTCAAGGGTGTCAACCTCGACCGTCTCCGCGACCTCGTCCGGACGTGGCTCACCGGCACCTGACACGTCCCCGTCCCAGGCGTCCAGACGGAGACGGTCCCGGGCTCTGTCGGTCGCGAGGCGATGGCCCGACTCGCACCGTGCCGCACGTCACCGGTCCACCGAAGGGATCGAAGGTCCCGGCGCTCGTGGGCTGACGGGTCTACCGGCGTCTGCCGCCAGCGGGGAGCGTGATCCTCCCTGGCTGCTCGGCGTCTCCGCCGCGGAAACGCACGGGGGGTGCGGAGGTTGGCATGCGTCTGCGCGATCTGAGCGACCAGGTTCCCGGGGCGGCTCCCCAGCGACCCGGATCCCGCCCGACCACCCGGCAGCATGCCCACCGCCGCGTGTGGGCATCGGCCGCGGTCGTGCTCCTCGCGTCGAGCGCTGTCGCCGGCTTCACCGTCCCGCCTGGTGCTCCCGAGCAGGTCGCCGGCGCCGGCCGCGACGCGGCGATCGCCCCGATCCTGGCGGCGGGGGGACCCGTGGCGTCCGGGGACATCGAAACGGTCGTCGCCGGCATGGACGCGTCCGTCGCCGCGGCGATGGCGCAGCACGGCATCCCCGGCGGGGTCGTCGTGGTCGTGGCCGATGGGGCCATCGCCCACGCGCAGGGCTACGGCCACACCGACCTGGACCGGGAGACGCCCGTCGACGCTCGGCGGACCCGGTTCGACATCGGCTCGGTCAGCAAGCTGCTGACCGCCACCGCGGTCATGCAGCAGGTCGAGCAGGGCGCCCTCGACCTGCAGGCCGACGTCAACAATCACCTGACGGAGTTCGAGGTCCCCGACGCCTTCGGTGAGCCCGTCACGGCGGCGCACCTGCTCACCCATACCGCGGGTTTCGGCGAGTACTACCTCCTCGGGTCGGCAGCTCCCGGGCCGGGCGAGGCCGACCCGCTGGCCGACAGCCTGTCGCGGTTCCAACCGCCGCGGATCCGTTCCCCGGGCATCGCGCACCAGTACGACAACTACGGCATCGCCCTGGCGGGCCACCTCGTGGAGAACCTCAGCGGCGAGACGTTCGAGGACTACGTGACCGCCGGCATCCTCGAGCCGCTCGGCATGTCCCGCAGCACCTACGGGCGCCCGGTCCCCGACGCCCACGACGTCGTCCCGCACGAGGCCCTCCCAGGGGCCGACACCGCCAGCGCGGTCCCGCCCATGCACGTCAACGCGCTGCCGACCGGCGGCTTGTGGACCACCGGCGAGGACATCGCCTCGTTCATGCTCGCCCACCTCGGCGGCGGCGAGCACGACGGCACCCGCATCCTGGAGCCCGACACGGTCGCGGCGATGCACCGCACCCAGTTCGCGCCGCACCCCGACATCGCGGGCATCGGCTACGGCTTCTTCGAGCACCTTGCTGGTGAGCGGCGGGGCGTGCAGCACGGCGGCAGCTGGGTGGGAGCGAGCGCCCACCTCTACCTGCTGCCCGAGGCCGATCTCGGGTTGTTCGTCGCGTTCAACCACGGCGCGGGTGTGGAGGTCACGCACACGCTGATCTACGACGCCCTCGACGAGCTCGTCCCGGTCCCCGCGCAGCCGGCCGCCGCGCCGGCCGCAGCGGGCAGCGACGTCGACGCCTTCGCCGGGCAGTACCGCTGGAACCGCCACGACAGCTTCACCTTCATGCGGCTGGTCTCCACCCTGATGGGCATCCGGCTGCAGGTCACCGCCAACGACGACGGAACCCTGGACACCGCCATGGCCCCGGTCGGGCTGCTGGCGGACACGCGGTGGACACCGAGCGGATCCGGGGTGTTCATCGAGGAGGGCGGCACGTCCACGCTCGTCTTCGACACCGACGACGCCGGTGAGGTGGCCGGGCTGCACGTGGCCGGCCCGCAGCTGTTCTCCATGGACCGGCTGGCCTGGTACGAGACCACCGGGTTCGTCCTCGGGCTGCTGTTGGCCTTCCTCGCCGTGGCCCTCGTCGCGGCGGTCGGCTGGCCGGTCGGCGCCATCGCTGGGCGACTGCGTCGCCGCCACGGCGGGACGCCGACCGACGTGCGCCAGGCACGACGTCTCGGCGGGCTGGCCGGTGGCCTCCTCGTCGCCTTCCTCATCGGCTTCGTCGGACACTTCGTCATCGACATGGGTGGCCTGCTGCGGGTCAGCCCGTTCACCCGGGCGCTGTTGTGGCTCCCCCTGGTCAGCGTCGTGCTGACCGCCGGGCTCGCCTTCGTCGTCATCCGGCTCTGGCGAGACGGCGAAGGTTCGACCGCCGGGCGGGTCTACTACTCCGGCGTCGCGCTCGGCCTGCTGGCGTTCGCCCCGTTCCTGTACCACCTCCGCCTACTCGGATTCCACTACTAGCGTCGACCGCTGCGAGCAACGCCGGCGTCAGACCGGGCCGGTGCCACCACGTCGACGATCCGGTGACCCGGCCGGACGGGGCGAACGCCCCTACGGGTCCCCTCCCCGGGTCACCAGACTTGAAGGCCGTCCCGCGCGCGCCGACGTTCGTGCCCGCGTGCGCTCGTCGAGGAGAGGAGCGGTGGTGGCGGCGATCGTGGTGAGGGACCTGCACAAGCGCTACGGGGACAACCACGCGGTGCGAGGCCTGGACCTCACCATCGAGGAAGGTGAGGTCGTCGCCATCGTCGGCCCGAACGGCGCCGGCAAGACCACGACCGTGGAGATCCTCGAAGGCCACCGGAAGCGGACGAGCGGGCACGTCGAGGTGCTCGGGTTCGACCCGGAGACCGGCGGGCGCGCCTACCGGGAGCGCATCGGTATCGTCCTCCAGGAAGCGGGGATGGAGGACCGCTTCAGCCCCCGCGAACTGCTGCGGCACTACGCCGGCTTCTACCGCCGCCCGCGGGACGTCGAGGAGGTGATCGACCTCGTCGGGCTCGGCGGCAAGGCCGACGAGCGCACACGCTCGTTGTCCGGCGGACAGCGCCGCCGGGTCGACCTCGCGCTCGGACTGATCGGCGACCCCGACCTGCTCTTCCTCGACGAGCCCACCACCGGGTTCGACCCCTCCGCCCGCCGACAGGCGTGGGACGTCGTGGCGAGCCTGTGCGACGTCGGCAAGACCGTCCTGCTCACCACCCACTACATGGAGGAGGCCTACCGGCTCGCGGACCGCGTCGCCGTCGTCGCGGCCGGACGACTCGTCGCGCTCGGCACGCCGGACGAGCTCGTCGACCAGGCGGCGGGCGCACAGGCCGTCATCAGCTTCCGGCTGCCCGCCGACGTGGTGGTCGGCGAGCTGCCTCGGATCGACGGCGACCTCACCATCGACGGCGACGCGGTGGAGGTGCGCTCCACCACGCCGACCCGCGACCTGCAGGCCCTCACCGGCTGGGCGACGGAGCGGGGCCTCGAGTTCGACCAGCTACGGCTGCTGCGCCGCAGCTTCGAGGAGACCTACCTGGAGCTCGTCGGGGCCACCACGGAGCCTGACGATGCCTGACCTCGACGCGCGTTCCCGTCCGGACCTGCGGCACGACCCGGCAGCGCCTCCCCCAACCGCGCCGGTGTCCCGCCCGCCGGCCTGGCGACTGGTGCTCGGCGAGGTCGTCCACGCGAGCACCGACGCCTGGCGGACGCCGGCGACGCTGCTCGTCACGCTGATCTTCCCGCTGCTGTTCCTGGTCGTCAGCGGCCTCGCCGCCGGGGCAGCGCCGGGAGACGCCGGTGACGGGGCGATCCAACGGCTGGTGCCGGGGGCGGCGGTCTTCGCGGTCGCGATGGCCACGTTCGTGATGCTGGCGTTCTCGGTGGCCGTCGCCGGGGAGCAAGGTGTCCTCAAGCGCCTGCGCGGCACCCCGCTCCCGGCCTGGGCCTACCTCGCCGGGCGAGCCGGCGCCGCGGCGTGGGTCGCCGTCCTCGGCACGGTGCTGATGGTGGTCGTCGGCGTCGTCGCCTACGGCCTCGACCTCACCCCCCGGACCCTGCCGGCGGCGTTGCTCGGGCTGATCGTGACGATCGGTGTCCTCGCCTCGCTCGGCCTGGCGGTCGCGAGCCTCGTCGGATCGAGCCAGGCGGTGCTGAGCCTCACGATGGGCGCAGTGATCCTGCTCGGCTTCGTCTCCGACCTCTACGGGTTCGACGGTGACCTGCCACGCTGGCTCGAGGCCATCGGATGGACGTTCCCGCTCCGCCACGCGGTCGAGGTCCTCGCCGTCCCGCTGCAGCCGGGAGTGGGTGGCGCAGGGGTCGCGTTCGGCAGCCTCGCCGCCCTGTTGGCGTGGGGCGCCCTCGGAGCCGTCGTCGCATCCCGGCACCTCGGCCGCGAGACCCGCGCGACCAGCCGCCGGAGCTCGGGACACCGCACCGCGACCGCGCGCGGGTGGTCCGCCGACGGCTCACCACGCCCGCTCGGGATGATCTGGGGCCAGACCCGGCACGCGAACCGTTCGGTCTGGCGCGAGCCCGTCTACGCGTTCTTCGCGTTGGCCTTGCCCACCCTGTTCGTCGTGATCCTGCCGCAGGTGGTCGGCAACCCGGAGTTCGACGGCCGGTCCTTCGCCGAGTGGATGACCACCGGCATGCCGGTGTTCGGGGTGGCGCTGACGGCGTACGTGGCCCTCCCGGAGCTGGTCGCGGCCGCCCGTGACCGCGGCGTGCTGAAGCGCCTGCGCGGCACGCCGCTGCCGGCGTGGGCGTACCTGACGGGCCGGCTGGTGTCCGTCGCCTGGATCGCGTCCCTGACGGTGGCGATCCTGTTGTTCGCCGGCTGGTGGCTGTACGGCGTCGCGCCGGTGGCCACCGGGTGGCCGACCCTCGTCCTCGTGCTCGGGGTCGGCATCGCCTGCTTCGCGGCGCTGGGACTCGCCGTGGGGTCCGTTGCACCCAACGCCGAGGCGGTGCCGGCCATCACGCTGGCGACCTTCATGCCGCTGATGTTCCTGTCGGGGATCTTCCCGCTCGGCGACGTCCTCCCGGAGGTGGTCACCGCGATCGCCGGATGGCTGCCGATCGCGCCGCTGGTGGACGCGGTCCGAGAGGCCTTCTCGACCGGCGCACTGCTCACCCGTGAGCTCGCGATCGTCGGGGGCTGGGCGCTGCTCGGCGCCGTGGTCGCGACCTGGCGGTTCCGCTGGGAGGGCTGACCACCGAGGCGGCGGGCCGTGATCGCTCGCCCGCTGCCACCCGCCCGGATCACCCTTCAGCCGCGGGCGGCCCCGGCGGTCGCCCGGACCGTCACGTCGCCGAACAGCGTGAGCACCCGGAGGCGCAGCACCCCGTCGGGGTGCCGGGCCCGGCCGACCTCGGAACGCAGGACCACGTCGCCGAGCAGCTCCGGGCCGCTCGCCTCGACCCGCCAGCTCGGCGGGACCTCGAGGTCGATGTCGCCGAGGATGGTGGTGACCTGCAGCGTCGCGGTGCCGGACAGGGTCGTCGCCCGGAGGTCGGCACGGAGGTCGCCGACCAGGGTCGTGAGGGACCCGCCCGGGAACGGCCCGGGGGGTGCCGTGACCTGGCGATCACCGAACACCGCGGACGCGTCCATCCCGGGCCCCGCACCGTGGCGGGCCGTCCCGACCCGCCCGAGCAGCAGCCACAGGCCCACACCGATCAGCAGCGCCGGCCACAGGAGCGCGAGCGACGCGACGGGCCCGACCGTCCAGAGCAGCAGCAGCCCGCCGATGGCGACCATCACGAGGCCGCCGACGACGTTGCGGGGGCGCGTGACGAGCTGCGCGAGCCCGCTCGCGACGAACAGCAGCGGCCACCAGCGCAGGACCAGGCCCCACGCGTCGTCGATGGCGCCGGCCTGGTCCGCGAACAGCAGTGCGCCGAGGGCGATGAGCGCGGTCCCGACCACCAGTTGGGAGCGGGTCATCGGCGCACCTCGATCTGCCCGAGCCCGACGCGCAGGCGGAGCTCCAGGACCCGGTCGGCATCGTCGCCCGCCTCGGAGAAGGACGCCCGAGGCGCGACCCCGCTGCTCGTACGGTCGAAGTGCCCGATCTCCCCGAGGAAGACGCGCCCCTCACCCGTGACGGTGACGTCGGAGGGGACGACCACCACGAGCTCGCCGAGGTTGACCCCCGCCGTCACCTCGGTCGTGCCGGGGGGCAGCTCCAGGCCACGCAGGTCGAGGATCATGGTGCCCGCTCCGAGCCCGTAGCGGTCCTCGAGGTCCGCGACGTCCGTGATCGCGATCGTCCGGTCACCGGCCGAGATCGCCGCCGGGCTCGGGACCGCGACCACGAGCGCGAGGATCGCCAGCACGATCCCGAACCCGACGAGCCCGCTGCCACCACCCCACAGGGGGCTCAGCAGCACCAACGCACCGGTCACGACGAGCGCGGCGGGCACCACCAGCTCCCAGGGCAGGCTGACCCCCGCCAGCGCCAGCAACCACACCACCCCGACACCGATGAGCACGAGTGCGAGCCCGATCGGCCGGCCGCGGTCGGGTGGCTCGGGGGCCGACCAGTCGCCGCCTGGCGGCGCACCCGCCGGCCGCCGGCCGCCGACGGTC
>SLMP01000147.1 GCA_007133465.1 Nitriliruptoraceae bacterium | reverse complement strand
TCGAACCGGACGACAAGTGGCGGCTGGAGGAGGGCTTGGCCCGGCTGTCGCCCCAGTCGCGCTACCGGCGTTTCCACGGCAACCTCGCGTCCTTCTCGGCCGAGCAGCTCGCGTACCTCACCGAGGTGGACCACCACGACCACGAGGCGTGGGCCGCGCTCGACCCCGACGACCTCGACGCGCCCGGGCTCGGCGTGGCCCGCTACGTCCGTCTCGCCGACGAGCCGACCGTGGCGGAGGCCGCGGTCACGGTCCTCGACGAGTACCAGGGGCGCGGGCTCGGCACGCTGCTGTTCCGGCAGCTGGCCGTGTCCGCGATCGAGCACGGCATCCGGACCTTCCGCAACTACGTCCTGGCGGAGCAGGAGGACGTGCTGGAGGTGTTCGACCAGCTCGGCGCGCAGCGCAAGGAGGTCGAACCGGGCGTGGTCCAGATCGACCTCGCCCTGCCGGACGACCCGGCGCTGCTCCCGGTGCCGGGCATGCGGGAACTGTTCCGTGAGCTGGCGCGCGGGCTGCTGCCGCCGATCCTGTGGCGGTTCGTCTGGCCCGCTGGCCTCAGCGGTAGAGCTCCTCGACGAGCTCGTCGTATTCCTTCATGACCGTCGCGCGCTTGACCTTCATCGTCGGGGTCAGCTCACCGCCGTCGATCGACAGGTCACGGGGCAGGATCGTGTAGCGGCGGATCTGCTCGGCCCGGGAGACCATCGCGTTCGCGGCGGCGACGGCTGCGTCGACCTCGGCCCGCAGGTCCGGGTCGTCCCGGAGTTCCACGGCGGTCCGGGCGGCCTTGCCGTGGTCCTCGGCCCACTCCGCGAGCCCGTCCGGGTCCAGACCGATCAGCGCGGCGATGTAGGGGCGGTCGTCGCCGACGACCACCGAGTCGGAGATCAGCGGGTGGGCCCGCAGCGGGTCCTCGAGCGCCGCGGGCGAGACGTTCTTGCCGCCGGCGGTGATGATCAGGTCCTTGGCCCGCCCCGTGATCCGCACGCGGCCCTTCGGGTCGAACGCGGCGAGGTCGCCGGTGTGGAACCAGCCTTCGGCGTCGATCACCTCGCGGGTGGCGGCCTCGTTGTGCCAGTAGCCCTGGAAGATCTGCGGCCCGCGCGCCAGCAGCTCGCCGCCCGGCGCGAGCCTGAGCTCGGTGCCCGGCATGGCGTACCCGACGGTGTTGACACCGATGTCGTCGGGCAGGTTCGCCGTCAGGATCGGGGACGTCTCGGTGAGCCCATAGCCCTCCAGCAGCGTCACCCCGACGCCGTTGAAGAAGTAGCCGAGCCGCTCACCGAGCGGTGCGCCGGCGGAGATCGCGACCCGCAGCCGGCCACCGAACGCGGCCTGCAGCTTGCCGTAGACCAGCTTGCCGAAGATCGCGTGGGCCAGCCGCGTCCCGAACCGGACCTTGCCCTCGTCGAGCCGCTGCCGGGCGTGGTTGGCGGCGACATCGACCGCCATCCCGAAGATGCGGCTCTTGCCCTCCCGGGCCGCCTTCTGCGCCGCCTTGTTGTAGATCCGCTCGTAGACCCGCGGCACCCCGATCAGCAGGGTCGGGGCGACCATCTGCATCTCCTCGGGCACCGTCGTCTGGTCGGTCGCGATCGCGATGCGGACCCCGCGATGCAGGCAGGCCAGGGCCACGGTCTTGGCGAACGAGTGGGCGAGCGGTAGGAACAGCAGGACCGTGTCGTCGTCGCGGAGCACCTCGTCCCACGCCTGCAGCCCCTGGGCGACGTTGCTGCACAGGTTGCCCTGGGTCAGCACGCAGCCCTTCGGACGGCCCGTGGTCCCCGAGGTGTAGATGATCGTCGCGAGGTCCTCGTGGGTGATCGCCGCGATGCGCTCGTCGACGGCCCGGTCGGGCACGTCGGTCCCCGCCGCGACGAGCGCGTCGAGCCCGTCCTCCTCGAGCGTGAACGTGTGCCGACAGTCCGGCAGGCGGTCGGCGACCTCCGCGTACAGCGCCGCGTGCTGGGCCGACTCCAGCACGATCGCGACGGCGCCGCTGTCGCTGACGATCCAGGCGATCTGCTCGGCGGACGAGGTCTCGTAGATCGGGACCGTCACGGCGCCGGCCGCGAGGATGCCGTGGTCGAGCAGCGGCCACTCCAGGCGGGTGTGCGACATCAGCGCGACGCGGTCACCGGGCTGGACGCCGAGTCCGATCAGGCCGCGCGCGATCCCGCGGATCCGTTCCGCCACCTCCCGTGCGGACACGTCGACGAACCGGTCACCGACGCGGTGGGCGAGCAGTGGCCGAGCGGGCTCCCGCTCGGCGTGGCGCCACAACGGCTCGAGCAGGTTCGCCGCCGGGACGAAGGTCAAGGGGGTGACGGGCTGGATGGTGGGGGTGGACGTGGCGGACATGGCGGCTCTCCCGCAGGGAAGGCGACCTCTCAGCCTCCTCCCGCCGGACCGGACGTCGCTAGGGGCGGGGGACCCTTCCACCACCGCGACAACGCGACGCGACGGCGATGGCGGTCAGCCGCACGGGCCGGCCCCACCACCGCCGCGTCGGTCGGTGCGATGGTGGGGCCGTGGCCCTCCCCCGACGAGATCAGCGCACCCGCACGAGCACCATCGGCGCGTAGACCGTGAAGTCGTCCTCGTGGGTGGTGTCGTCCTCTCCGGCGAACCGCGAGACGACCTGGCACGACACCCGGCCGCCGTGACCCGTCTTCCGTCCGAACGTCCGCTCCCCGAGCGGGTAGAGCATCGCCAGTTCCTCGTCGGGCAGCGGCCACTCGCCGAGCACCTCGGCGGCGAAGAAGTGTGCCGTCATCACCGTCAGGTAGTGCCCGGCGAACGGACCCTCCGCCACCCACAGGGTGCCGGCGTTCGGGTTCCCGACCCAGGCCCCAACGTCGACGACGTGCCCCCCGTCGTCCTGGCAGAACAGGTCAGCGTCCGGCAGCCACTGGTGCTGCCACGGCGCTGCCTGCGCCGGCAGCGCGGACAGCACGACCACGGCCATCACCATCGAGACGATCGCCCGCTTGCGCATGGTTCCGATCTCCCTCCTCGCCGCGTCCGGTGCGGCACTCCTCGAGCGTCGCAGGGGGTGTTCCCGCCGCGTTCCCGCTCGCCCCGACCGTGGCGGCGTTGCCGCGACTAGCGTCGAGCCGTGGAACCGAGTGTGCTCCGCGGGCAGGTGCTCGGGCGAACGGTGGTCCGGGTCGACGAGCACGCGCCGGTGACGGCGTGGCCGCGGCCCGCCGCTCGCCGCCTCGTCACCCTGCTGCTGCTCTGTCCGGAGCACCTGCTGGCCCGCGAGACCCTCGGGAACCGGCTGTTCCCCCACCTGCCGCCGGACAAGCAGGCGCGTGCGCTCTCCAAGGCGCTGAGTCTGGCGCGCTCCGTCCTCGACGTCGGTGGCCGACGGCCGACCGATCCGGCGGGCTCGGGCCCCAGCGTGCTATCCGCCGACCCGGTGAACGTCTGGCTCACGGGAGGGCTACGGGTCGAGGTCGACCTGCTCACCCACGAGGCAGCGCTGCGCGCGGCCCTCGCCGACCCGTCGCCGGTCACCCGCGAAGCTGCCTTGCGCACCGCGCTCGAGGAGCGTCGTCCCGCCCTGGTCGACGACCGCTACGAACCCTGGGCGATCGAGGTGGCCGAGGCGCTGGACCGCCTGCGCTGCGGTGCCATGCTGGCACTGGCCCGAACCAGCCGGCGAGTGACCGACTGGGAAGCTGCCGCCGTCGCCGGCCCCGCCGACCCGGCAGCCTACGAGGGGCTCCTCGCCGTGCTCCTGCAGGCCGATCGACGGGCAGACGCCCGCCACGCGCTGGAGGTGCACCGCGCGGCCCTCGCCGACCTCGGGCTCACCGTGACACCTCGGTTGCTCACGCTCATCGGTGCGGCGTCACCGCTGTCCTCCCCGGCACCACGCCCGGCACCGGCCGCCTTCGAGACGGCGTGGCCGCTCTACGGGCGCGAGCAGGAGCTCGCCGCCGTGCTGCGGGTTGCCGCGGCAGCACGCGTCGGACAGGGCGGGAGCGTGCTCGTCGCTGCCCCGGCTGGCATGGGCAAGACCCACCTGCTCCGGCACGCCGTGGCCAGACTGGCCGAGGACGGCTGGACGATCGCTGCGGCGACGGCGACGCGCGGTGACCGCCGCGTCCCCTTCGCCGCCCTGCGCACCGCCCTGTCGACGCTGCCGCTGCTGGCGCCACCGCCGGTCCTCGGCCGGGTGCTGCATCCGGACCCGTGGCAGTCCCCGGAGGCGCCGGTCGTCTCGGCCGAGCTCGCTGGCCTCGCGAACGCCGTGCAGGCGCAGCTGGACGGGCTGTCCACCGCACGACCCGTGTTGCTCTGCCTCGACGACCTGCACTGGTCTGACCCCGGGCTGCAGGACGTCGTCGCGAGGTTGGCGACTGGCGTGCGTCCACGGGGCTGGGCGCTGCTGCTCGCCGCCCGCACCGACGAGCCGGACGCGCCGGTTCCCCTTCTGCCGAGCGAGGTGGAGCGCCTCCCGCTCGACCCGCTGGACGCGGAGGCCAGCATGCGGCTCGCGGAGCACGCCGCGGCGGCGGCCGGGGTCCCGGACGACGCGCGGGCCCGCCGCGCAGCGGAACGTGGCGCCGGCCACCCCCTGTTCACGGTCGAACTCGCCCGTGCCAGCGACACCCGGTCGGCCGGAGACTCGTCGGCAGCACGGTTCGCCGTGCCGGCGCGGATCGTCGCCCTCCTGCACCAACGGCTCGCCCGGTGCAGCGCACCGGCCCGGCGTGTCCTCGCGACCGTCGCGATCGCCGGCGAGGACGCGACGCTCGACGTCCTCGAGCGGGCCACCGCGGGACTGCTCGGTCCGCACGACGAGCTCATGGCGCTGCTCACCGAGCTCGCCGACGCCTCGCTGCTGGTCCCGGGACGCACCCTGCGGCTCATCCACCCGCTCCAGCGGGACGCGGTCGAAGCGTCGCTCGATCCGCTGCGGCGGGCAGCGCTGCATCGGAGCGTGGCCGACGCCCTCACCGCTGGATCGGCCGCCGCCTCGAGCGCCATGTCGACGCTGTCGGTCGCGCGCCATCGGTTGGCGGCGTTCGAGGCGACGGGCCTCGAACGCCATGCGGTCGTGGCCGCGCCGGCGGCACTCCAGGCCGGAGCCATCGCCCACAGGGTCGGGGCGGTCGCCGCGGCCGCGGAGCTGTTCGAGGGCGGGCTCCGGGCCTACGACGCCGTGGGCGGGCAGGCGCGCCACGAGCTGCGTCGAGCCGCGTTCGACGGAGGGCTCGGCCTGGGTCAAGTCCGCCTCGACCAGGGCGCCTATCGGGGCGCATCGGACGCCTTCACCGCCGCCACGGATCTTGCCGAGCACGCCGACGAGCGTTCACTGGCCTCGCGGTGGGTGGCGCAGGTGCCGTACCGGCAAGGCGACCTGGTGACCGCGATCACGCTGCTGGACGCCGGCCTCGACGCGCTGGCCACGCTCGACCGGGCCGGTGGAGCGGGCGAGGACCTTGCCTTGCCGGAGGCCCGACTGCTCGTCGATCTCGGGTGGGCCCGCTTCCGGCGTGGGGAGGCCGAGCGGGCGACGGACGTGCTCGCGCGGGCCGTTGGTCTCGCCGAGGACGTCGGTGACTGGCTCGTGCTCGCCGAGGCGCTCGACCGGCACGCGTTCGTCCGCGCCCACCTCGGGGACCCGGAAGCGGCGCTGGTCCTGTACGACCGCGCGCGCCAGGCGGCGACGGCCAGCGGCGACCTCCACGAGCTCGCGATCACCCGTATCCACCACGGGGGCGCCCTCCTCAAGGTGGGGCGGTTCGACGCCGCCACCGCCGAGCTCGAGGCCGCCAGGGTGCTGTGCGACCGACACGGCTTCCGCTACACCGGGTCGCTCGTGCACTGGGCGGCCGCCGACCTGGCGGAGGCACGAGAGGACCCGGCGCGGGCGCTCGCCGAACGCGACACCGAGCGTGACCTGCTCGCCGGGCTGCACAACGACCGCAACCTGGCGGGCTGTCACGTGCACCGCGCCCTGCTCCTGCGGCGGTTGGGACGCCACGACGATGCCGAGGTGGCCGCTGCCACCGCTCGCGACGCGGCCGAGCGCCTCGGTGACCCGGCGCTGCGCGAGCAGGTCGAGCGGACGCTCGCGACGGGGGTCCGGCTGTCGCGCTGACCGCGATCGTGCTGCCGAGCGTCGACGGACGGTGAGGTCGCGCGAGCCGTGGGACGTCTACGGTGAGCAGGCCTCGACGGACGGCGGCAGAGCACGGTGACGTCCCGGCACCCCTCGGCGGAGCAGCGATGCGAGCCTTCCTCCTCGGTGTGGCTGCCGGCTACGGGATCGCGATCCCGGTCGGCGCGATCGCCGTGCTGATCGTCCAGGTCGGCATCCGCTGCGGGTTCGGCTGCGCCGCGAGCGCGGGCGCCGGGGCGGCCACCGCCGACCTGCTGTACGCACTGCTCGCCGTCACCGGGGGCGTCGCGCTCGCCGCCGCCGTGGAGGACGTCGGCGAACCGCTGCGGTGGGTCAGCGCCGGCGTCCTGGTGCTGATCGCCCTCCGCGGGTTGGCCCGCGCCCGTCGTGCCCCGGGGATGGCGGATGCGCCCCTCCCCCGGCCCCGGGAGTACGCCCTGACCTACGCGCGCTTCCTCGGCCTGACGGTCATCAACCCGCTGACGGTGGTGTACTTCGCGGCGATCGTGCTCGGGCTCGGTCTGGCGGCCGAGCTCACGCCCGCCGCAGGCGTGGCCTTCGTCACCGGCGCGTTCCTCGCGTCACTGTCGTGGCAGCTGCTCCTGGCGGCCGTCGGCGCGGTGGTCGGTCGGCGGCTGCCACCGCGGTTCGCGGCCGGCGCCGCGATCGCCGGCAACGTCCTGATCCTGGCCATGGCCCTGCTGATCGTGCTGCGCTGAGGCGCGACCGCCATGGACCCCGAGCTCGGAGCCTCGAACGTCCCCGCTCACCGCTCCTCCTCGGACGAGCGCGCGACCGATCGGCGGTGCGGCTCCTCGTCGCGGTCCGCCGCCCGGCCGACCAGCGTGACCGGATCGTCCCCGTACTCGTTCGGGGTCCCCGGAGGCGTGAGTGCAGCCACGTAGTGGTGCGGCAGATGGTCGTCCAGCCGGTAGCGGAACGGCAGGCGGCGCGTTGCGGCGAAACGGTGGGCGAGGAACGACAAGGGCACCTCGGCCAGCTCGGCGGCGAAGCCCATCTGCCGTACCGGCCGGGCGCTGGCCTGCCACGGCCACGACCCGAGGTACTGACGTTCCTGCCCGAAGTGCTCGAAGTCGCCGGTGTCCCGTGGCGGCAGGAACGCGACCACGTCGCGCTGGTAGACGTAGCGCACGACGTGGGTGCCGAGGAAGGGGTGCTCGGCGCAGGCACGGGCCAGGTGACGAGGTCCGATCATCGGCTGACCGTAGGTGTAGACACCGCGCAGGGCCTCCGCGAGCGGGGCGTACGCCGGCTGGGTGGCGAGCATCACCCCCATCAACGCGGCCATCGCGCCGCCGAGGCTGTGACCGGTCACGTACAGCGCCTCCAACGGCTGCAGACGCTCGTCGCGCCGCTCGTCGATCGAGCGGCCCTCGAGCGCGCGCTGCAGCGCGGCGACGAGCTGGTAGCGCGTGGCTCGCACGTTGCGGTAGAACCCGCCGTGGACCTCGTAGACGTGGTCCCGGTGCCCGAGCGGGATCGCGATCCGGTCCGGGTACAGGTCCGCATCGGTCAGCCAGTTGACGAGCCGCATCGGCTCGGTCCCCCGGTAGGCGAGCAGGACCACGCGGCCGTCGGCGCTCTGGACGAGGTAGGCGGTCGACGAGATGAACATCGGGTCCACGTACAGGGCGACCTGCCGGACGCGGCTCTCCGGCAGACCGAGCCGCGCGACGATCATCGCGACGGTGTCGGGATCGGCGTAGGCGTAGGCGGCGCACACCCCGAGCACGTGGGCGACCGTGTCGTCCGGATGCTCCTGCACGTCGACGAGATGGTCGACGAGGTCCGGGTGGACCGGGAAGCGCTCGGTTCGCCGCGGCTTCAGCGGACGGAGTGCCTCGAGCGTGGGGCCGATCCGGTCCTCGAGGAGCATGACGATCGCCTCCCGACCGGTGCGGTGAGGTCCGTCGGGCGGCGTGCGCGACCGGCGAGCACCGGCCTCACCTCAGTATGGCCCGCCGGAGGACGGCCGCCAACGACGACATCGCCGCGTGCCCTGGCGGCCGGCTGGCAGGTGCCGCCGACCGCCCGTGCCTCGCGATCACCGGATCCGGAGATTGCCGCCGACGATCGGGACCTCGACGGGCTGCACGCCGTCCCAGTTGGTGCTCAGCCACAGCCCACCAGCCGGGTCCCAGGCGCTGATGACCAGGGTGTCGGTCCGTCCGGGCTGACCGGTGTCGGTCGCTTCGACGAGCAACAGCGCGTCCGTCGCGACCACCGTCGGCGACGCGTCGTCGGTGACGTCCGACACCGTCGCCGTCCCACCGAGCGTCGCGGACGCGCCGGACACCGCGAGCGAAGCCACCTGGCCGCGCAGCTGGTAGCTGCGCTCGACGCCGCCCTCGAACCGGCGGACGACGACGTTGACGCTGTTCTGCAGGTTGCGTCCGCCCCGGTCGAACTGGGCGCCGATGCTGGCGTTCACCCTCGAGCCGAGGTCTCCTGCGAGGAGGCCGGCGGGCGAGGTCAGCAGCAGCTGGCCGTTCCCGGAGACGGAGCTGCCGGCGGACGCCCGCGTGATCGTGACGCCGACGTCGTCGGCAGCCGCATCACGCAGGTAGTGACCCCCGACCACGATGCCGACGTCCGGGGTGAGCTGGTCGGCGGCGGCGAGGTCGACCGTCCAGACGCAGGCCGCTGCTCCGACGGTGTCGTCCGCCGCCTCGGCCAGCCCGACCGGCAGGTCGGCGCAACCGTTGATCGCGGGATCGCCCGGCTCGGTGCGGTCGACGAAGGTCACGGTCGCGTTGCGGATGTCACCGGGCGCGTCGTCACCGGCAGCGTCCGGTGTGACGCTGATGTCCTGCACCGTGGCGCTGAGCACCACCTCGGCGGTCGTGTTGGCCGGCAGCCCGGTCGCCGCCCGCTCCGCGCCGGTGAAGGTGACGCGGGCGTCCTCCGGCAGGACCTCGATCGTGAACGAGGTGCTGCCGGCGTCGGTGCCGTCGGTGACGGTCACCGTGACCGGGTAGGTCCCGGGGGCGTCCGTGACGTTGCCGTCGACCGTCCACGTCCCGATGCCGGGCGGCCCTTCCGTCGTCGAGCCGGGCGCAAGTGAGAGGCCCGCCGGCAGGCCGTCGACGTCGGCGGTGAGCTCCCCTCCGGGCGAGTCGGGGAACCTGGCCGTTACCGTGACGGGCGGGTCCAGCGCGTCGCTGTACTGCACCTGCACCCCGTCCGGCGGCGCGTCGTCGGTGACCTCCGTCCCCACCTTGATGGCCTGGTCGGCGAGGTTGACGTCGAAGAAGATGTTGCCGACCGCCGACACCTTGATGCGGGCCTGGTCGGTCGCGACGTTCGGGAGGAGGACCTCCTCGACGCCGTCGTTCGGCGTGGCGGCCGCCAGGACGTGCGGGTAGGTGAACCCCCCGTCGGTGGACAGCTCGATGCGGACCTGCGCGGTCCCGATCGGCAGGAGGTGCGTGCCAGCGACGTCCCACGTCACCTCGACGGGGGCGCCACCGAGCAGGGTCGAGGTGGTCGTCTGCGAGGTGACCAGGAACGGCCCGGTGCCGGGAGCCAAGCTGACGACAGCGTCGCGGCTGGTGATGCCGCCGGCGCCCGGGTTGCCGTCACGGACCGTCAGGCGGAAGTTCATCGGGCCCGGGTAGACCGCGGTCGGCAGGAACTCCGAGTAGCAGTCGATCATCTCCGGCGGGATGGCGCCGGCCGCCGGTGGCGGCGCGCCGGGGCAGTCACCGGTCCGCGCGTTGGTGTTGCCCGCGAGGAGCTGCGCGAGGTCGGGGAAGACCCGGATCGGGTCCGTCGTGACGGCGTTGACGCCGGGGTTGTTGTAGACGGTCGGGTCGTACTGCGTCATGTCGAGCGCGGTGCCGAACTGACGGAACAGCGGACCGCTGGTCTTGTTGGTGGTGACGAGCGGGATCGCGGTGAGGCCGGGGTCGTTCTGCTCCCACAGGTAGGTGACGGTCCCGCCGTCCGGGTCGGTTGCGTTGCCCGTGAGCTCGAACGGCGTGCGGTAGGGGATCGTGTACGACGGCAGCGGGTCGACCACCGGCGGCAGGTTGCCGGTGTCGGTGATGGTGTGGCCCTGGTTGTCGACCGGACCGCCCTTGGCGGTCTCGCCGACGAAGCCGCTCGTGCCGACGGTGTCGACCAACTGGAGCAACGCCACATCGGTCTGCGCCAGACTGCCGGAGAACGTGACCTGGAAGCCGTTGTCGCTCGGCGCCCCGCCGCCGCCCCAGTTCGCCACGGTGACGACACCGCCCGCGGGCCAGTTGGGACTGCTCTCGATCGCCGCCTTGATGCCGGCAGCTGAGTAGTTCGTGCCCCGCACGATCGGGGCCGAGGTCCCGCCGGCGAAGCCGAGCCGGAAGCTGTCACCGTTGGTGTCGAAACCGTACAGCGAGACGTTCTGCACCTCGTTGATCGCTGGGCGGTCCGAGGTGACGAACGCGGTGATCTCCTGGAAGCTGCGCTGCGACCAGTACGGGTCAGTGTGGGGCTGCAGGTCGTCCCGGCCGCAGATGCCGGCGTACGCCATGATCGACGACCCACTGCCGGGCTCGACCGAGTTCAGCGCGCTGCGGTTGCCGCCGGAGCAGTTGCCGACGCTGCCGTTGAAGGTGTGGTTGGCACCGAACTGGTGGCCGATCTCGTGGGCGACGTAGTCGACGCCGAAGAAATCGCCGACCGGGTTCGGCAGTCCCGTGCAGCCCTGGGCCTTGGCGTTCCCGCCGACGGAGTCGAGGCTCGCGACGCCGCCGCCGGCCCGGCCGAGGATGATGTGGCCGACGTCGTAGCTGCTCGCACCGACCAGCTGGCCGATCACGATCCGGTTGCGGGTCAGCGTCCCGCTGACGCACGAGACGTTGGTCGTGGTGAAGCAGGGCGCCGTGCCGCAGGGCCCGTTCGCCCCGGCGAACTGCTCCGGGGTGTCGAGGTTGAGCTTGTCGTTGTCGGCGATCAGCACCAAGCGGATCGCGGTCTCGTCCTCGTAGATCTGGTTGACGCGGTTGAGCAAGGTCACCTTGGCCGCCGTGACGTTCGCGGCGCCGAAGTAGGTGGCGTAGGAGGGGTCGCTCAACAGCGCGAGCCGGTAGGTGCGCAGCAGCGTCGTCCCGGCGGAGGAGACCTCCATCTGGAGGTTGCCGAGGGCGCCGAGCTGAGCCTCGAGCTCGTGCTCGTCGTGGTCGTCGTCCTCGCGCTCGATGAACACGCCTTGCGGGCTCTCGGAGAGGTCGCGGGTGAAGTAGCTGATGTGCACGCCGTCGTCGCCAACGTAGAACGGATCGATGTACCAGATGCCGTCCGGCGAGCGCACCGAGGCGTTGAACCCGAGCGGCGTCAGGCTCGCCCGGATGGTCGCCGCCGGGTCGTCGACCCCGCGGCCGCTGTAGGTGGCGATGTCCGGGTGCTTGGCAGCGAGCCCGGGTTCCATGACCGGCGAGCCGGTGAGCTCGAACCTCTGGAAGCCGCCGTCAGGGTCCGGCAGCGCGACCACCAGCCCCGCGCTGGCGGTGCGTGCGGTGCTGCGCCCCATCCGTTCGTTTGGCGCCTGTTCGAGGAGGTCCTCCAGGCCCGCGCGGTCGAGCGTCACCGCTTCGAACTCGTCCGGGACGATGACCGCGCGACGTGACCCGAGGCGGGTGGGGGGCGTCCCGGGGACGTCGTCCCACAGGTCCTCACCTGCGAGGGCCGGGACGCCGCGAGGGCCCGACGGCGGTCCGCCCCGTCCCGGTACGGCCTGCGCCGGGATCGTCGCCGCGAACAGCGCCAGAGCGAGCACGACGATCATGCCCGTGACGAGCCAGCCGCGACCACGGTCGTCGGCAGACAGGGAGGACCGATCCGGGCCGCGGCGAGCCATGGGCGTTTCCCTCTGCTGCACCACGCAGCTGCGGGAGGTGACCACCCCCGGTGCGCTTCCGCGCAACGGTCCCTCGACCGCGGACTATCTGCCTTGGCGGGGCGCGTGTCAACCGGCCGTCCCGGCACCGGCTCCCCGCATGGCTCACCCGAGACGACGAATGACCTCGCCGATGACCCGCCGCGACACGCCCGTCGGCGTCACGGCGCTGATGGCCGCGCCGGTGCGGTTGATCACCCCGGGGGTGATGATGGCGCGACCTGCCGCGACGGCGTCCACCCCCGCACGAGCCACCGACGCCGCCTCCGCCCACAGGAACCCCGGCAGTGCCTTGGCCTGTTCGTCGGCATCGGCACCGGCGACGAAGTTCGTTCGCGTGAAGCCCGGCGCCAACGTCGTGACCGTGACGCCGCTGCCGCGCAGCTCCTCGTGCAGGGACAGGCTCCAGTCGGTCAGGAACGACTTCGTGGCGGCGTAGGTCGCCATCTGCGGGACCGGCTGGTTGCCGCCCGTCGACGAGACGTTCAGCACGGCGCCCCGCTGCTCGAGCAGGAGGGGCAGGGCGGCGTGCACCAGCCGGAGCGGGGCGACGACGTTGAGGGCGACGATCCGTTCGGCCATGTCGATGTCGAGCTCACTGAACGGCCCCACCTGTCCCACGCCGGCGTTGTTGACGAGCAGGTCCACCGGCCGGTCACGGTCGCGCAGCCGCTCCTCCACCTCCTGACGGGCGGTCGCATCGACCAGATCGCACGGCAGCACCTCGACGTCGACGAGGTGGGTAGCGCGGAGCTCGTCGGCGACGGTCGCGAGCGTGTCCCGAGAGCGGGCGACGAGCACGAG
>SLMP01000041.1 GCA_007133465.1 Nitriliruptoraceae bacterium | reverse complement strand
GGGGCCCGACCCGCAGCGCCCCGCCGGCGTCCTGCCACGCGAGCGACCCCCCGCCCGCGCCGATCGTGTGGATGTCGGTGGTGGTGACCGCGAACGGCAGCCCGTCGACCGCGCCGTCAGCGGTGGTGGCCGGCCGGCCGCCCTCCACCAACGTCACGTCCGTCGAGGTGCCGCCGACGTCGGCGCCGATCAGGTCGGGGACCCCGCAGGCCCGCCCGAGGGCGGCGGCGCCCCACGCCCCGGCCGCCGGCCCGGACAGCAGGGCGTGCACGGGTTCGCGCGCGGCGATCCGTGCGGCGAACGTCCCCCCACCGGAGCGCATCACCTCGACGGGGGCGCGCAGTCCCGCGCGGGTCAACCGCCCTTCCAAGGAACCGAGGTAGCGGGTCATCCGCGGGCGCACGTAGGCGTTGAGGACGGTGGTGGACCCGCGTTCGACCTCGCGCAGGACGGGCAGGAGGGCGCTGGCACGCGTGACCGGGACGCCGAGGTCCGCGAGCGCGTCCGCGAGCCGTTCCTCGTGCTCGGGGACGAGGAAGCCGAACAGCAGCGCGATCGCGATCGACGCCGGCGCGAGCGCGGTCACGGCCGCGACGACCCGCTCGACCTCCGCGTCGGTGAGCGCCGTCACGACCTGCCCGTCGGCGCCGATGCGTTCGGTCACCTCCACGACCCGGTCGGCAGGCACCAGCGGCGGGGGGACGGCGACGCGCAGGTCGTAGAGCTTCGGGCGGGCCTGCCGGCCGATCGTGAGCAGGTCGCGGAAGCCGGCGGTCGTGACCAGGGCCGTGGCGGCGCCGTCGCGCTCGAGCACGGTGTTGGTCGCCACCGTCGTGCCGTGCGCGAAGCGGGCGAGCCGGGCCACGTCCAGCTCGAGCCGGGTGACCCCCGCGAGCACGCCTTCGGCCTGGTCGTGCGGTGTCGAGGGCACCTTCGCGACCTCGACACCGTCGCGGCCCGTCAACACCAGGTCCGTGAAGGTGCCGCCGACGTCGACCCCGAGGCGCAGCGGCGGGTCCTCCACGTCGCGAGGACCTCCTGCGCGCCGAGCGTGTGGGTTCGGAGCGACTCTACCCCGGGGCCGCGAGGCGCCGACGGCGACCCGGGCCGGATCGCCCTCACACCTCGCGCGCCGCGGCGGCACCGACACCGACCATGACCGCAGCGACCGCCACCCGCCACACGCCGATGGCGACCGTCGTCGCGACCTCGAGCTGCACCCCGGTCGGCAGCCGGTCGGCCAACGCCTGGAGTTCCGGCCCCGCACCGGCGACGACCGTGTCCACCGTCGGCACCCGCAACGCCGCCACCGCGGCGCACAGCAGCAACCCGGCCGCAACGAGCGCCAACCCCCACCGGGCCCAGTGCGGCGGACGGTCGAACGCGATCGCGAGGCCCAGCACGACCGCAAGCAGTCCGAGCCCTGCCGCGAGCCACGCACCGACCGTGTCGGGGAGCCCCGCGACCGTGGCGATGGTCCGCCCGTCCTCCGCGCCGAGCATCTCCACGACCGCGACCGCGCGGTACCAGGGGCCGAGGGCCCCGAGGACGGCCAGGGCCCCGCCGGCCGCCGCGAGCAGGCCGGCGAGCCCGGTCCCCCGCAGGAGCAGCCGGGCCGTCAGCGCCGCGTCGCCTCGCACCGCCCCTCCCACGATCCGCCGCGGAGCCTAGGCGGTAGCTGCATGGCGCAGCGAGCGAGGTCGCCGACGTGACCGTGGCGCGCACACCGGCCGGCGGGCCGAACCGTTAGGCTCGGCGCCCGCGCGCGCCGCCGTCCACCTCGCCGCCCTCGTGGTCCATGTCGTCGTCAATCGCGCGCATCGGAGACCGCCCGTGACGAGCTCGCCGCCGACCCCACCGGTCCGGCTGGCCGTCCTCGTCTCCGGCAGCGGCACGAACCTGCAGGCGCTGCTGGACGCCAGCACGGCCGACCCCGACTTCGGGGGTGAGGTGGTGGTCGTGGGCTCCGACCGGCCCGGCGCGGGCGGGCTCGACCGTGCCCGCGCGGCCGGGATCGCCACCGTCGTGCAACCGCTCGCGTCCCACCCCGACCGGCCGACGTGGGAGGCGGCGCTGCGTGCCGACCTGACCGCGCACCGCCCGGACGTCGTCGTGCTGGCCGGCTTCATGCGGCTGCTCTCGGGTGCCTTCCTCGCCGGCTGGCCGGACCGGGTCGTCAACACCCATCCCTCGTTGCTGCCGGCCTTCCGCGGCGCCCACGCCGTCCGGGAGGCGCTGGCCTACGGCGTCACCGTGACGGGCTGCACGGTCCACCTCGTCGACGAGGAGGTCGACCACGGCCCGATCATCGCCCAGGAAGCGGTGCCCGTGCACCCGCACGACGACGAGGTCAGCCTGCACGAGCGCATCAAGGCCGTGGAGCACCGGTTGCTGCCGGCCGGTGTGCGGGCGCTGTGCCACGACGAGCTCGAGCTCGTCGGCCGGCACGTCCGACGGCGGACCTGAACGCAACCACCCCTGACCGGCCCGCCGGGCCGAGGAGGCTCTTGGTGACCATCACCCCGGACACCCCGGTGCCCGTCCGCCGGGCGCTCGTCAGCTGCTACGACAAGCGGGGCATCCCGGAGCTCGCCGCCGCGCTGCACGACCACGGCGTCGAGCTCGTGTCCACCGGCTCCACGGCCGCGGCGATCCGTGCGGCCGACGTCCCGGTCACCGAGGTGGCGGAGGTCACCGGCTTCCCGGAGTGCCTCGACGGGCGGGTGAAGACCCTCCACCCGCGGATCCACGCGGGGATCCTGGCCGATCGACGCGACCCGGCCCACGTCGCGGAGCTCACGGAGCTCGACGTCGCCCCGATCGACCTGGTGGTCGTCAACCTCTACCCCTTCGGTGACACGGTCGCGTCGGGTGCGAGCGACGACGACGTCATCGAGATGATCGACATCGGCGGCCCGACGCTCGTGCGCGCCGCGGCGAAGAACCACCACTCGGTCGCGGTCGTCGTCGACCCGGCCGACTATCCGCGGGTGCTCGACCAGCTCGAGGCCCACGGCGGGTCCACCCTCGAGCTGCGGCGGGAGCTCGCAGCGACCGCCTTCCGCTACACCGCCGCCTACGACGCGGAGCTCGCCGGCTGGTTCCAGCGTGACGAGCCGTTCCCCGCCCAGCTCGGCCTCGCGTTGCCCCGCGTGGGCGTGCTGCGCTACGGCGAGAACCCGCACCAGGGCGCGGCGCTGTACGCCCGTCCGGGCGAGGGCGGCGTCGCTGCGGCCGAACCGCTCCACGGCAAGGAGCTGTCGTACAACAACCTGCTCGACACCGACGCCGCATGGGGGATGGCCGTCGACCTCGACGAGCCCTGCGTGGCGATCATCAAGCACACCAACCCGGCCGGCTACGCGGTCGCAGCCGACCTCGAGACCGCGTACGTCCGCGCGCTCGAAGGCGATCCGGTCAGCGCCTTCGGGGGCATCGTGGCCACCAACCGACCGCTCGACCTGCCCACCGCGCGGCGCATCGCCGAGGTGTTCACGGAGGTCGTGATCGCCCCGGGGTACGAGGAGGATGCGTTCGAACTCCTGCGGTCGCGACGCAACCTGCGCATCCTGCGCATGCCGGCGGCGCAGCGGCCGGCGGCGGGCTGGCAGCTGCGCAGCGTCAGCGGCGGTCTGCTGGTCCAGGACGCCGACCTCGGCGAGGAGCCGTACGACGCCTGGCGGGTGGTGACCCGCGCCCAGCCGGACGACGCGATGCTGGCCGACCTGCGCTTCGCGTGGACGGTCGCGAAGCACACGAAGTCGAACGCGATCGTCCTGGTCAAGGACCGTCAGCTGGTCGGTGCCGGCGCGGGGCAGATGAGTCGGGTCGACAGCGTGCGCCTCGCCGTCGAGCGCTCGGACGGCCGCCACGCCGGTGCCGTCCTCGCCTCCGACGCGTTCTTCCCGTTCCGTGACGGCCCGGATGCGGCGGCCGCCGCCGGGGTCACGGCGCTGGTCCAGCCCGGCGGGTCGGTCCGCGACGACGAGGTCATCGCCGCCGCCGACGAGCAGGGTCTGGTCATGGTCCTGACCGGCCGACGCCACTTCCGCCACTGACCCCTGAGGAGGCACCCGTGACCGCTCGCCTGATCGACGGCAAGGCGCTCGCCCAGCAGGTCCGCGCCCGGATCGCCGACGACGTCGCCCGGCTGCACGCCGACCACGACGTCGTCCCCGGACTCGCCGCCGTGCTCGTGGGCGGGGATCCCGCCTCGAAGGTCTACGTCGGGATGAAGAAGCGGGCCTCCGAGGCCGCGGGGATGCACTCCCGCGTGGAGATCCTCCCGGAGCAGACCACCCAGGAGGACCTCGAAGCGCTGATCGTCGCGCTCAACGAGGACGACGCGGTCGACGGGATCCTCGTCCAGCTGCCGCTCCCGGACCACCTCGATCCCAGGCGTGTCCAGGAGCTGATCGTCCCGGCCAAGGACGTGGACGCCCTCAACCCGTACACGGCCGGACGGCTCGCGATCGGCGATCCGACGTTCCTCGCCTGCACCCCTTACGGCATCCTCGAGCTGCTCGCCCATGCCGGCGTCGACGCGGCCGGTGCCAACGTCGTGATCGTCGGGAGGTCGAACCTGGTGGGCCGGCCCCTGTCGGTGATGCTGACCCTCAAGGGCCGCGACGCGACGGTGACGCTGGCCCACTCGCGGACCCGCGACCTCGCCGCGGTGTGCCGGTCGGCCGACGTCGTCGTGGCCGCGGTCGGGGTGCCGGGGCTGATCACGGCCGACATGGTGGCGCCGGGCGCGGTCGTGATCGACGTCGGCACCAACCGCACCGACGAGGGCAAGCTCGTCGGCGACGTCGACTTCGAGGGTGTCTCCGAGGTGGCGAGCGCCATCACGCCGGTCCCGGGCGGGGTCGGGCCGATGACGGTCACGATGCTGCTGCAGAACACCCTGGAGGCCGCCCGCATCCGCCGGGGCCTGCCGCCCCGGTGACCCCGCCCCGACCGCTGCCGCTGCGTCCCGTCGACCCGGTCGACGGCTGCGGACCCGCCGATCCGGGTCAGGCCGGGTTGCGTGCCACGCCGGCCACGACGAGCCCCGTCGGTCCGCCACCGGGGAGGTGCCACGGCTCCACCTCGGTGGTGTCGAAACCGGCGGTCTGGACCGCGAGCAGCGTCTCGCGGGTCAGGTGGCAGCCCCGCCCGATCACCTTCCATGCGGGCTCCAGCACCCCCTGGACGCGCCGGCGGAAGCCGTGGGCGGCGACGTGCTCCATCAGCACGAGCGCACCGCCCGGACGCAAGACCCGTCGGATCTCCGTCAGCGATCGCTCCAGGTCGTCGACGCTGCACAGCACGAGCGTCGACACCACCGCGTCCGCGGCGTCGTCGCCGACGGGGAGCGCCTCCGCGGGCGCTTCGAGCACCTCGATCCGGCTGACGGACAGCGTGCCCGACGCGCGTTCGTCGTCCAGTCGCGCACGCAGCTTCGTGGCCATCTCCGGCACGGGCTCGAGCAGCGTCGCCCGTGCCACCTCGGACCCGAGGTAGGGGAGGTTGGCGCCCGTCCCGGCCCCGATCTCCACCACGTGGCCGGCCAGGTCGCCGAGCAGGCGGCCACGTTCCTCGGCCAGCCCGGTCCGCTCGGCCAGACCGAGGATCGGGTCGTACAGGGCGGCGAAGGCGCGGTCCAGGACCCCCACGGGTAACTCTCCTCGTCGGTGCGGGAACGCGGGTCGCCCCGTCCTGACGGCCCCTACAGGCTACGGCAGGTGGCTGACTAGGCTCGGTCCGAACCCCACCGCCGTGTGCTGAGGAGCCTCGATGTCCACCCCCGTTCGAGTCGCCGTGACCGGCGCCGCCGGCCAGATCGGCTACGCGCTGGCCTTCCGTATCGCGTCCGGACAGATGCTCGGTCCCGACACCCCGGTCGAGCTGCGGCTGCTGGAGATCACGCCTGCCCTCGGGGCGCTCGAGGGGGTGGCGATGGAGCTCGACGACTGCGCGTTCCCGCTGCTCGCCGGCATCGAGCTGACCGACGACGCCGAGGTCGCCCTCGACGGGGTCAACGTCGCGTGCCTCGTCGGAGCGAAGCCACGCGGCCCCGGGATGGAACGCGCCGATCTGCTGAAGGACAACGGGCGCATCTTCACGGGTCAGGGCCGGGCGCTGGCAGCGGCCGCCGCCGACGACCTGCGGGTCGCCGTGGTCGGCAACCCGGCGAACACCAACGCGTTGATCGCGGCCAGCAACGCCGACGGCGTCCCGCGCGAGCGCTTCACCGCGATGGTCCGCCTGGACGAGAACCGTGCGAAGACCCAGCTCGCGACGAAGGCGGGGGTCCCGGTCGCGGAGGTCACCAACCTCGCGGTCTGGGGCAACCACTCGCCGACGATGGTCCCGGACTTCGAGAACGCCCGCATCGGCGGCCGCCCGGCGACGGAGGTCATCACCGACCGGGAGTGGCTCGAGGGAGCGTTCCTGACCACGGTCCAGCAGCGAGGCAAGTCGATCATCGACGCCCGCGGCGCGTCCTCGGCCGCCTCTGCCGCCAACGCGCTGATCGACCACGTCGCCAACTGGTGCGGGGGCAAGCCGACCGGCGACGGTGACTGGGTGTCGATGGCGGTGCCCTCGGACGGGTCGTACGGGGTGCCGGAGGGGATCATCTCGGGCTTCCCGGTCACGACCGACGGTGCCGGCGGGTACGCGATCGTCGAGGGCCTCGAGCTGTCGTCGTTCGTGCAGGGCAAGCTCGACGCGACGGTGGCGGAGCTGCAGGAGGAGCGCGAGGCCGTCACCGACATGCTGTAGGCGTCAGGTGAGTTCGTCGGGGCGCAGGCCCCACAGGTTGGCGTCTCCCCGGGGGGCGGACCGGTCGCCGGTCGGGCCGTCGAGCATCGCCTCCCGGCTGGTGCCCTCGTGGGTGAACCCGAGCGCCCGCGCGACGCCGTTCGAGCCGGCGTTCACGGCTGCCGCCCACAGCATCACGTAGCCGAGCTCGAGCTCGCCGAAGCCGAACCGCAGCAGCAGGCGCGACGCGCGGGTCGCGACCTGCCGCCGACGCGCGTCGGGCGCGACCCAGTAGCCGAGCTCGCCGCTCCAGTCGCGGTCGTCGATGCTCAGGCCGACCGCACCGAGGACCCGGTCGTCGCGCCGGTCGACGACCAGCAGGTGCGCCCCGGACCCGTCGGCGAGCGCCGCGGCGGCCAGCTCCACGAACTGCCGGGCGTCGTCCTCGGTGTACGGCGACGGCACGCGCGTGAACCGTTCGATGTCGGGATCGCGGCAGATGCGGGCGATGTCGGGGACGTCGGCGAGGCACGGCGGGCGCAGGAGCAGGTCGTCGTCGACGAGGTCGGGGAGTCCGAGCGCCACGACGGCCTCCTGCGGTGGACGGGACGAGGGGACGGCCGGCGGGCTACCACCCAGGGCGACGCTACCTTCACGGGCTGCTCGTTCCCGTCCGCGCGCCCGAACCGCAGCGAGGCTCCACGTGACCCGCGTCTTCTCCGGCATCCAACCGTCCGGCGACCTCCACCTCGGCAACCAGCTGGGTGCGCTCGTCAACTGGGTCGGGATGCAGGAGCGCGCCGACTGCGTCTACTGCGTGGTCGACCTGCACGCGATGACGAGCCCGGCCGAGCACGACCCCGCGACGCTGCGGCAGCGCACCGTCGACGCGGCCACGACCCTCCTGGCCGTCGGCGTGGACCCGGAGCGTTCGATCCTGTTCGTGCAGTCGCACGTCCACGAGCACGCGGAGTGCACCTGGCTGTTCAACTGCATCGCCGGCTTCGGTGAGCTGCGCAAGCAGCCGCAGTTCAAGGACAAGTCGGAGGGCCAGGAGTCGGTCAGCGTCGGGCTGTTCGACTACCCGGTCCTGCAGACCTCCGACATCCTGCTCTACCACGCCGACGAGGTCCCGGTCGGTGAGGACCAGCGCCACCACATCGAGCTGGCCCGCGACCTCGGGCAACGGTTCAACCACCGGTTCGGTGAGGTGTTCACGCTGCCGAAGGCGATCCACCCGCAGGCGGCGGCACGGGTGATGGACCTGCAGGAACCGACCAACAAGATGTCCAAGTCGACGTCGTCGGAGAAGGGTGTGGTGTACCTGCTCGACGACCCGACGCGGATCGCCAAGAAGATCAAGAGCGCGGTGACCGACTCCGCCACCGACATCCGCTACGACCGCGATGCCAAGCCCGGCGTGTCCAACCTGCTCGAGATCCTCGCAGCCGCCACGGGGAGGTCGATCGAGGACCTCGCCGCCGAACACGACGGTCACGGCTACGGCGCGTTCAAGACCGCGGTCGCGGAGGCGGTGGTCGAGCTGCTGCGCCCGATCCAGCAGCGCCATGCGGAACTGGCCGCCGACCCCGCCGAGGTGGCCCGTCTGCTCGACGACGGGGCCCACCGCGCCCGCACGATCGCGGCGGACACGTTGCAGCGGGCCAAGGACGCGATGGGACTGTTGCCTCGCGGGGCCGCCTGAGACGGAGGACGCGAGCATGGGTGCACCCGTGCGCCTCCAGACCCACGTCTGGAACCCCCTCGGTGACCGGCGGGCGCTGCTCCTGCACGGCCTGACCTCGGACGGCGTCTGCTGGTGGCGGCTCGCCTCCCAGTTGGCCGACGAGGGGTGGATGGTCCTCGCGCCCGACCTGCGCGGGCACGGACGGAGCCCCGCGGCCGTGGCCTACGACCTGCCGACGCTCGCCGCCGACGTGGAACTGCTCGGCGACGGCTGGGAGCTCATCGTCGGGCACTCCCTCGGTGGGGCGATCGCCGCGCAGCTGCTGGCTCGCAGCCCGGACATCGCGGCGGCGGTCCTGCTCGACCCCGTCCTGGTCCTGCCCGCCGTCACCCGCTCGGCGCTGCACGCGGATCTCCGGCAGGAGGCGGGCGCGGTCACGGCGGCACGCGTCCGCGCCGAGCACCCGACCTGGGACGAGCGGGACGTGCAACGCAAGGTCCAGGCGGCGGCCCTGTGCACACCCGACGTGATCGATGCGGTGCTCGATCACAACGATCCCTGGGACCTCACGGCGCTGGTCGCCGCCTGGAACGCCCGGGTCCACCTGCTGGCCGCCGACCCGCAGCAGGGCGGGCTCCTCGACCCGGCGCTGGCCGCACGCCTCGCCGACGGTCGGCGGGTCACGGCCGAGACCGTCGCTTGCGGTCACTCGATCCAGCGCGAGGCACCGGCGACGGTGAGCCAGGCGGTCGCCCGGGTGGCGCCGCTGCGCGCCACCGCCGGCCCCGACGAGGAGTCCTCGGGAGGCCGCTGGTAGGCTCGCCGGCGCGGGACGAGCCGAACCGGTGGGTGGGCTCGGCCCGGTCGCCGGCCAACGGTCCCGCCCCCGCCGCACGGGGCCCCGCGGGCCGGACCGGCAACGCTCGCCCCACCGGGACGCGTCAGGAGCACGGCAGACGATGGCGACCACGACGCAGGCGGGGCAGGGGACGACGACGGGCGGCGGGCGGTCGCCCTTCCTCGTGGAGCTCTACCGCTCGGCGCTGGGCAAGAAGTACATCATGGCCATCACGGGCATCGTGGGCCTCGGGTACATCCTCGCCCACATGATCGGCAACCTGAAGCTCTACCAGAGCCCGGAGGACTTCAACCGCTACGCGGAGTTCCTGCGCGAGCTGCTCTACCCGATCGCCCCGGCGTCCGCGATCCTCAACCTGCTCCGGGCCGTGCTGATCCTGGCGCTGATCGGGCACGTGGTCGCCGCCGCGCAGCTCACCGCGATGAACCGGCGCGCACGGCCGGACAGCTACCGCTCGAAGCGGGACTACGTCACCGCGGACTTCGCCGCCCGCACGATGCGCTGGACCGGCGTGATCGTGCTGCTGTTCCTCGCGTACCACCTCGCCGACCTGACCTGGGGCTGGGTCAACCCGGCCGAGGCGGGTGCGACCCCCTACGAGAAGGTGGTTGCGAGCTTCTCGCAACCGGCCGTTGCGGCCTTCTACCTGTTCGCGAACCTCGCCCTGGGCGTCCACATCTACCACGGGACGTGGAGCCTGTTCCAGTCGATGGGCTGGAACCGGCCGGGCTCCTCACGGCAGGGACTGCGGCTGCTCGCGATCGCGTTCACCGTGGTCGTCATCGGCGGCAACCTGACGTTCCCGATCGCCGTGCAGGTCGGGTTGATCAGCTAGCGACCACACGTGACGGCCAGCGGCTCCGAACCACCACCGGCAGCGCGTCCCGCTCGACACGACCTGCCGAAGCACCCGCAAGGGAGAGCGATGACGATCCTCGACGCGAAGGTCCCCGCCGGTCCGCTCGAGACCACGTGGGGCCAGCACAAGTTCGACATGCGGCTGGTCGCCCCGAACAACAAGCGCCGCTTCGAGGTGATCGTCGTCGGTACGGGGCTGGCCGGCGCGTCGGCGGCCGCCACCCTCGGTGAGCTCGGCTACCGGGTCAAGGCCTTCACCTACCACGACTCCGCCCGCCGGGCCCACTCGATCGCCGCGCAGGGCGGGATCAACGCCGCGAAGGACTACCACGGCGAGGGCGACTCGGTCTACCGGCTGTTCTACGACACCATCAAGGGCGGCGACTTCCGCTCGCGTGAGGCGAACGTCTACCGCCTCGCCGAGGTGTCCAACAGCATCATCGACCAGTGCGCGGCGCAGGGCGTGCCCTTCGCACGCGAGTACGGCGGGATGCTCGACAACCGCTCCTTCGGTGGCTCGCAGGTGCGCCGCACCTTCTATGCGCGGGGGCAGACGGGCCAGCAGCTGCTGCTCGGCGCCTACCAGGCGCTCTCCCGGCAGGTGAAGGCGGGGACCGTCGAGCTGCACACCAACCAGGAGATGCTCGAGCTCGTGGTCGTCGACGGCAAGGCCGTCGGCATCATCACCCGCGACCTGATCACCGGTCGGATCACGCGCCACTCCGCCCACGCCGTCGTGCTCGGCACCGGCGGCTACGCGAACGTCTTCTACCTGTCGACCATGGCGATGGCCTCGAACGCCACCGCCGTCTGGCGCGCGCACCGGAAGGGCGCGTACTTCGCCAACCCCTGCTACACGCAGATCCACCCGACCGCGATCCCGTCGTCCGACGAGTTCCAGTCGAAGCTGACCCTGATGTCGGAGTCGCTGCGCAACGACGGCCGGATCTGGGTGCCGAAGGACCCCGACGAGACGCGCGCCCCGGGCGACATCCCGGAGCAGGACCGCGACTACTACCTCGAACGCAAGTACCCGTCCTACGGCAACCTCGCGCCACGCGACATCTCCTCGCGTGCCGCCAAGGTCTCGGTCGACCGCGGCCAGGGCGTCGGTCCGCTCAAGAACGGCGTCTACCTCGACTTCGCCGACGCCATCGGGCGGCTCGGTCGCGACGCGGTCGAGGCCAAGTACGGCAACCTGTTCGAGATGTACGAGCGCATCACCGGCGAGGACGCCTACGCCATCCCGATGCGCATCTACCCCGCGCCGCACTACACGATGGGCGGGCTCTGGGTCGACTACCACCTGCAGACCACGATCCCGGGCCTGTTCTCCATCGGCGAGGCCAACTACTCCGACCACGGCGCCAACCGGCTCGGTGCCTCGGCGCTGATGCAGGGCCTCGCCGACGGCTACTTCGTGCTGCCGTACACGATCGGCGACTACCTCGCGCCGATGCTCGGCCAGCCGAAGGTCGACGTCTCCGCGGCCGAGTTCGACCTCGCCGAGGCGGACGTGCGTGGGCGCGTCGAGCGCTACCTCGGCGTCAACGGCACCCGCTCGGTCGACTGGTTCCACCGCGAGCTCGGCAAGATCATGTGGGAGTTCTGCGGCATGGGCCGCAACCGGGCCGGCCTGGAGAAGGCCCTGTCGGAGATCCCCGCGCTGCGCGAGGAGTTCGAGTCCGACGTGCGGGTGCTCGGCGACGCGGAGTCGCTCAACTCGTCGCTCGAGAAGGTCGGCCGCGTCGCCGACTTCTTCGAGCTCGGCGAGCTGATGTGCCGCGACGCCCTGATGCGCGAGGAGTCCTGCGGCGGGCACTTCCGCGAGGAGCACCAGACCGAGGACGGCGAGGCGCTGCGCGACGACCGCAACTTCGCGCACGTCACCGCGTGGGAGTGGACGGGCGACCCGTCGACGCCGACCGAACACCGCGAGGCGCTGGTGTTCGACGACGTCGAGCTCACCACCCGCAGCTACAAGTGAGAGCGCGAGGGGCCCGACCGGCCCTCGCCCCCGAGCCCCCGACAGGGAGCGACGACACGTGAACGTGACCTTGCGAGTGTGGCGGCAGGCCGGACCCGACGCGCCGGGCCGCTTCGAGACCTACGAGGCGGTCGGCGTCAGCCCGGACTCGTCGTTCCTCGAGATGCTCGACAGCGTGAACGAGGAGCTGATCGCGACGGGCGAGGTCCCGATCGAGTTCATGCACGACTGCCGCGAGGGCATCTGCGGGACGTGCGGGATGATGATCAACGGCCAGGCCCACGGGCCGCAGGGACGCACCGCCACCTGTCAGCTGCACATGCGCAGCTTCAGCGACGGCGACGAGATCGTCATCGAGCCGTGGCGCGCCGCCGGCTTCCCGATCATCAAGGACCTCGTGGTCGACCGCTCCGCGTTCGACCGCATCATCGAGGCGGGCGGCTACATCTCGGTCGACACCGGTTCCGCACCGGACGCGAACCTCGTCCCGGTGCCGAAGGAAGCGGCCGACCTCGCCATGGACGCCGCCGCGTGCATCGCCTGCGGCGCCTGCGTCGCCGCGTGCCCGAACGGTGCCGCGCAGCTGTTCACCTCGGCGAAGATGTCGCAGCTCAACCTGCTGCCCCAGGGCCAGCCCGAGCGTCACCAGCGGGCGGTGTCGATGGTCGACACCATGGAGCAGTACTTCGGCTCCTGCACCAACATGGG
>SLMP01000080.1 GCA_007133465.1 Nitriliruptoraceae bacterium | reverse complement strand
GATTGCGCTTGTGCAACACCGACGTGATCGCCGCCGTCAACGTCGTCTTCCCATGATCGACGTGACCGATCGTCCCGATGTTCATATGCGGCTTGGTCCGCTCGAACTTCGCCTTGGCCATGGTGGCCCTCCTCGCGCTTGGTGGTGGTCCGCTTGCGTGCGGCCCGTAGGTGGTGACAGGTCAGCGGGTCACTCGCCGCGGGTCTTCGCGACGATCTCCTCCTGGATGGAGGTCGGAGCGGGCTCGTACGAGCCGAACTGCATCGTGTAGCTGGCACGCCCCTGGGTCATCGACCGCAGGTCGGTGGCGTACCCGAACATCTCGGACAGCGGCACGCGGGCTCTGATGACCGTCGCGTTCCCGCGCGGCTCGGAGCCCTGGATCAGGCCTCGCCGCCCGGAGAGGTCGCCCATGACGTCACCCATGTAGTCCTCGGGGGTGACGACCTCGACGTCCATGACGGGCTCGAGCAACTGGATGCCGGCCTTGCGAGCGGCCTCCTTGATCGCCATGGAACCGGCGATCTTGAACGCCATCTCGGAGGAGTCGACGTCGTGGTAGCTGCCGTCGACGAGCGTGACCTTGACGTCGACCATCGGGTAGCCCGCCAGGATCCCGGACTCCATGGCCTCCTTGATGCCGGCGTCGACGGAGGGGACGTACTCCTTGGGGACGGAGCCACCGACGGTCTTGTTCACGAACAGGTAGTGCTCGTCCGCCTCGAGCTCGAGCTCGGCCTTGAGATCCTCGGTCAGCGGCTCGACGTCGATGACGACGTGCCCGTACTGGCCCCGACCGCCGGTCTGGCGCGCGTACTTCAGGTCGACCTTCTCGACCTTGCGCTTGACCATCTCGCGGTAGGCGACCTGCGGGCGGCCGACGTTGGCCTCGACCTTGAACTCGCGCATCATCCGGTCGACGATGATCTCGAGGTGGAGCTCACCCATCCCCCCGATCAGGGTCTGCCCGGTCTCCTCGTCCGTGCGGACGGTGAAGGTCGGGTCCTCCTCGGCGAGCTTCTGCAGCGCAGTGGAGAGCTTCTCCTGATCGGTCTTGGTCTTCGGCTCGATCGCGATGTGGATGACCGGGTTGGGGAACTCCATCGACTCGAGGATGATCGGCGCCTGCGCCGTCGTGATCGTGTCCCCGGTCGAGGTGTCCTTGAGCCCGACGAGCGCGACGATGTCGCCGGTCATGCAGCCCTTCATCTCCTCGCGGCTGTTCGCGTGCATCTGCAGGATGCGACCGACGCGCTGCTTGGAGTCCTTGGTGACGTTCAAGACGTGCGAGCCGGCCTCGAGGGTCCCCGAGTAGATGCGGCTGAAGGTCAGCGTCCCGACGTAGGGGTCGGTCATGACCTTGAAGGCCAGCGCCGCGAACGGATCGTCGTCGGCTGGCTTGCGGAGCAGCTGCTCACCGCTGCGGGGATGCACACCCGTGATCGGGGGCACCTCGAGCGGCGAGGGCAGGTAGTCGACGACGGCGTTGAGCAGGGTCTGCACGCCCTTGTTCTTGAACGCCGAGCCGCACACGACGGGGACGAGCTGGTTGGTGATGGTCGCCTCACGCAGGCCGGCCTTGAGCTGCTCGACGCTGAGCTCACCACGCTCGAAGAACACCTCGAGCAGGTCCTCGTCGGTCTCCGCCACCCGCTCCATCAGCTCGGCGCGGTAGAGCTCAGCGACGTCCTTGAGCTCGGCCGGGACCTCGGTGTGCTCGAAGGAGGCACCGAGGTCGTCACCCTTCCAGACGACCCCCTGCATCTCGACGAGGTCGACGATCCCCTCGAGACCGGACTCGATGCCGATCGGCAGCTGGATGCGCACGGCGTTCGGCGTCAGACGGTCGACGATCGACTGGAACGAGTCGTCGAACGACGCGCCGGTGCGGTCGAGCTTGTTGACGAAGCACAGCCGCGGGACGCCGTACTTGTCGGCCTGCCGCCAGACGGTCTCGGACTGCGGCTCGACCCCGGCCACCCCATCGAAGACCGCCACGGCCCCGTCGAGCACGCGCAGCGAGCGCTCCACCTCGACGGTGAAGTCGACGTGACCGGGGGTGTCGATGATGTTGATGGTGGTGTCGCCCCAGCGCGCGGTGGTCGCGGCCGAGGTGATGGTGATGCCGCGCTCCTGTTCCTGCTCCATCCAGTCCATGGTGGCAGCACCGTCGTGCACCTCACCGAGCTTGTAGGTGCGCCCGGTGTAGTAGAGGATCCGCTCCGTCGTCGTGGTCTTGCCCGCGTCGATGTGGGCCATGATCCCGATGTTGCGGAGCTTCTCCAGCTGCACGGTCCGCTTGAGGGCCATCGTGGTCGCTTCCTCGTCTGGTGCGTCGCCCGGTCGTGGGCGCGTCGTCGCGTCGTGCCGGGTACCCGGATCGCGGGCAGGGGGGTGGGGACGCGGTGGGGCACGAGCGCTCGGGTGCGGGGCTCGGCGGGTCGGCCGGTGGGGTGGCGGGCCTGTCGTGTCGACGGGCCCGGCGGGTCACCAGCGGTAGTGGGCGAAGGCGCGGTTGGCCTCGGCCATCTTGTGGGTGTCCTCGCGACGCTTGACGGCGGCACCGACGCCGTTGGAGGCGTCGAGGAGCTCGCCGGCGAGGCGTTCACCCATGGTGTGCTCGCGGCGGATGCGGGCGTAGCCGACGATCCAGCGCAGGGCGAGCGTGGTCGAGCGGGACGGACGGACCTCGATCGGGACCTGGTAGGTGGCCCCACCGACCCGTCGGGACTTGACCTCGAGCTGGGGCTTGACGTTCTCGACCGCGCGCTTCAGCACGCTGATCGGGTCGCCGCCCTGGGTCCGCGAGCCGATGTTCGCGAGGGCGTCATAGACGATGCTCTCGGCCGTCGACCGCTTCCCGTCGCGCATGATCCGGTTGGTCAGCTGCGTGACGAGCACGGAGCCGTACTTGGGGTCGGGGGTCACCTTGCGGCGTCCGGGGGAACCTTTGCGAGGCATGTCAGCCCTCCTTCTTCACGCCGTAGCGGGAGCGCGACTGCTTGCGGTCACGCACCGGAGCGGCGTCGAGCGTGCCGCGGATCACCTTGTAACGGACACCCGGCAGGTCCTTGACCCGGCCGCCCCGCACGAGGACGATCGAGTGCTCCTGCAGGTTGTGGCCCTCGCCCGGGATGTAGGCGGTGACCTCGATCCCGGAGGTCAGGCGCACACGGCAGACCTTGCGCAGGGCCGAGTTCGGCTTCTTGGGGGTCGTGGTGTAGACGCGGGTGCAGACGCCCCGACGCTGGGGCGAACCCTTGAGCGCGAGGGTCTTGTTCTTCTTCGCCTTGTCCTGGCGGCCCTTGCGCACGAGCTGCTGGATCGTGGGCATCCTGGCGTTCCGTTCTCCTGCGCCGGGCGCACCGAGGGGCGGCGGCCGGCGGGCGAGGTCGTCCTCGCCGCGGTCGGGTCGTGGGTCCGGTCGGCGCCGTCGCGGGCCGCCGGGGCGCATCGCTCGCCGAGAAGCACGGGGCGGCATGGTCCGGGGCCCGTCGCGGGCGGCGTCGCCGGTGCGGACGGTCCGACCCACGGGGCCGGGCGTTCCGCTGCGGGTGCTGCGGTCCGGGCACGCACGATCGCGCGACCTTGTCGTGGATGGCGAAGCGCCCGGACGAAGGCGGCGGGAACGAGCCCGCAGCCGGCTGAGGACGGTACCGGGGACGCGCGGGAGGTGTCAACCCGCCGGTCCCCGGCCGGACGGCCCGCTCCCGGGTGAGCCGGGGGGACGCGAGCGTCGTGTGCGTCCCCCGACCTGACCTCCCTCGCCGCGGACGGCCTCGGCAGCGAGGCCTGGCCGGCCGGCCCCTGGCCGGCCGGCCCGCACGATGGCCCACCGGCCAGGGGGCAGTCCCGTGATGGCGCGTCATGCTGGTAGGCCCGACCTGACCTGCCACCCGATCCAAGGAGATCACCGTGAAGCGCACCCTGACCATGAAGCTCGCCCTCGCCGGCGGAACTGCAGCGCTGGCGCTCGGTGCTGCGGCCTGCGAGGCCGACGACACCGGGACGGAGCCGATGATGGAGGACCCGGTCCTCGATGACGACCCGTTCGAGGAGGACACCACCGGGGACCTCGACGGCTGACCCACCCCGCGTCGCACCGACGGCCCCGTGTCTTCCGGCACGGGGCCGTCCTGCGTCCGCCGGTCACGAAGCGATCGCCGGAAGGCTGGCGGTCCCTCTCGAGGCGTGACCGGCCGCCCCTGCCGGGCGTACACGCGACAGGGGGGCGCCGATCAGCGCCCCCCTCGTCACCCACGGATCCGATCGGACTACGGCTTCTGCCCGCCGGCGTCGCCGGGGAAGTCGTCGTACCCCCAGCCGCCGTCGAAGCCCCACGAGCCGTCGCCCTCGTAGGACTCCGTCGAGGCGAGGAACTCGGCGATGTCGGCCGGCAGGGCCTGCTCGGGCAGCTCGGTGTGCGATACCTCGATGCTGTTGTAGGTGTCGATGCCGGTCCCCGCAGGGATCAGCTTGCCGATGATGACGTTCTCCTTCAAGCCCACCAGCGGGTCCGACGCGGACTCGAGCGCCGCCTCGGTCAACACCCGGGTGGTCTCCTGGAACGACGCCGCCGACAGCCACGAGTCGGTCGCGAGCGACGCCTTGGTGATACCCATCAGCAGCGGACGTGCCGCAGCCGGCTGGCCACCTTCGGCCAGGACCCGGTCGTTCTCCTTGTTGAACCGCACCCGGTCGACGTTGTCACCCGGCAGGAACGTGGTGTCGCCGGCGTCGACGACGTTCACGCGGCGGAACATCTGCCGGACGATCAGCTCGACGTGCTTGTCGTGGATCGGCACGCCCTGCGAGCGGTAGACGTCCTGGACCTCCTGCACGAGGTGAAGCTGTGCGGCCCGGACCCCGAGCACGTCGAGCAGCTCGTGCGGGTCGATCGCACCCACCGTCAGCTGCTGGCCGACCTCGACGTGGACGCCGTCGGCGACCTCGATCGAGCCGTCGTCGGCGCGGAACAGCCGCGCACCGCGCGGCAGCTCGTGCTCGTCGAGCTGGTCACGCGTTCCGTGGATCCTGAGCACGCGACCCTGGTCGGTCTCCTCGAGCTCCACCCGTCCGGCCAAGCGGGCGATCTCCGCCTTGCCGCGCGGGCTGCGGGCCTCGAACAGCTCGACGACACGCGGCAGACCCTGGGTGATGTCATCCGCGGAGGCGACACCGCCGGTGTGGAAGGTCCGCATGGTCAGCTGCGTGCCGGGCTCACCGATCGACTGGGCGGCGACGATGCCGACGGCCTCGCCGAGGTCGACCATCGCCCCGTTGGCGAGCAGCTCGCCGTAGCAAGCGCGGCAGACGCCGATCTCGGTCTCGCACGACAGCACCGAGCGCACACGCACGAGCCGGTCGTCGTCCGACGGCTGGGTCTCGAGCGGCTCACCGGTCTCCGGGTGGACCCCCTTGACCAGCGCCGCACGGAGCCGCCGCACGCCGGTGTCGACCACCAACGTGCCAGCCGGCACCAGCACCTCGTCGGAGCCCGGGTAGGGCACGTCACGGGCCAACAGACGCCCGTAGAGGGTCTGCGAGTCGTGTTCTCCGACGATCGCCTCGACCCCGCGGTCGGTCCCGCAGTCCTCTTCGCGGACGATCAGGTCCTGCGACACGTCGACCAGTCGGCGGGTCAGGTAGCCGGAGTCGGCGGTACGCAGTGCCGTGTCGGCCAGGCCCTTGCGGGCCCCGTGGGTGGAGATGAAGTACTCCAGGACCGACAGGCCCTCGCGGAAGTTCGACTTGATCGGCCGCGGGATGATCTCACCCTTCGGGTTGGCGACCAGCCCACGCATCGCGGCGATCTGCCGCAGCTGGGTCATGTTCCCCCGGGCACCGGAGTTCGCCATCATGAAGAACGGGTTGGTCGCGGAGAAGTTGTCCTCCATCGCGTCCGCGACCCGTTGGGTCGCTTCCGTCCAGATCTCGATCAGCTCCTGCTTGCGCTCCGAGTCGGTGATCACACCCCGGATGAACTGCTTCTCGATCTTGGCCGCCCGCTCCTCCGACGCGGCGAGCACGTCGGCCTTGAGCGCCGGCGTCTCGACGTCGGAGATGGCCACGGTCACGCCGGCCTTCGTGGCGTTGTGGTACCCGAGGTCCTTCATCGCGTCCAGGACCTCGATGACCTGCCACCGCGGGAAGGCGTCCGCCACCCGGTTGATCAGGTCACCGGCGACCTTCTTGGTCACGACCTCGTTGACGTAGGGGAACGCCGCCGGGAACGCCTCGTTGAGGATGGCCCGCCCCGGGGTGGTCACCAGCCGCATCGGCGCGCGGGCCGCGAGCACCTGCGCCCACGCCTCGTCGTCCTCGCGGTAGGCGACGGGACGGTCGGCCGGCTCGAGCTCCTTGCCGCGCACGCGCAGCACGATCGCGTCCTGCATGTGCAGATGCCCGCCGTCGAGCGCCCGCTCGACCTCGCCGAGCGAGGCGTAGATCGGCAGCCCCGTCGGGTCACGGTCCGGGGTGGTGTCGGCCTCCGAGTAGGTCAGCCAGTAGATGCCGAGCACCATGTCCTGGGTCGGCGAGGCGATCGGACGCCCGGTCGCCGGCGACAGGATGTTGTGCGGCGCGAGCATCAGCAGCCGCGCCTCGGACTGCGCCTCGGCCGACAACGGCAGGTGCACCGCCATCTGGTCGCCGTCGAAGTCGGCGTTGAACGCCGCACACACCAGCGGGTGCAGCTGGATCGCCTTGCCCTCGACCAGGGTCGGCATGAACGCCTGGATGCCGAGCCGGTGCAGGGTCGGCGCCCGGTTGAGCATCACCGGGTGGTCCTGGATGACCTCCTCGAGCACGTCCCACACCTGCGAACGCGACCGCTCGACCATCCGCTTGGCGGACTTGATGTTCTGGGCGTAGTTGAGGTCGACCAGCCGCTTCATCACGAACGGCTTGAACAGCTCCAGCGCCATCTGCTTGGGCAGCCCGCACTGGTGCATCCGCAGCTGCGGCCCCACGACGATCACCGACCGACCCGAGTAGTCGACCCGCTTGCCGAGCAGGTTCTGACGGAACCGGCCCTGCTTGCCCTTGAGCATGTCCGACAGCGACTTCAGCGGCCGGTTCCCCGGCCCGGTCACCGGACGCCCGCGACGGCCGTTGTCGAACAGCGCGTCGACGGCCTCCTGCAGCATCCGCTTCTCGTTGTTGACGATGATCTCGGGCGCGCCGAGATCCAGCAGCCGCTTCAGCCGGTTGTTGCGGTTGATCACCCGCCGGTACAGGTCGTTGAGGTCGCTGGTCGCGAACCGGCCACCGTCGAGCTGCACCATCGGGCGCAGGTCCGGCGGGATCACCGGGATCGCCTCCAGCACCATCGACGCCGGCCGGTTGTCCGTGGTCCGAAGCGCTTCCACGACCTTCAGCCGCTTGGTCGCCCGCTGCTTCTTCTGACCCTTGGAGTCCCGGATCATGGCGCGCAGCTCGAGGCCCTCGGCGTCGAGGTCGATGCCGTCGAGCAGGTCACGGACCCCCTCGGCGCCCATGCCACCGGTGAAGTAGTCACCGAAGCGGTCGCGCATGTCGCGGTAGACCAGTTCCTCGGCGATCAGCTGCTTCGGCGACAAGCGCTTGAAGGTGTCCATCACCTTGTCGAGGTGCTCGAGCTCGTTGGTGGCTCGCACGGAGACCATCTTGAGCTGCTTCTCGATCTCCTTGCGCTCCTTCTTGACCACGTCGGGCTTGGCGCCCTCGGCCTCGAGCTCCGCGAGGGTGGCCTCGAGCTGCGCGAGCAGCTCCTGACGGTCGGCCTCGAGCTGCTTCTCGATCTCCTGCTTCTCGAGGGTGAGCTCCTCCCGGAGCTCCGGCAGCTTCTCGTGCCGCGCGTCCTCGTCGACCGTGGTGATCACGTACGCCGCGAAGTAGATGACCTTCTCGAGGTCCTTCGGCGACATGTCGAGCAGGTAGCCGAGCCGCGACGGCACGCCCTTGAGGTACCAGATGTGGGTCACCGGGGCGGCGAGCTCGATGTGGCCCATCCGCTCACGACGCACCTTCGCACGGGTGACCTCGACGCCACAGCGTTCACAGATGATCCCCTTGAAGCGCACCCGCTTGTACTTGCCGCAGTAGCACTCCCAGTCCCGCGTGGGACCGAAGATCTTCTCGCAGAACAGCCCGTCCTTCTCCGGCTTGAGCGTGCGGTAGTTGATGGTCTCCGGCTTCTTGACCTCGCCGTTGGACCACATCCGGATCTGGTAGGCCTCCGCGAGGCTGATCCGCAATCGATCGAAGTGGTTCACGTCCAGCATCCGCCGACGTCCTCCCTACTTCCTCGTCCCGCCCCCAACCGGGGACCGGGCGGCGGTCCGAAGACCGCTTGGTCTGATGTGCGCTGATAAGCGCGGTGCGGGCTCTTGCTCGGTCGTCCGAGGTGTGTGGCTGGTGCGGAGCTGCTGGTCCGAACGTGGCGTCTCGGCGACTCTGTGGGTTCGAGGAGCCGAACGACACGGCGGACCAGCAGCGGGAACCCAGCTACCCCTCGGCGGACGGTCGTTCGGGCCGCGACAGGTCGATGCCGAGCGCCTCCGCGGCACGGAACGCATCGTCCTCCGACTCGCGCAGTTCGATCTCCTCGCCACGTGAGTTGAGCACCTCGACGTTGAGCGCCAGCGCCTGCATCTCCTTGACGAGCACCTTGAACGATTCGGGGATGCCCGGTTCCGGGATGTTGTCGCCCTTGACGATGGCCTCGTACACCTTGACGCGGCCGAGGGTGTCGTCGGACTTGATCGTGAGCAGCTCCTGGAGCGCGTAGGCGGCGCCGTACGCCTCGAGGGCCCACACCTCCATCTCGCCGAAGCGCTGGCCGCCGAACTGCGCCTTCCCCCCCAGCGGCTGCTGGGTGATCATCGAGTAGGGGCCGGTCGACCGAGCGTGGATCTTGTCGTCGACGAGGTGGTGGAGCTTGAGGATGTACATGTAGCCGACGGTGACCTCGGCCTCGACCGGCTGGCCGGTCCGCCCGTCGATGACGGTCGCCTTGCCATCCTGGCCGACCAGCCGCACGCCATCCTCGGTCGGGCGGGAGTGCCCGAGCAGGTCGATCAGCTCGGTCTCCGTGCAGCCGTCGAACACCGGCGTGGCGAAGCGCGTGGGGCCGGCGACGTCGGCCAGCTCCTCATCCCACCCGAGCGTGCCGAACCACTCGGGTGCGGCCTCGAAGTGCCAGCCGTTGGCCGCGGCCCAGCCGAGGTGGGTCTCGAGGACCTGCCCGACGTTCATCCGCGAGGGCACGCCGAGGGGGTTGAGCACGATGTCGAGCGGCGTGCCGTCCTCCAGGAACGGCATGTCCTCGACCGGGAGGATCTTCGAGATGACCCCCTTGTTGCCGTGGCGGCCGGCGAGCTTGTCACCCTCGGAGATCTTGCGCTTGGTCGCGATGTAGACGCGGACCATGTCGTTGACCCCGGGGGGCAGCTCGTCGCCGTCGGCACGCGAGAAGCGCTGCACGCCGATCACGATGCCGCGGTCGCCGTGGGGCACCTTCAGCGAGGTGTCGCGGACCTCCCGGGCCTTCTCGCCGAAGATCGCGCGCAGCAGACGCTCCTCCGGCGTGAGCTCGGTCTCACCCTTGGGCGTGACCTTGCCGACGAGGATGTCACCGGGCTGGACCTCCGCCCCGATGCGGATGATGCCCTCCTCGTCGAGGTTGGCGAGCACCTCGTCGGAGACGTTCGGGATGTCGCGGGTGATCTCCTCGGGGCCGAGCTTGGTCTCGCGGGCGTCGACCTCGAGCTGCTCGATGTGGATCGAGGTCAGCACGTCCTCGCGGACCAGCCGCTCGGAGAGGATGATCGCGTCCTCGAAGTTGTAGCCCTCCCAGGACATGAACCCGACCAGCAGGTTGCGGCCGAGCGCGAGCTCACCATCGTGGGTCGACGGCCCGTCGGCGATCGCGTCGCCGGCCTCGACCCGGTCACCCTCGGTGACCAGCGGCCGCTGGTTGATGCAGCTGCCCTGGTTGGAGCGCTGGAACTTGGTGAGGTAGTAGCGATCGATCTGGTCGTCGTCGGTGCGGATCACGACGTGGTCGGCGGCGACCTCGACGATCACGCCGGAGCGCCGAGCCATGACGACGTCGCCGGCGTCACGCGCCGCCTTGGCCTCGATGCCCGTGCCGATGTACGGCGACTCCGCCCGCAGCAGCGGGACGGCCTGACGCTGCATGTTCGCACCCATCAGGGCACGGTTGGCGTCGTCGTGCTCGAGGAAGGGGATCAGCGCTGCGGAGATCGACACCGTCTGGCGCGGGGAGACGTCCATGAAGTCGACGTTCGCCGGCGGGACCTCGCGGACCTCGCCGCCCTTGGCGCGCACCAGCACCATCTCGTTGATGAACTGACCGGTGTCCTGGTCGAGGGGCGCGTTCGCCTGGGCGACGACGTACCGGTCCTCCTCGTCGGCCGTGAGGTACTCGATCCGGTCGGTGACGACCCCGTCGACGACATCGCGGTACGGGGTCTCGACGAACCCGTACTCGTTGATGCGCGCGTAGGTGGCGAGCGAGCCGATCAGCCCGATGTTCGGACCCTCGGGGGTCTCGATCGGGCACATGCGGCCGTAGTGGGACGGGTGGACGTCGCGGACCTCGAACCCGGCGCGCTCACGCGAGAGCCCACCGGGGCCGAGCGCGGACAGCCGGCGCTTGTGGGTCAGCCCGGCCAGCGGGTTGGTCTGGTCCATGAACTGCGACAGCTGCGAGGTCCCGAAGAACTCGCGGATCGCGGAGACGACCGGGCGGATGTTGATCAGGGTCTGGGGCGTGATCGCCTCCAGGTCCTGGGTGGTCATCCGCTCGCGGACGACGCGCTCCATGCGCGAGAGCCCGATGCGCACCTGGTTCTGGATCAGCTCGCCGACCGACCGCAGCCGGCGGTTGCCGAAGTGGTCGATGTCGTCGATGTCGTAGCCGTCCTCGCCGGCGTGCAGCTTGACGAGGTAGCTCATCGTCGCCAGCACGTCCTCGCGGGTCAGGACGTGGTCACCGCGTCGGCCGAAGCCGAGGGCCTCGAACTCGTCGGTGAGCTTGCCGTGCTTGACGTGGCCGCTGCCGTCGTCGGCGAGCCCGGAGATCTTGTAGCGACCCACCCGAGCCAGGTCGTACTTCTTGTTGAGGAAGAACATGCCGAGCAGCAGCTGACCGGCCTGCTCCGCGTTCGGCGGCTCACCCGGCCGCAGCTTGCGGTAGATCTCCTCGAGCGCCTGGGCGGGGGTCCGCCCGGTGTTGTCCTTCTCGAGGGTGAGCGCGATGGACTCCGCCCCCCCGAAGAAGTCGAGGATCTCCTCGTCGGGCACCTCGGCGGTCAGCACCTCGACGGGAGCGAGCTCGTAGCGGCCCTCGGCGGCGTTGAACTCGAACGCCTTCATGGCCCGGTAGAAGACGCTGATCGGCTGCTTGCGCTTGCGGTCGACGCGGACCGCGACGAGGTCGCGCTTGTCGACCTCGAACTCGAGCCAGGCGCCCCGTGCCGGGATCACCTTGCAGCCGTAGACGTCACGGCCGGTGGTCTTGTCCACCGAGGCGTCGAAGTAGACACCCGGCGAGCGGACCAGCTGCGAGACGACGACCCGCTCCGTGCCGTTGACGATGAAGGTGCCCTTGTCGGTCATCATGGGGAAGTCGCCCATGAAGACCGTCTGCGACTTGATCGTGCCGTCCTCCTTGTTGAGGAACTCGGCGGTCACGAACAGCGGCGCGGCGTAGTTGTAGTCCTTCTCCTTGCACTCCTCGGGGGAGTACTTCGGGTCCTCGAAACGGTGGTTGAGGAAGCTCAGCGCCATCTTGCCCTGGCTGTCCTCGATGGGCGAGATCTCGTCGAAGATCTCACCGAGACCCTCATCGATGAGCCACTCGAACGAGCCGCGCTGGATCGCGACGAGATCGAGCTCCTCGATCGGCAGCGCCTCGCGGATCTTCGAGAAGCTGAGACGCTGGTCGACGGCGGTGCCAGCCAACAGGGACCTCCCTGGAACGTGGTGGTCGGAGAGGTTCGGGCCCCGCGGTGGGCCCGAACGGACGAGCGGTCAGACGGCGTGGCGGCACCGGGTCGGTGCCGTGCCGTCGCGTGGGCGCGCCCAACCTGCGTGGGGTCGGCGACGCGGTTCGCGGGGTGGGCCCACGGTCCAGGGACACTGTCGGGCGGCCCGACGCACGAAGGCAGGCGGGCGCACGGGGCCGGAAGACAGGGAGCTGGGACAGCGGGCGGCACGCCTCGGATGCGGGAGCGACGGTCGACGACAGAGCACACGACGGCTCCGCAGGGTAGCCAGTGTGCGCGGAGCGCGTCAACCGCCCCCGGCGGGACCCGGGGGCGGTCGAGACGGCGCGGGCGGGGCGTGGGCCCCTGGTCAGGCGAGCTCGACGCCGGCGCCGGCGGCCTCCAGCTTGCCCTTGGCGTCCTCGGCAGCGTCCTTGGCAACGCCCTCGAGCACGGCCTTCGGGGCGCTCTCGACCAGCTCCTTCGCCTCCTTGAGGCCCAGAGCGGTCAGCGCGCGCACCTCCTTGATGACCTGGATCTTCTTCTCACCGGCCGAGGTGAGCACGACGTCGAAGGAGGTCTTCTCCTCCTCGGCCGCCTCCGCCTCGCCGGCGCCGGCGCCGGCCGCGGCCACGGCGACCGGAGCGGCCGCGGTGACCTCGAAGGTCTCCTCGAACTTCTTGACGAGCTCGGACAGCTCGAGGAGCGTGAGCTCCTTGAACGCGTCGATCAGCTCGTCGGTCGTCAGCTTCGCCATCGGGGTTCCTCCTGCTGGCGCTCTCGCGCCGGTTCGCATCAGATCGGGGGCGGACCGTGCGGGGTGCCCGGCCCGGGAGATGGGTCAGGCCTCGTCGG
>SLMP01000133.1 GCA_007133465.1 Nitriliruptoraceae bacterium | reverse complement strand
CCGGGCTGCAGTTCGCGCTGCCCGTGGCGCGCACCGACGCGTTGCCGGCGGTCCCGCGGCCGCTCGTGGCCCTGACCGCCGACGGGGTGCCGCTGGTACCGGGGGCGCTACCGGCCGACGCCGTGCTGCTCGTCGGCACCGAGCGCGACGGGCTGTCGGCGGCGCTGCGGGCCCGCGCCACGCAGGCGCTGGCGATCCCGATGCGTCCGGGGGTGGCGAGCCTGAACCTCGCCACCGCCGTCGCGGTGGCGCTCTACGCCCCGTGACACCCGCGCGGTACGGTCGGGTCGGGACCTCGCCCTCGGTCGTCGTCGGAGGTCGCCCGAGGTCGTCGGAGGTCGTCCGAGGAGGACCCTGCCGTGGCCACGATCCCACCCGCCGGCGTCGAGCGCACCGGCACCTTCCAGGACCCGCCGCGCCTCCACGACGAGTGGGAGGACGACCTCGCGCTGCGCCGCTACGTCGAGCGCGTCCTGCCCCCCGACGTCCGTGCCGAGGTGGAACCGGAGCTCGCGGCGATGGGACGGCTCGCCGCCACCGACCTGAAGGTCTGGTCGGACGCGATGGACGGCCGCGAGCACGAACCCCGGCTGCGGCCCTTCGACGCGTGGGGCAACCGCATCGACGACGTCGAGGTGTCGCCGATCTGGGAGCGGATCGGGGCCGTCGCGCAGGAACGGGGGGTGATCGCCACCGCCTACGAGCGGGCCTCCGGCGAGTTCTCCCGCGTCCACCAGTTCGCGCTCGCCTACCTCTACAACCCGTCGTCGGCGCTGTACAGCTGCCCGCTCGCGATGACCGACGGCGCCGCCGCGACGCTGCTCGCCCACGGCGACCGCGAGCTGATCGAGCGCGCGGTGCCGCGGCTGACCAGCCGCGACCCGCAGCAGGCGTGGACCTCCGGGCAGTGGATGACGGAGCGCGCCGGCGGTTCGGACGTCGGCCGCTCGGAGACCGTGGCGGTCCAGGACGGGCCGGCGTGGCGCCTGCACGGGACGAAGTGGTTCACCTCCGCGGTCACGGCGGACATGGCGCTGACCCTCGCCCGCCCGGAGGGCAACGGCCCGGGTGGTCGCGGGCTCGCGATGTTCTACGTCGAGGTCCGCGACGACCGGGGTGCCCTGAACGGCATCCGGGTGTTGCGGCTGAAGGACAAGCTCGGCACCCGCCAGATGCCGACCGCGGAGCTCGCGCTGGAGGGGAGCGTCGCGCACCTCGTCGGCCCGCCGTCCGACGGCACCCGCAACATCACCCCGATGCTCGCGATCACCCGGCTGTGGAACTCGGTGACCGCGGCCAGCGGGCTGCGCCGAGGGCTCGCGCTGGCCCGCGACTACGCCGGCCGGCGGGTCGCGTTCGGCACCGAGCTGCTGGGCCACCCCCTCCACCAGGCCACGCTCGCGTGGCTGCGGGTGCAGCACGAGGCCACCCTGCAGCTGTCGTTCCGGGCGGTGGAGCTGCTCGGTCGCGAGGAGGCGGGCGTCGCCAGCGAGCTCGAGCGCAAGGCGCTGCGGATGCTGCTGCCGGTGACGAAGCTCACCACCGGCAAGCAGGCGATCGCCGGCGCGTCCGAGACCCTCGAGGCGTTCGGCGGCGCCGGCTACATCGAGGACACCCACCTGCCGCAGCTGCTGCGCGACGCCCAGGTCCTGCCGATCTGGGAGGGCACGACCAACGTGTTGTCGCTGGACGCGCTCCGGGCGCTGCAGCGCGAGGACGCGCTCACCGGCTACCTCGCCGAGGTCCGGCGGGCCGCGGAGGCGACGCAGCGCACCGAGCTCGCCACCGTCGGCAAGCTCGCGATCGACGCGGCCGACCACGCCGCCGCGTGGATCGTCCGGGCCGCCGACGCCGGCCCCGAGGCCACCGGGCACGGCGCCCGCCGCTTCGCCCTCACCCTCGGCCGAGCCCTGCAGGCGGCGCTGCTCGCCGAGCAGGCACAGCACGACCTCGACGTCCACGGCGACGGCCGGGCGATGGCGGTGGCGCAACGGTTCGTGGCCGAGGGGCTCGATCTGCTGGAGGCACCGGGCACGCGGCTGCGCGAGGACCGGGCGCTGGCGCGGGACGAGCACCTGGAGGCGTGAGACCGCGCTCGTGTCAGGCGCTGCGCGCGAACGGCCGGCGGACCGGGGTGTCGTCGTCGCGGAGCGCGCCGGCGACCAGCGCGACCGTCGGGGTGCCGTGCGACAGCAGCCGCTGGTGGAAGCCGCGCGGGTCGAAGTCGGCGCCCTCCCGCTCCTCCACCTCGGCACGCAGGTCGGTGACCTCCTCGCCGCCGACGAAGTAGGCGCACAGCTGCCCGGAGGTCACCTTCGCGCGGGTCAGCTTGCCCTCCGCCTCCGCGTGCTCCTGGCACGCCGTGTGGGTCAGCAGGCTCAGCGCGTCGTCGTCGGTCAGCTCACCCGCGTGCAGACCGACGTCGAGCAGGGCGTTGGTCGCGATCCGCAGCTCGAGCTTGCGTTGGGTGAAGCGGTAGTCGTCGCCCGAGACCGCCGAGGTGGCGCCGTCCCCGAACCCGGCGGCGGCGACGACCCGTTCGATGTAGACCGCCCAGCCCTCCGCGAACGCCGGCCGCGTCAGCAGCCGACGGGCGAGCCGCGGGTGCTGCGAGGCGTGCTCGAGCTGGACGAAGTGGCCGGGGTAGCCCTCGTGGATCGCGAGCGACCGCAGCTGCGCGGGGTTGTACTCGCGCAGGAACGAGCGGGCCTGCGCGTCGTCCCAGGCGTCGGGCACCGGTGCGAGGTAGAACGTGCAGCCCGCCTCCGGCTCCAGCGGCGGCGCCTGGCTGATGAAGGCGACGGCGATGCCCCGCAGGAACGGCGGGACCTCCGTGACGGTCAATCGTTCCGCCGGGGGCACGTCGGTCAGGCCCATCGCCAGCGCGAAGGCGCGGGCCTCGCCGATCGCGCGGCTGGCCTCGGCGACCAGCCCGTCGCGCGGGACGGTCGTCGCCGCGATCGTTTCGAGGGTGCGACGGATCCGCTCGCTGGCATCGGCGGGCACCGGCTCGCCCGGGAACCGGCGCGACCACGTCGCGGCCGCGAGCTCGGCCATCTCGGCGCGGACCTGCGCGACCCAGGACCGTGCACGGTCCTCGATCTCGCCCGGTGCCATGGCCGTGCCGAGGGCGGAGCGCAGCGTCACCGCGTGGTGCTCGGGACCGAGCCGCCAGTCGGCCGCCGGCTCCTCGGCCAACTCGACGAGGAACGCTCCGAAGGCGACGAGCCCTTCCGCGGCCACCTCGCCGGCGTCGCGAGCCGGGGAGACGTCGATGCCGAGCGCCTCCGCGCGGCGTGGCAGCTCGTCGCGCACGAGGTCGATGAGCCCGGGGAGGCGCTGCAGGGCGACGTCGAGGTGCGGCGCCGGCGAGCCCCCGAGCAACGAGCCGGCCTGTTCGAGCAGGACCGGCACGCGGCGCGCGCGCTGCACGGAGGCTTCCAACCGGCGGCACTGCTCGGCGCGGTCGAGGTCGGTCCGTCGCAGGTGTTCGTGCAGCCCGGCGGCGACGATCGCGAGCGCGGCGAGCGGGTCGTGGTGCAGACGTGGGCGCTCGTCGAGCAGGAAGCGGCGGTAGGCGACGCTGTCCGCGAGCAGCAACAGGTCCCCGCGGGCCTCACGCTCCGTACCGCGTACCTGGGGTGGCAGCGAGGCGAGCTCCGCGTCGACCGCGCCCGCGAGGGCAGCCAGGTCACGGCTGCGCGCCGCGATCGCCTCCGGCGCGAGGTCCGGCAACGCGCCGGCGCGATCGGGCAGGCCGAGCCGGGTGGCCTCGACCGGCTCGTGGGTGACGATCAGGTCGAGGTAGCGCTCGACGAGCCGCGCGGCCCGGTCCGCGACCGGGGCGCTGCCCTCGGCGCGACCGGACGGGTCGGCGGCTGTCACGCTGCGCTCCTCCTGCTCCCGGCGGACCGCTCCGACGCGCCGGCTCGTCCGCAGGACGCTAGTCGGGTCGGGCGGCGCCGGGCACGGACGCCTGGCCCGGTGGCCGGGACCTCGCGCACCGACGCGCCCCGGTCGTGCGGGGCCGTCCCCGTTCCGGGACCCGGTGGTCCGGACGAGCCGTCCGGTAGGCTGGTCCGGACCCCGCGCGGCGGGGTGTCGCCTCACGATCCCACCCTGGCACCGTGCACACGCACGTGCTCGTGGACCTGCCGGCCCCCTCCCGCGCGCGCCGACCGCCCTGGTGCCGTCGGCGCTCGTCACGGCCGAACCTGCCGGGACGACGGGACGAGAGCTGCGATCGCCAGCGCGTGCACGAGCACGAGAGGCGCGGGGATCGCTCGGACGAGAGATCACCGTGACCAAGACCTTCCGTGACCTGGGCGTGGACGCGGCGCTGTGCGAGGCGCTCGAGGCCCAAAGCATCACCCATCCCTTCCCGATCCAGGAACTGACCCTGCCGCTGGCGCTGCGGGGCAACGACCTCATCGGTCAGGCCCGGACCGGCACCGGCAAGACGCTCGCGTTCGGGCTGCCGCTGCTGCAGCGGATCGATCCCACCCGGTCGGTCACCCAGGCCCTGGTGATCGTGCCGACCCGCGAGCTGTGCCTGCAGGTCCACGAGGACCTGAAGATCGGCACGACCCTCGGGATCACGTCGATCAGCGTCTACGGCGGCGTCGGCTACGACGAGCAGATCGCCGCGCTGACGTCCGGTGCGCACGTCGTCGTCGGCACCCCGGGCCGGCTGATCGACCACCTCAACCGGGGCAACCTCGACCTCGCCAACGTCACCGAACTGGTGCTCGACGAGGCCGACGAGATGCTCGACATGGGCTTCCTGCCCGACGTCGAGCGGCTGGTCGAGGCCGCGCAGGGCGAGGACCGGCACACGATGCTGTTCTCCGCGACGATGCCGACGGCGATCGTCAAACTGGCGCGGCGCTACATGGACCACCCGACGTTCACCCGCGCCGACACCGAGGCGCACGAGACCGCGCCGAACGTGACGCAGCACTTCCTCCAGGTCCACCGGATGGACAAGCCGCGGGTGCTGGCACGCATCCTGCAGTCGCCCGGACGCGGCGGGGTGTACGTCTTCGTCCGCACCAAGCACATGGCGGACCGGCTGGTCAACGAGCTCGAGGAGCTCGCCGTGCCGGCGATCGCGATCCACGGCGACCTGCGCCAGCAGATGCGCGAACGCAACCTCGACCGCTTCCGTAGCGGCAAGGCGACCGTGCTCGTCGCGACCGAGGTGGCGGCACGAGGACTGGACGTCATGGGGGTCACCCACGTCGTCAACTACGACTGCCCCGACGACGAGAAGATGTACCTGCACCGCATCGGTCGAACCGCCCGGGCCGGGGAGGCCGGGGCAGCGGTGACCTTCGCGGAGTTCAACGAGGTCGACCGCCTGAACGTGATCCGCAAGCGGGTGGGCAGCGACGCGCCGATCGAGCAGGTGTTCTCGACCTCCGACCGGTTGACGGAGCTGTTCGACCTGCCCGAGGAGCGCCCGTGGGACCACTTCGGGAGCAAGGCGGCCGGGCGTGACACGCGCCGGCCGGGCGACGACCGCTCCCGTGGTGACCGCGCCGAGCCACGCCGCACCGAATCACGTGGCACCGAGGGGCGTCGACCCGAGGAAGGCGGCGCCCAGGGTGGCCGGGCCGATGGTGGCCGCTCCGGACGTCAGCGCTCCGGCGGCCGGGGTTCCGGGGCACCGGCCGTCGAGGCTGACCAGGCCGAGGACCGTCGTGGCGACGACGCCCGACGGGCCGACGACCGAGGTGGGACCGAGCGCGTCCGGTCGGGCGGGCGACCGCGGAAGGGCACGACGGACGGGCGGCCGAAGAGCCGCCGCGCCAGCGAGGGACGAGGTGGCGATCACGACGCCCGGCCACCGCAGGAGCCGCAGGCCGAGCAGCGGCCCGCCGACGCGCCGGAACGTGCCGCGCGGACGCGCGTCCGGACCCGGACGCGGACGACGGCTGGGGACACGCGCACCCGCCCGGAGCAGGGTGGATCGGAGCGCACCGCGTCCAGGGAGGCCGAGACCTCGAAGGACGACGGCCGGGCCGAGGGACGTGGCAGCTCCGGCCAGGACACGGACACGGGGAAGGCATCCCGCAGCGACCAGCGCGACCGCGGCGGCCAGCGCGACCGCGACCGTCAGCGGCGCGAGGAGCGCCGTCGGCGGCGGGCCCGTGGTGAGCGGCAGACCGACCGTGCGAGCGACGGGCGCGACCGCGACCAGGGCGACGCCGACGCGGACCAGCGCCGCACGACGCGGAGCCGGCCCGAGCGGGGCACAGCGCGCGACGAGGAGGGTGCCGGGCCGATCAGGCTCGAGCAGCGTGGCCCCGAGGCACGCGGGGAGGGGCAGCCGCAGCTGGCCCGCCGCGTGAAGGTCGAGCACCTGCCGTAGCGGCAAGCGCTCAGCGCAACGACTGGCGCTCAGCGCAACGGGCGACGCTCCAGCAGCACCCGCAGGGCCTGCCCGACGCGCAGGTCCACCCACGCGCGCTCCCCGCAGGCCGGGCAGCGGGTCCGCAAGCGGCGGCGCACCGGGTCGTAGAGGAACGGCGGCTTCAGCAGGCGGACGACGTCGAGGACCGACACGCCCATCCGCACGTCGCAGCGTGAGCAGCGCAGCTCCACCTGCGGGGAGGGGCTCGCGGTGGGCGCCGTGGTGTACAGCGCCTCCTTGCCGAGCCGGTCGCGGGGACGGCCCCGTCGGGGGTCGGGCTTGGCGGCCCGGTCGAACGCCGCGGACGTCCGGGGCCGCCGGCGGGTCGGCCCGTCGTGCGACGGTGCGCTCATCCGGCGCCCTCCGCCACCTCGTTCAGGCCGAGGATCTCGTCGCGCTGCTCGGGGGTCCAGCCGGCGGCGGCCAGCAGCGCCGGGTCCTCGGGCAGGCCGAGCAACTCCCGTGCGATCGCGCGGTAGGCCGCGGTGCCCGGGATGTTGGTGCCGGCGCCGACGACGGTGGTGCCCGCCATCGCGGACTCCGCGAACCGGATCGACTTGCGGACCGGCGGGCCGATCAACGGCAGGTCGTAGCGTGCGATCAGGTCCCGGAGCACCTCGCGACTGTGGCGGGTCCGGCCGTCGAACAGCGTGGCGACGAGCCCGCGCACGGCGAGGCTGCGGTTGGTGAGGCGCTTGACGTCGCCGATCGTGTCGAGCAGCTGCGACACCCCGCGGTGCGACAACGTCTCGCACTGCACGGGGATGAGGACCTCGTCGGCTGCGGTCAGCCCGTTGATCGTCAGCACCCCGAGCGAGGGGGCGCAGTCGATCAGCACGGCGTCGTAGCTGTCGAGCAGGTCGGCCAGCTCCCCGCGCAGCAGGTACTCACGACCGGTCCGCGACAGCAGCGTGACCTCCGCGCCCGCGAGGTCGATGTTCGCCGGGACGATGTCGACCTCACCGTGCTGCAGCACCGTCTCCGCCAGGCTCGCACGCCCGACGACCGTGTCGTTGAGCGAGGGTTCGAGCTGGTCGGGGTCGTAGCCGAGGGAGAAGGTCAGGCACCCCTGGGGATCGAGGTCGACGACCAGGACCGCCTGCCCGAGCTCGGCCATGGCGGCGGCGAGGTTGAGCGTGGTGGTGGTCTTGCCGACCCCACCCTTCTGGTTCGCGACCGCGTAGACGGTTGCCGTCACCTGTGCCGGTCCTGTGCGTCGGGGCCGTCCTCTGCGGCGAGCCTACCGCCCGGCCGGCCCCGCTCCGCCCAACCGCGGGCCTCCCGGCCAGCGACCCCCGGTGAGGTTGCCGAGCAGTTCCCGCGACGACGCGCGCCGGACCGGACGAGCACGACGCCACCTGACCGAGGCAGCGACCGAGGGGCTAGAGCAGCCCCAGCTTGGCGGCCTCCGCCACCGCACCGGCCCGGTTGCGCACCCCCAGCTTGTCGTACAGCTCCTGGGCGTAGGCCTTGACGGTGCGCTCGGTGACGCCGAGCTGCTCGCCGATCTCCGAGTTGGTCATGCCCTCCGCCATCAGCTCGAGCACCTGCTGCTGCCGGGGCGAGAGGTGCGGGCCGGTCTCCACCTTGGGCACCTCGAAGACCATCGTGGCGTCCTCGGCCTTGGAGGCCGCCGCAGGGTCCTCGAAGGTCGCCACGACCGGACCGAAGCTGACGCGGTCGCCGTGGCGGACCACCTTGGGACCGTCGAGCTCCTCGCCGTTGACCTTCGTCCCGGCGGCCGAGCCGAGGTCGGTCACGATCACCGCGCTGGCTTCCTTGCGGATCTCCGCGTGGACCCGCGAGACCCGGGGATCGGGCACGACGTAGGCGTTGTCCTCACGGCGCCCGAGCGTCGCGACGTCCCGGTCGAGCCGGACCACCCGCCCGGCAAGCGCGCCCTCGCTGAAGTGCAGCGTCGGGACGGGCACGATCTTCTGGGCCTTCTGCACCTCAGCCACCTGGTTCCTCCTGCACCGTGTCCGGCGCCCACCGCGCCGCTGGTCTCGACCTCGGCGCGGACGCCGGTCGGTTCCTCGCCGGCCGACCGCACCATGCACCGGTCCTTGGGACCAGCCTGTCACACCGTAGTCGCCCGGGGAAGCCAGGACCCACAGGGCCCCCACCCGGCGGATGGACGACGGGGTCTCAGGCGTGCTGCCAGGCCCGTAGGCGCTCCACGATCTCACGCGGGGTGGTGGCGCTGCCCAGCCGGTTGTCCTTCCCCGCGCCGTGGTAGTCGGAGCCGCCGGTCACCTCCAGCCGCAGTGCCGCGGCGAGGTCGCGGTACCGGCGCCGCTGCTCGTCGGTGTGGTCCGGATGGTCCGCCTCGATGCCGGCGAGGCCGATGGCGGCCATGGCCTCGATCAGCTCGTGCTCGATCCCCCCGGTCCCGTCCCGTGGGCCGTCGAGTCCGGGGTGGGCCAGCACCGCGACCCCGCAGCTCGCGACCAGGAGCTCCACGGCCCGAACCGGGTGCACGGCGTGCTTCTCGACGTACGCCGGGCCCCCATCGGCGAGGTAGCGGTCGAAGACCTCCCGCAGGTCGGCGGCCGCGCCGGTCTCGACCACGGCCGCGGCGATGTGGGGGCGGCCGATCGGCGCCCCGTCGGCGAGGGCCACCACCCGTTCGTAGGCCACCTCGATGCCGAGGTCGTGGAACCGCCCGACGATGCGCCGGGCGCGATGGGTGCGCTCGTCCCGCAGCCGCTCCAGCTCCTCGGCGAGCGGCGCGTAGCCGGGGTCGATCCAGTACCCGAGCACGTGGACCGACCGGCCGCCGCGCTCGGCGGAGAACTCGACGCCGAGCACCAGCTCCAGTGGGGTGCCGTCCGCTGCCGCGAGGGCGCGCTCGTACGGCGCGGCGGTGTCGTGATCGGTGATGCCGAGCCCTTCGAGCCCGACCGCGAGCGCGTCCCGGACGTTGTCCTCCGGCGTCGTCGTGCCGTCGGAGAACACCGTATGGGTGTGGAGGTCGAACCCGGCCACGTGCCCCTCCCCATCGTGCGACGTCGCGTCCCAGCTAGAAGGCGTTCTCCCCGGTCAGCAGCCGCCCGATGATGAGGTGCTGGACCTGCGAGGTGCCCTCGTAGAGGGTCGTGACCCGTGCGTCGCGCAGCAGCCGCTGGACGGGGTACTCGTCGACGTAGCCGTACCCGCCGTGGACCTGCACGGCCCGGTCGGCGCAGCGGACGGACGCCTCGGTCGCGAACAGCTTCGCGGTCGACACCTCGAGGGTGCAGCGCGCGTTCTCGAGCTTGCGAGCGACCACCACGTCCACGAGCCCGGTCGCCGCCTGGATGTCGACGTGCATCGCCGCGAGCAGCTCCTGCACCAGCTGTTTGCCCGCGATCGGCCCGCCCCACTGCTCGCGCTCGGAGGCGTAACGCAGCGCCACCTCGAGAGCTTCGCGCGCGAGCCCGACGGCGCCGGCCGCCAAGGAGAAGCGCCCGTCGTCGAGGGCGGACAGCGCGACCTTCATGCCCCCGCCGACCGTCCCGAGGATCGCGTCGTCGCCGACCTGGACGCCGTCGAGGGCGATCTCGGCCGTGTCGCCGGAGCGCAGCCCGAGCTTGCCGTGGATCTGCCGGCCGGTGTAGCCGGCGGCGTCCTGCGGCGCGAGGAAGCAGGTGATGCCGCGGTCCTCGCCGTCGACGACGGCGCGGGCGAACACCATCGTCACCGCCCCCTTGGTGCCGTTGGTGATGAAGATCTTCGAGCCGTCGATGGTCCAGCCGTGCGGTCCCTTGACGGCCCGGGTCGTCATCTGCGACGGGTTGGACCCGGCGCCGGGCTCGGTCAGCCCGAACGCGCCGAGCTCGCCCCGCGCGAGCCCCGGCAGCCACCGCTGCTGCTGCTCGTCGGTGCCCCAGCGCAGGATCGACTTGCCCACCAGGCCGAGGTTGACCGACACGAGCGAGCGGATCGAGGAGTCGGCGGCCCCGAGCTCCTCGATCACGATGCGGTAGCCGGCGGCGTCGAGGCCGGCACCGCCGAGCTCCTCCGGGATCACCGCCCCGAGGATGCCGAGCGCGGCGAGCCCGGGCAGCAGCTCCGCGGGGTACGCCTCCGCTCGGTCGCGCTCCTGCGCGGTCGGGCGGATCTCCCGGTCGCAGAAGTCCCGGACGGTCCTGCGCAGCGTGTCGAGTTCGGCGGTCATGGGGCCCGATCCTGTCCAGCGGTCGTCGCCTCCGACGCTAGTCGCTCGCCGCTGGGAGGAGCCGCCCACGGGGAGGGCTTGGTACGGCGGCGCCGCTAGGCTGCCCTCGCCGCAGCCGTCACGAGGCCAGGAGCAGCGGATGTCGCGGGTGAAGCTGATGTCGGCGCTGGCGTTCGACCTGCAGACGCTGGCGGAGTCCGGTGCCGCCGATCCCGTGCTCAAGGTGCTCGGCGAGCTGCCGGGGCACGCCCAACCCTTCGGCGTCAACCGGGTCTACAAGGGCCCCCAGGGCGTGTACGAGGAGGTCCTGGCGATCGCCGACCCGGAGGGCACGATCATCTGGGAGTCGGCGCCGCGGGTGATCGAGCTGCGCGGGATGATGTTCGAGGACCTGTTCCGCCGCGAGGTCCGTGACACCCTCCCGGTCACCTCGCTCGGCGAGCACACCCTCGTGCTCTACCTCGATGGGCAGCTCGCCGGCCGGGTGCCGTTGTTCATCGAGGCCCCCCAGTCGGTGCACGCCGACGGCGTCCTGCTCGACGCCGCCGAGGTGGCACTGAAGAAGGGCTCGCTGTGCTGGCTGACGATCCCCCAGCCCGACGGGGGCGAGGTGGTCCGGCCGGCCTGGTACGTGCAACAGGGCAAGAAGCTGTTCGTGGTCAAGGGCGACGGTGAGCAGGAGCTACCGGGCATCGAGTCGGCCGCCACGGTCGAGGTGACGGTGAAGTCGAAGGACATCAAGGCGACGATCGGCACGCTGGTCGCGGACGTCCGCCGCGTGACCGACGAGGCGGAGTTCGAACGCATCGCGGCGCTCGGGCTCGGCACGCGCCTGAACCTGCCCGACGGCGACGGCGCGCTCGCCCGCTGGAAGGACACGGCGACGATCGTGGAGCTCAGCCCGCGCGGCTGAGCGCTCCGGGGCCACCGCTACCCTCGGGCGCGACACGAGGGCGGCTGCCCCACGCCGCACCCGCCCGCCCAGCAAGCGATCCGAAAGGCCCCGCCGTGCCCACCAAGGAACAGGTTCTCGAGGCCCTGGCGACCGTCGACGACCCAGAGATCGGCAAGCCGATCACCGAGCTCGGGATGGTCGACGACGTCGCGATCGAGGGTCGCCGGGTCGGCGTCCGCATCAAGCTGACCATCCCCGGCTGCCCGCTGAAGGACCGCATCCAGCGCGACGTCACGGCGGCGGTCATGACGCTCGGTGACGTCGACGACGTGCAGCTGGTCTTCGGCGCGATGTCCGACCAGGAACGCCAGGACCTGTCCTCGAGCCTGCGTGCGCAGGGGGGGTCCGCCAACCCGGAGATGGCGATCCCCTTCGCGCAGAGCGACTCGCCGACCAAGGTGATCGCGGTGGCGTCCGGCAAGGGCGGGGTCGGCAAGTCGTCGCTGACCGTCAACCTCGCCGCGGCCCTCGCCAAGCAGGGCCAGCGGGTGGGCGTCCTCGACGCCGACATCTGGGGCTACTCGATCCCTCGGATGTTCGGGGTCACCGGCCGGCCCGTGGCCTTCGACGGCATGGTCATGCCGCTGCAGGCCCACGGCTGCAAGGTCATCTCGATCGGGTTCTTCACCGACCCGGACCGCTCCGTGATCTGGCGTGGTCCGATGCTGCACCGTGCCGTCCAGCAGTTCCTCGCCGACGTGCACTGGGGTGAGCTCGACTTCCTGGTCTGCGACCTGCCCCCGGGAACCGGCGACATCGCGATCTCGCTGGCCCAGATGCTGCCGAACGCCGACATGATCGTCGTCACGACCCCGCAGCAGGCTGCCCAGAAGGTCGCGCTCCGCGCCGGGAAGGCCACCGAGCAGACCGGCATGAAGGTCGCCGGGGTGATCGAGAACATGGCGCTGTTCACCTGCCCCGACTGTGGCAGCGCGCACGAGCTGTTCGGCACCGGCGGCGGCGAGGAACTCGCGGAAGCGCTCGGCACGGAGCTGCTCGGAAGGATCCCCATCGACCCGCGCCTGCGGGAGGGAGCGGACGCCGGCACACCGCTGGTGATCTCCCACCCGGACGTCCCCGCGGCGCAGGCGATCACGCGGATCGCCGAGCAGCTGCTGGCCCGGTCCCGGTCGGTGGTCGGCCGCGCGCTCCCGCTCAGCGTGAGCTGACGCGGGCGGCCGCGGTCCACGCGGCGGCACTGAGCACGCCGAGCCCGACCCCGCCGACCACGTCGGTGGGATGGTGCACGCCGACGTAGGCGCGGGACAGGCCGACCAACGCGACCGTCGTCGCGACCCCCAGGCGGGCGCGGCCGGGCAGGGCCGGAGCGACGGCGCTGGCCATCGCCGCGGCGAGCGCCGCGTGCCCGGAGGGCCACGAGGACCCGGCGGGGACCGCCACGAGCCGCGCCATCCGGTCCAGCTCGTAGGGGCGCGGCCGGCCGAGCAGCGGCT
>SLMP01000079.1 GCA_007133465.1 Nitriliruptoraceae bacterium | reverse complement strand
GCGCACCCTGCGCGAGCGGCGGCACCCCGGCGGCCAGCTGGCCCGTCCCGTCGGCGAGCTGCCGCGATCCGCCCGCGAGCTGCGTCGCGCCGTCGGCGGCGTCGGCGAGCCCATCGGCCAGCTGCCCGGACCCCTCCGCGAGCTCGCCGAGACCGCCGGCGAGGTCGTCCGTGCCGCTGGCGAGGCCCCCCAGGCCGCCCGCCAGCTCGCCCGTGCTGGCGGCGAGGTCCCCGAGACCGCCCGCGAGATCGCCCGTGCCGTCCGCCAGGTCCCCGAGGCCGCCAGCCAGCTGGGTGGACCCCTCCGCGAGGTCGCCCAGCCCTCCGGCCAGCTCGCCAGCCCCACCGGCGAGGTCGCCCGCGCCCAGCGCGAGCTGTGCCGTCCCATCCGCGAGTGCCGCAGTGCCGTCCGCGAGCCCCGCGGTGCCCTCGGCCACGTCGTCGGTGCCCTGTGCCAGCTGGTCGGTGCCGACGGCCACCTCCGCAGCCCCGTCGGCCAGGTCGCGCGCGCCGCTGGTCGCCAGCGCGCCGAGCGCCCCGAGGACCGCGGTCGCGTCGCGGTCGAGTCGGTCCGGGTCGACGATCGGCTCGTCGCCGTCGACCGGCGTGGCGGTCACGGTCACCGTGGGGAGGCCCCGGCCCGGGACGGCAGCCACGGCGAGCACGAGGTCGTCGTCCGTGACCGGTGGGAACAGCACGCCGGCGCGGGACACCTCGGTGCCGGCACGGCCGGGTGCCGTGGCCGTGCCGGGCCCGGTCGCCGGGAGGACCTCCCAGCCGGCCGGGTAGGCCACCGTGACCTGCACGAGCTGGGGGACCCCGATCCTGACGGTGTCCTCGACGCTGCCGGTCGGCCCGACGACCTGGACGGATCGCTCCGCCGCGGTGGCGTCGCGGACGGCGACGACCGTCGTGACGGGTGCGTCCTCGTCCCCGAGCTCGGTGCGTTCGAGCGAGCGCCCGTCCTCCGACTCGTGCAGGATCGCGACCGACACGGGCAGGGCGTCGGCGGCCGCCCCGGCCGCCGGGTCCGCCTCCGGGTCGAGGGTGCAGCTCCGGTCACCGGTGCGGGTGACCGTGCGGGTGGTGACCACCTCGCCGTCGTCGGCCAGGGTCGCGGTCACGATGGTCGCGAGCGGCTCGCCCGCCCGGACGTCGCACGACGCGACCGCCGCCGGCGCCGTGAGCGTGGCGACGAGCAGCGCGGCCAGCAGCCCAACGAGCGTCCGGTGTCGCGGTCCCGACCCGGCGGGACGCGGCGCGGCGTGGCGCGGCCGGCGGTCGGCGGGAGTGATGCGATGGCGGGGACGTGGGCGCACCGACGTCCTCCTCGACAGCTGCGCATCCGGATACACCAGTGTATCCCTGCGCGGGTCGGGGCTTGTCGCCGGCGGGCGGGCGGAGCACGATCGACGTCGTCGGACGACGGCGGAGGAGAGGAACGATGGGCATGGCCAGGTCGGACCGTCACGTCCTGGTGGCAGACGAGCTGACCGCGGCGCTGCACGCCCACGCCGATCCCGAGCGCGCCGTGCAGGAGCGCCGCTACCTGAAGAGCGAGCTCGAGCACCTGGGGGTGAGCGTCCCGTCGACCCGCCGCTGCGTGCGTGACCGGCTCCGCGTCCACCCGGTGCTCGATCACGACACGCTGGTGGGGCTCGCCACCGAACTGTGGGACCAGCCGCTGCCGGCGATCCACGAGCGGCGCCTGGCCGCGGTCGAGCTGTTGGTGGCACGCCGGACGCTGCTGTCGGAGGCCGACGTGCCGCTGGTCGAGCGGTTGTTGCGCGAGGCGCGGACGTGGGCGTTGCTCGACCCGCTGGCCGTCGGCGTGGTGGGGGCGGTGGTGCTCGCCGACCCGGCCGGCTTCGACCCGGTCGTGCGGCGGTGGGCGACCGACGACGACGCGTGGCTGCGGCGGGCGAGCCTGCTCGTCCACCTGCCGGGGATCCGGGCGGGGACCCCGGACCGCGAGCGGTTGCTGGCGCTGGCGGACCCGATGCTCGCGGAGCCCGGGTTCGTCGTCCGCAAGGCGATCGGGTGGGTGCTGCGCGAGCTCGGCAAGCGCGAGCCCGAGACGGTCGTCGCCTGGCTCGAGCCGCGGGTGACGGGTGCGGCCGGGCTGACGGTCCGTGAGGCGGTCAAGCACCTGCCCGAGGCCGACCGGGAGCGGCTGCTCACGGCCCGCGGCCGGTGACGGTCCCGTGCCCGGGTGGACGGTGGCATGGTCCGCTTCCCGGGGTGGTGGCGGGACCGCTACCTCGCTGCGAGGGCGGCGACGAACAGGCTCTGCGTCGCCTGCCCGATCCGTCCGTGCTCGTCGTACAGCACGGTCGTGGTCAGCCCGATGCCGGCCGGTTGCGCGACCGACGAGGCGGCGATCGCGACCCACTCGGTGGCTGGCAGCCGGTGCAGCGAGATCGTCAGGTCCGGGTTGATGTAGAGGAAGCGGTCGATCGGCAGCGGCGAGCCGACCCCGTTGCCGAAGTCGGCAGCGGCCGCGACCCGCGCGATGGGTGTGAGCGCGACCCCGTCGGCGAGGTCCGTCGCCACGCGGAACCAGGCGGTGCCGGGGCCGGGGGTGCCGAGGTCGCCCGCGGCGAAGCGGACGTCGACCGCGGACCAGAACCCCTCGTCGGCCCAGCCGTCCGCGGCGGTGAACCTCGGGAGGTCCTGGGGTGCGAGCGGCGGGGGCGGGTCGTCGTCGCTCGCCGACGCGGGGACCTCGACCTCGTCCGTCCGAACGCGCAGCGCGCGAACGTGCACCAGCGAGGTGCCGTCACGTTCGGTCAGGTCCGCGTCGAGGAGTTGGACCCGGCGGCCCTCGCGCACGACCCGGATGTCGACGTCGAGGGGCGCCCCGACGGGGACGGGACGGGCGAGGTCGAACGTCAGGCGGACCACCTGCATCGGCGCGGGCGCGGGCGTGGCGTCGAGGAGTGCCGCGAGCAGGCTGGCCGGCGCGCCGCCATGGCAGTGGCCGGGATCCCACGGGCCGCGGGCCATCGCCGTCGCGACGAAGCTCGTCCCATCGCGCTCGAAGATCGGCACGCTCACGGCTGTCCTCCTTCGCGGGACGACCCTGATCGCCCACTCGGTGCGGCTGCGCGGGCAGCGTAGGAGGCCGGCGTCGGGGCTCCCAGCCGGCGCGGGCGGGGAGCAAGGAGGGCGGTTTGCCGGGGTTGGTCGTGGTGGGTACGGTTCCCGGTTGCACCGTTCGACGGCGCCTGCACGGGCGCCTTCGGGGCGTTAGCTCAGTCGGCTAGAGCGCTTGCTCGACACGCAAGAGGTCGCAGGTTCGATTCCTGCACGCCCCACGCACAGAACCGGCCCTGGCGGCCGGTTCTCGTGTGTTTCGGGTGCTCCGCGGCCCCTCGTGGCAACATTTTGGCAACGGAACGGTCAGTCACCCCGCAGGATGAGG
>SLMP01000096.1 GCA_007133465.1 Nitriliruptoraceae bacterium | reverse complement strand
GCGACGGACCGATCCCGCGTCAGGCGACGGACCGATCCCGCGTCAGGCGACGGACCGATCCCGCGTCAGGCGACGGACCGATCCCGCGTCAGGCGACGGACCGATCCCGCGTCAGGCGACGACACCCGTCTCGCGCAGCGCCGTGATCGCGGCGTCGTCCAGGCCGAGCTCGGCGAGCACCTCGTCGGTGTGCTCCCCCGGTCGGGGCGGCGGCCGGTCGATCGCGCCGGGTGTCCGTGACAGCCGCGGCGCCGGCGCCGGCTGAACGACCCCGTCGACCTCGGCGAACGTGCCGCGGGCGCGGTGGTGCGGATGGGCGGGCGCCTCGGCGAGGTCGAGGACCGGCGCGACGCAGGCGTCGGAGTCCGCGAAGCGCGCCGCCCACTCGTCACGCGGCCGGCCGGCGAAGACGCGGGTGAGCTCCTCCCGCAACGCCGGCCAGCGGTCCCGGTCGTGCTGGGGCCAGGCGGCCGGGTCGAGATCGAGCCGGGCGCACAGCTCGGCGTAGAACTGCGGCTCGAGCGCCCCGACCGCGACGAACCCGCCGTCGGCGCAGCGGTAGGTGTCGTAGAACGGGGCGCCGCCGTCGAGCAGGTTCGTGCCACGTTGCGTGCTCCAGGCGCCGAGCGCCAGCAGCCCGTGCAGGAACGCCGTCTGGGAGGCGACCCCGTCGATCATGGCGACGTCGACGACCTGGCCTCGCCCCGAGGTGGCGCGCTCGACGAGCGCGGCGAGCACCCCGATCGCGAGGAACGTCCCGCCGCCGCCGAGGTCGGCGAGGTAGTTGACCGGCGGCGGTGGCGTCTCGTCCGGCCGCCCGACGGTGTGCAGTGCCCCCGTCAACGCCGCGTAGTCGAGGTCGTGCCCGGCCCGCGGGGCGAGCGGTCCGTCCTGCCCCCACCCCGTCATGCGGGCGTACACCAGCCGCGGGTTGGCGTCGCACAGCACGTCCGGTCCGAGGCCGAGCCGCTCGGCGACACCCGGTCGGAAGCCCTCGACCAGGACGTCGGCGTCGGCGGTCAGCCGCTGGACGAGCGCCACCCCCGCCGCGGTCTTGAGGTCGGCAGCCAGCGACCGCCGGTTGCGCGACAGCCCGACCATCGTCGCCTCGGCGCCGAGGTGGCCCCGGGCGGCGGCGACCCGGTCGACCCGCAGCACCTCGGCTCCGAGGTCGGCGAGCAGCATGACCCCGTAGGGCGCCGGACCGATCGCGGCCAGCTCGACGACCCGGGTCCCCGTCAGCGGACCGGACACGAGACCTCCTGACGACGTGGCGGTGATGGGGAGCGCGCCTCAGCGGCTTCGAAGGTCGACGACCTCGCCGGTGGCGACGCCGGGATCGTCGAGCAGCGCCCACAACGCGTCGGCGGCGACGTCGGGTTCGACCAGCTGCCCGCGGGTGTGCAGGTCGTGGAACCGGTCGACCTGCGGGAAGTCGCGCGGGTCGGTGTCCCGGATCAGCTCCTGCATGCCGGTCGCGACCACGCCGGGCGCGACGCTCAGGACGAGCACGCCACCCCGGTGGGTCTGCTCGGCACCGACGGTGCGGACCCACTGGTCGCAGGCCGCCTTGCCGGCGCCGTAGGCCGACCACCCGGGGTAGGCGCTGCGAGCCGCGCCCGAGCTGATGAGCACGAGCTCACGCCGGACGTCCAGGTCCCGCACCGCCGCGAGGAACCGGTGCCCGAGCACCTGCCCGGCCGCGCTGTTGAGCAGCACGTTGCGGGTGTACGCCTCCGCGTCGACCTCGCCGGCGAAGCCGATCGGTTCGAGGGTCCCGGCGTTGTGCAGCAGCGTGATGCGGTCCCATGCCCGGCGGGTGACGAGCGCCGTCAGACGCTCCCCGACCGCCGCCCAGCCGGCCGGGTCGGTCAGGTCGGCGGCGAGGTGGTCCGTGTCCGGCAGGTCGGTGCCGCTGCGGCTGACGTCCACCCGGTGGGCGCCGGGGGGAGCGGACGCGAGCAGCGCCCGGCCGAGGCCGGCCGAGCCGCCGGTGACGATCACGAGGGTGTCCATACCGGGAGCCTACGCCCCTGGGCTGCGCCACCCCGCAGCGGTAGGATGAGTGGCTGGCTCCCGACGACCGTCCTGGGGATCGAGGGAGCCGTCGGGGGTGCACGGGCGCCAGCGGATCGAGGGGCGGAACACCGCCCGAGAGGAGCTGGTGACATGACCGGACACGCCTGGATCCACCTGCGTCGGGCCCGACCGCTTCGGCTCGTCGGCGTCTCCACGGCGATGCTGGGGTTGCTGCTGGTCGGACTCGTGCCGGCGGTCGCCGATGATGGGACGGACAGCACGGACAGGTCGGGGTCGACCGAGCACACCGAGGAGCACGCGACGACCGGCACCCCGACCCTGTCGTGGGGCGACCTGCGCGTCGAGGCGTCGCTGGTCTGCGAACCGGAGCGCCCCCTGGCCGGGCAGGAGCTGACCTGCCAGCTCACCGAGGCCGTCGGATTCGACGCGGCGGACGTGACCTTCGGCGTGCTCCGCCTGCTCGACGAGTACGACGAGGGACAGCGCTCCGAGCTCGTCCAGGAGGAGGCGCGCCGCGTCCCGATCGACGTCGACGGTGACGCACCGATGACCTTCGTGGTCAGCGCCGCCGCGCTCCCCGGTGACGTCTACGACGTCGCCGTCTTCGAATCGTCGACCACGGCCTGCTACGCGGCCGTGCCGTTGGCCGACGACCACTACGACCTCGACGACGGGGTCTACACGATCCTCGCTGGTCCGGGCACGCTCACCGTCGACGACGATGAGGAGGGGTTCGCGATCGACGGCGAGGCGTTCCGGTTGGACGACGCCGAACCGATCTGCCACTACATCGTCGCCTGGACCGGTGGTGAGGTCGGCGGCACCGCACCGCCCGACGAACCACCGCTCGACGACGGTGACGACCCCACGGCGCCCGATCCCGACGAGGGCACGGACGAGCCCGCGACCCCGGCTCCCGAGACGACCACGGAGGCCGACGAGCCCGCTGCCGGCACGCACCTGCCCGCGACCGGGATCGCGGTGGGCTGGTGGGCCCTCCTCGGTGGGGTGCTGCTCGCCGGCGGGCTGACGCTCACCCTGACGCGTCGTCGCACCGGCTGACCGGCACGGCTGCCGCGTCGACCAGCACGCCGGGGTTGAGCACCCCGGCGGGGTCGATCTCGCGCTTGACCGCGGCCAGCGCCCGGGCGAACACCTCCGGGCGCTGGCGGTCGTACCACCGGCGGTGATCGCGGCCGACGGCGTGGTGGTGGGTGATGGTGGCGCCGGCCGCGTCGATCGCGTCGCTGACCGCCGCTTTGACGGCGTCCCAGGCGGCCGCCTGAGCACGTCCGCGGGAGACGCGGTCCCGCGCGGCGGCGGACGGGGGGCCGGGCGCGACCACCGTGACGTACGGGGCGACGCCGTCGACGTAGGCGTGGGTGGTCCGGACCGCGACCAATGCGCCACCGCACGCGTCCGTGGCGGCTGCCTCGGCGGTGTCGCGCAGGGTGGCGACCAGCTCCGCGGCGCGGTCCCAGGTCGTCGCCGTCTCGAAGGTCTCCGCGACGCCGCCGAGCCGGGCGATCGCGTCCCGCAGGTAGGGGCCACGGAGGAAGGCCTCGCGCCAGGCGCCGGCTCCGCCCTCGGCCGCCCCGGTGACGTCGCCGCGACGCTCGATCGGCCCGTCGAGCACCTCCGCGCCGTGGTCGCGGGCGACCTCGATCGCCAGGGCGAGCCGCTCCGTCAGGGGCCCGTCGACCGCTTCGAAGCCGAGCACCAGCAGCGTGCGCCGGCCGTCGGGTGGGGCGGCGCCGGCGAGCGCGGCCTCGACGGGGTCGAGCAGCCGACAGTTGGCCGGTTCGAGCGGGACCTGCGCGATCGCGCGGACGGCGTCCAGGCCCGCGACGAAGGTGGGGAACGCGAGCGTCGCCGACGCACGGGAACGGGGCCGGGGCTGGACGCGGACCCAGGCCTCGGTGACGACCCCGAGGATGCCCTCCGAGCCCAGCAGCAAGCGGTCGGGCGACGGTCCGGCACCGGAACCCGGCAGGCGGCGCGAGGCCCAGCGGCCCGTCGGGGTCTCCGCCGTGACGGCGGCGACGAGGTCGTCGACGTGCGTCGGACCGGTCGCGAAGTGGCCGCCGGCGCGGGTGACCACCCAGCCGCCCAGCGTGGCGAACTCCCACGATTGCGGGAAGTGGCGGAAGGTGAGCCCGCGCGTGGCGAGCTGCCGCTCGATGGCGGGGCCGGTGGCGCCCCCCTGCACGAGCGCGTGCTGCGAGCGCTCGTCGACGTCGAGGACGCGGTCGAGGTGCTCGAGGTCGAGGCTGACGACCGGGCCGACGTCGACGGGCGGGGTGACGCCGCCGACGACCGAGGTGCCGCCGCCCCACGGCACGACGGCGATGCCGGCGTCGCTGCACCAGTCGAGGACCCGTGCGACGTCCGCGGCATCACGGGGCCGGAGCACCAGGTCCGGTGGCGTCGGCACGTCACCGTGCAGCGCCCGGACCAGCTCCCGGAAGGCGGCGCCGTGCCCGTGGCGCAGCCGGTCGACGGGGTCCTCGCTGGTCAGGGCGGCGAGGTGGCGCGGGGCCGCGACGCGTGGCCGGGCCACCTCGACGGCGTGGGGATCGACCGGGTCGACGACACCGTGGCCGGATGCGTCCGGCGCTCGGCCGAACCGGGCGGCCAGCATCGCACCGACGCCGTCGAGCGCCGGTCCGGTCAGCGCCTCCTCGTCCCAGCCCCAGCCCCACCAGCTGCGGGTGCGGCCCGTCGTGCTGCTCATGACGACACCGCCGGCGCGGCGGGCAGCGGGCGCTGCGGGTCGGGCAGCGGGTGCAGCTCGAGGTTCAGCCACACGTCGAACGGCAGCTGGCCGAGCTCGCGTTCGAGGCGCTGGCGGAGCTCCTCCTCGGTGCCGATCGTGACGTCGGGGGCGGCCAACGCGTCGACCTCGACGTAGAGCTTGGGGCCGATCTTGGTCATCCGGAGCTCCGGATGACGGAGGTCGTAGACGCTCGCGAGCTGCGCGAGGATCGTCCGGACCGGCGCCTGCACGTCCTCCGGCGGAGCTCCCTCGAGCAGTTCGACGAAGGTGACGCGCACCATCCGCAGCGGCGCCGGCAGGAGCAGGGCGGCGCTGAGCAGCACCATCGCAGGGTCGATGTACGGTGCCGCGTCGGCGACCGGCGAGCGCGACAGCAGGGTCATCGCACCGAAGCCGACCACCATCGCGGCGCCGAGGACCACGGAGGCGCCCCAGGCCGTCGCCTCGGCGCCGACCAGGTCCGAGCCGCCGGCCGCACGACGGAGCCACCACCACATGCCGACCGAGCCCAGCGTCGTGACCACCGCGTAGACCAACGCCCAGCCGGCGGCGACGGTCGCGCCGCCGGCCAGGATCGTGCCGATCGCGTCGACCGCCGCGTAGGCCAGGGTCGCGAGCAGCACGAAGCCCTGGAGCCCGACGACCAGCGGGGTCATCGCCTCCCGTCCGTAGGGATACCGGCGCGTGGGGCCACGGTCGACGAGGCGCGAGGCGAGCAGCAGCAGCCACGACACGACCAGCCCGATCGCGGCGTACGCCCCGTCGAGGACGACCATCTGCGACCCGACGGCCAGCCCCCACCCGATCCCGAGCGCACCCAGGACCGCCGTGACCGCGATCGACCGGCGGAGGGCGTGACGCTCGACCCGGGGATCCGGTCCGGCCATGGCGCGTTCCTCGCTCTCGCGGGGCTGGCGGAGCCTAACCGCCGGCACGTGTCAGGCATGCGCGTCGAGGAACCGGGTGGCGAGGGCGCTGAAGCCCTCCGGGTCCTGCTCCGGGAAGCCGTGCGACAGCCCGGGGAGGACCTGGAAGGTGGCGTCGGCGATGCCGGCCGCCAGCCGTTCGCCCTGGTGGGGCGGAGCGACGGGGTCGTGCTCGCCGGCCAACACCAGGGCGGGCGCGCGGATCGCGGCGAGCCGCTCGAGCGCGTCGTGGGTCGCGCACGCGTGGGACAGGGCGAGGTGTCGGGCGATCGCCTCGGCCGGTAGTGCGGGAGGCGGGTCGGCGACCACCAGCGCGGCGCGGCGGTCCCGCTCCCGGCCCGTGTAGGAGGCGGCGATCGCGAGCTGCGCGTACGCGGTCGCGTCACCGACCCGCACGACCCGCGCCCAGTCCGCCAGCACCCGGCGCAGCACGGTGTCCGCCTGCGGCACCGTGGCGGACAGGATCATCGCGGCCACCAGGTCCGGCCGGTCCGCGGCGAGGTGCTGCGCGACCATCCCACCCATCGAGTGACAGACCAGCACGGCCGGTTCGTCGACCAGCAGGTCGAGCGCCGCCGCCAGGTCGGCGGCCAGGTCGCGGGTGGTGAGCACCGCCTCCGCCGGGAAGCGGTGCGACAGCGCGAGCCCGCGGTAGCGCAGGATCGGCAGCGGCACGTCCGCGAGCATCGCGCGGGTCAGGGGCGCGGTCACCGGGGCGATGCCGTCGGTCAGGCCCGGGACCAACACGACCGGACGGCCGGCGGGGTCGCCGACCTCGTGGTAGGGCAGGCGCACGGCGCCGAGCGACACCCATCTCGGTCCGTCGAGCGCGGAGCCCGTCGACACATCGCCCATCGGCGTCGCGACCTCCTGTCGGTCCGACGCGCGACGGTAGTGCCCCGGAGGGGTCGTCCCGCCGCCGGTACCGTGCCGGGATCCCGACCCCGGCGAGCTTGACCCGAGGCAGCGTGCAGGATCCCGATCCCGATCCCGACCCCGGCGCGCCCGAGCGTCCCGGCGGCGCCTGTCCGGCCCGGTGGCGGCGGCTGCCGCTGCTGTTCGGGCTGCTCGCGCTCGCGGTGCTGGCCGCGGGAGCGCTCGCGGTGCTCGGGCTCGGCGGGCCGGCGGCCGGGCCGCCTCCGGTCGGCGCCGCCCACGTCGGCGCCTCGTCGGACGGCTACCGGGTCTGGGAGCGGCGGGCCGACGGTCAGCCGGTCCGCTGGGACCCGTGCTCCCCGATCGACGTCGTGCTCTCCCCGGACGGGGCGCCCGCGGGTGCTCGCCACGACCTCGAGGAAGCGGTCGACCGCCTCCGTGCTGCCACCGGGCTGGACCTGCACGTGATCGGCACGACCGACGAGCGGCCGAGCGGCGCGCGCCTGCCCTACCAACCCGAACGTTACGGGGAGCGTTGGGCCCCCGTCCTCGTCGCCTGGGGGCACCCGCACGAGGACGGCGTCCCCCTCCGTGACATCGACCGCGGCGTCGGGATCCCGGTCGCGCTCGGCGGGGCCGGCGATCGCGTCTACATCAGCGGCCAGATCGTGCTGAACGCCGAGCGGGAGGACCTCGTCCCCGGGTTCGCGGACCGGGCGACCTCGTGGGGGGCGACCCTCGTGCACGAGCTCGCACACGTGCTCGGACTCGACCACGTCGACGACCCGGCCGCGCTGCTCCACCGCTACCCGGGTGAGGGACCGATCCGCTTCGCGTCCGGCGACCTCGCGGGGCTCCGGGCGATCGGCGCCTCGGGTGGCTGCCTCGGCGTCCCGGCACCCCGCCCGGTCGTCGTCGAACCCGCGGTCGGCGCTCGTGCCTGACGGGCGCCGAGCCGGCCGAGGTGGTCCATCGTCCGCCACCGGGCGGTGCCCCGACCAGAGCGGGGACGACCAGGGCGGACCAGGCGACCTGCTCAGCCGCCCAGCGCGAAGCCGGAGCTCGCGCCGGTGACCCCGCCGTCGACCGGCAGGACCACACCCGTGATCCACGACGCGGCGTCGGACAGCAGGAACACCACCGCCCGGGCCACGTCCTCCGGCTCGCCGAGCCGTTGGAGCGGGTGCGCGCGCCCGACCGCCTCCGCGTCCCAGCTCCAGAGCATCTCCGACAAGCGGGTGCGCACGATCGCCGCGGCGACGGCGTTGACCCGCACCGACGGTGCGAGCTCGTGCGCGAGCTGCTGGGTGAGGTGGTGCACGCCTGCCTTCGAGACGTTGTACGCGCCGATCGCCGGGCTCGGGCGCAGCCCCCCGATCGAGCCGATCGACACGATCGCCCCGCCGTGCTCCTTCATCGACGCCTGCCAGGCCGCGCGCGCCCACAGCAGCGGCGCCCGCAGGTTGACCTCCCAGGTCTTGTCGACCGCCCCGAGGTCGACGTCCATGAGCGTGCCCGCCGCCGGGTTCGTGCCGGCGTTGTTCACCAGCAGGTCACAGCTGCCGAACGTGTCGACCGCCGCGGCGACGGCCGCCTGCGCGTGGTCGACGTCGGTCGCGTTGCCGACGACGGGGACCACCCGCTCGCCGAGCTCCGCGGCCAACGGCTCGAGCGTCTCGGCCTTGCGGCCGGTGATGACGACCCCCTCGGCGCCGCTGGCGAGCAGTTCACGGACGATCGCCTCGCCGATGCCGCGGCTCGCACCGGTGACCAGCGCCACCCGACCATCGACCCGTACGTCCACCGCCGCCGCCTCCCGTCGTCCGGACGACGGACCGTAGCGCGCGAGGTCAGGCGGCCACGAGCGCCTCGACCTCCCGGGCGAGCGCGAGATCCTTGTCGGTCACGCCGCCCGCGTCGTGGGTGGTCAGGCGAACCGTCACGCGGGAGTAGACGTTGGTGAGCTCCGGGTGGTGGTTCGCCGCATCCGCCGCGTCGGCCAGCCGCACGATGAAGTCGATCGCCTCGCGGAAGCCGTCGAAGCGCAGCTCACGGACGATCGCGTTGCCGTCGAGCTGCCACGAGCCGAGATCGTCCTCGAGCGCGGCGCGGACCTGGGCGGGTTCGAGAGGTTCCATGGCGCAAGGGGTACCACCTCGGCGCCGCCGCTGCCCGGACCGGTGGCCATCCGAACCGCAGACCGGCCCGGTGGCGAAGCACGAGGTGCTGTGAGCGGTCACGTGGACGACCCCGCAGCGTCACCGACCGGAGGCGACGTGCGCCAGCTGCCGATGTTCCCCCTCGGGACCGTGCTGTTCCCGCACATGGTCCTGCCGCTCCACGTCTTCGAGCCGCGGTACCGCGCGCTGCTCCACGACGTGATCGACGGCGACGGCGAGTTCGGGGTCGTGCTGATCAGCCGTGGTCACGAGGTGGGCGGCGGCGACCTGCGCACCGACGTCGGCACCGTGGCCCGGATCGTCCAGGCCGAGGAACTCGAGGACGGCCGGTGGCTGACGATCGCCGTCGGGACCCGGCGGGTCCGGATCGACCGGTGGCTGCCCGACGACCCCTACCCCCTCGCGGTGGTCGAGGACCTCGCGGAGCCCACCGGCCCGGACCCGGCGGATGGGTCGGACGAGCTGCTCGCCTCGGCCACGTCCAGGTTGCGACGCGTGCTCGCGATGCAGGCGGAGCTCGGCGAGGAGACCCTGCCGTCCACCTTCGAGCTGGTCGAGGACCCCGAGGTCGCAGGCTGGCAGCTCGCCGTCGTCGCACCGCTCAACCCGCTCGACGCGCAACGGATCCTGGCCGCGAACGGGCCCCGGGAGCGGCTCGAGCTGCTGATCGCCGCCCTGGAAGGGCTCGAGGACGCCTACGCCTTCCGGATGCGCGACGACGTCTGAGCCGTCTCGTCGCGCCCCGGACGGTGCGGAACGGATGGCCACGATCCGTTCCGCTTGTGCCACACTCCGACCCGACCGCCGACCCGACGGCACGGGAGGCCGGACACGTGCGCACGTCACCGTTCACCGAGGAGCACGACCAGCTCCGCAGCGCCATCCGGCGCTTCGTCGAGTCCGAGCTCGCGCCCCACGCCCGCACCTGGGAGGACGAGGGCTACTTCGCCGACTGGGTGATCCCACGCATGGGCGAACTCGGCTTCCTCGGCCTGACGGTGCCGCCCGCCTACGGCGGCCAGGGCGGCGACTACTGGTCCACGGTGGTGCTCGCCGAGGAGCTGCCCCGCTGCGGTTCCGGGTCGCTGCCGATGGCGATCGGCGTGCAGACCGACATGGCCACCCCGCCGATCCTCAGGTTCGGCACCGAGGAACAGAAACAGAGCTACCTCGCCCCGGCCGTCCGCGGCGAGAAGGTCGCCGCGATCGGCATCAGCGAGCCCGACGCCGGCTCCGACGTCCGTGCGATCCGCACGCGCGCTCGTCCCGACGGGGACGGCTGGGTGATCGACGGCGCGAAGACCTACATCACCAACGGCGTGCGCGCCGACTTCATCACGATGGTGGTGCGGACCGACGACGCGCAGCCGAACGACCCGTGGGGCGGCATGTCGCTGTTCCTCGTCGACACCGACCTCCCGGGCTTCGAGGTGGCCCGCAAGCTCGACAAGGTCGGCATGCGCGCGTCCGACACGGCGCTGTTGCACCTCGACGACGTCCGGGTGCCCGGTGAGGCCCTGCTCGGCACGCTGCACGAGGGCTTCAAGCAGATCATGTGGCAGCTGCAGGGCGAGCGGCTGATCGCCGCGATCGGCGGGGTCGCCGGCGCCCGCCTCACCTGGCAGCGCACGGTCGCCTACACCCGCACCCGCGAGGCGTTCGGTCGCTCCGTCGCGAGCTTCCAGGTCACCAAGCACACGCTGGTCGACCTCGCCACCCGCATCGAGGCCGCGGAGGCGCTGCTCTACGAGGCCTGCGACGCCTGGAACCGCGGCGAGTACGACACCGAGCGGATCGCGATGTGCAAGCTCGTCGCGGCCCAGCTCGCCTTCGACGTCGCCGACACGGCCCTGCAACTGCACGGCGGGATGGGCTACTCCCGCGAGGCCGACGTCGAGCGCGCCTGGCGCGACGCCCGGCTCGCCCGCATCGGGGGCGGGGCCGACGAGGTGCAACGCGAGATCATCGCCAAGCTGCTCGGCCTGTGACGGCCGACCCCGTGACACGAGGAACGCCGACGATGACGCCGCTGGACCTCCGCCCGACGACCGCCGCGCCGGAGACGGCCCTGCCCTTGTTCCGGCCCGAACACGACGCGCTGCGCGCGAGCGCCCGCGCCTTCGTCGAACGGGAGATCGTCCCGCACGTCGAGGACTGGGAGCGTGCCGAGGACTTCCCGCGCGAGCTGTTCCGCCGCGCCGGCGACGCCGGCTTCCTCGGCCTGCGGTTCGGTCCGGAGGTGGGCGGCTCCGGGCCGGACGTGCTGGCGCAGGCCGTCTGGGTCGAGGAGCTGGCCCGCTGCGGCTCCGGTGGCGTGGCCGCCGACCTCGGCGCGAGCGTGGACCTGGCCGCGCTCTACGTCGCCAACGCCGGCGACGCGGACCAGCGGCAGGCTTTGCTGCCGCCACTGCTGCGAGGTGAGCGGGTCGGGGCGTTGGCGATCACCGAGCCGGGTGCCGGCAGCGACGTCGCCGGGCTGACGACCCGGGCGCGCCGCGACGGTGACGGCTGGCGGCTCGACGGCACGAAGGTGTTCATCACCAACGGCAGCTGGTACGACGACGTCGTCGTGGCCGCCAAGGTCAGCGTCGCCGACGGGGCGCCGACCGAGGACCCGCACGGGCGGATCACGCTGTTCCTGGTCCGCGCCGACGACCCCGGGTGCAGCCGCCGCCGGCTGCCGATGCTCGGGTGGCGCACGTCCCACACGGGCGAGCTCGTCTTCGAGGACGTGCGGCTCGACGACGACCGCCGGCTCGGGACGATCGGGGGCGGGTTCGGCTCCATCACCGCGGCGTTCGCGTGGGAACGGCTCGCGATGTCGCTCGGGGCGGTCGCCGCGGCCACGCACACGCTCGAGCTCGGCATCGCGTACGCGCAGCAGCGCGAGGCGTTCGGCCGGCCGATCGCGCGCTTCCAGGTGTGGCGGCACCGGTTCGCCGACCTGCACACGCGGATCCGCACCGGCCGGGCGCTCGCGTACCGTGGGCTGCGGCTCGTCGCCGCGCAGGAGGCGGGCGAGGACGTCGACGCGACGGAGGTGATCCGCACGGTGGCCATGGCCAAGCTGCTCACGCAACGGCTCGCCTTCGAGGTGGCGGACGAGTGCGTGCAGGTGCACGGCGGCGCGGGCTACATGATGGAGTACCCGGTGCAGCGGGCGTGGCGCGACGCGCGCCTCGGCCCGATCGGCGGCGGCACCGACGAGATCATGCGTCAGCTGATCGCGAAGACGCTGGGGTTGTAGGCGTGCCGGTGGACGGGACGGGGGCGGTCGGCGTGCGCGTCCGGCCGATGTGGCCGGACGACGCGGCCGAGGTGGGTCGGCTGACGCTGGCCAGCTACGACGCGTACGGCTTCATCGGCGGCGCGTACCGCGAGGAGCTCGGCGACCCCGCCCAGCGCCTCGGGGGCGCCTCGGCCGTGCTCGTGGCGGAGTTCGACGGGCGCGTCGTCGGGACCGTCACCTACGTGCTGCCGGGCGACGAGCAGTGGGAGGGGCGGCCGACGCCCGAGGGCGACTGCGGGTTCCGGGTGCTGGCCGTCGACCCGTCGGCCGAGGGCACCGGCGTCGGCCGCCACCTCGTCGACCACTGCATCGCGAAGGCGCGAGCCGACGGACGCCACCGCCTGGTGATCACGACGATGGCGTGGATGACCCGCGCGCACGCCCTCTACGAGCGGCTCGGGTTCGTGCGGCGGCCGGACCTGGACATCCGCTTCCCGAGCGGGGTCGGGCTCGTCTACACCCGCGACCTCACGGCCGAGGCGCCCTCCCGCTTCCCCGCCCCGGGTCCCGTGCCTGCGGAACCGCCCTGGTACGAGGACGCCTGGGTGCGGTGACGGCCCTACGACAGCTCGAGGACCTGCCGGAGCGCCGCGACCGCCAGCGGGAAGAGCAGCGCCAGCGCGATCGCGCCGAGGATCGTGGCGAGCAGCCAGCGACCGGTCCGGGACGGAGCCGTCCCCGAGGACGTGAGGTCGGCGTCGAGGCTCCAGGGCACGTCGCTGCCGTCGACGAGGTCCGGCTCGTCCTCGAGCTGCCCCTCGTCCTCGTCGGGTTCGGGGGCGGTTGCGGCGAACAGCCGCCGCATCCGGTCCTCGGGAGCGACCGCGGCCGGCTCGGGCTCGGGGACGGCCGGCTCCAGCTCGGCGGCGACGGCAACCGGTTCGGGCTCGGGGGCGACCCCGACCGGAACGGATTCGGGCTCGGCGGCCACGGCCGGCTCGGGCTCGGGTTCGGGTTCGGGT
>SLMP01000048.1 GCA_007133465.1 Nitriliruptoraceae bacterium | reverse complement strand
GCCCGCATCGCGCCGCGGTCCCGCAGGTGGCGGGTCAGCCGGCGGGTGTCGACCCCCTCGATCCCGACCACCTCGGCGTCCGTGAGGGAGGTGCGCAGGTCACGTTCCGAGCGCCACGACGACGGTCGGCGCGCTGCCTCGCGGACCACGAAGCCGGCCACCTGGATGCGGTCCGACTCCATGTCGGCGTCGTTGAGCCCGTAGTTGCCGACGTGCGGCGCGGTCATCGCGACCACCTGCCGGCGGTACGACGGGTCGGTGAGCACCTCCTGGTACCCGGCCATGCCGGTGTTGAACACCGCCTCGCCGAACACCGTGCCGGCCGCGCCGATCGAGCGGCCCCGGAAGGTGGTGCCGTCCTCGAGCACGAGCAGCGCCGGCTGCCCGCGGAGCCCCTCCCCCGCCAGGTTCACGCGGTCACCTCGGCGTCCTGGCGCACCCGGCCGTCGCGGAGCGTGAAGCGGCCACGCAGCAGCGTGTGGACCGGCTTGCCGCGGAGCGCACGGCCGGCGAACGGGGTGTTGCGGGCGCGCGAGTGCAGCGCGCCGGCGTCGACCGTCCAGGTGTGGTCCGGGTCGACGACGGCGAGGTTCGCGGGCCGGCCCGGCGCGATCGCGCCGCCGTGGTCACCGACGTCGCGCACCGACGCCGGCCCGACCGTCAGCCGCGCGATCGCGGTGAGCGGGTCGAGCACACCGGTCGCGACCAGCTCGGTGTTGACGACCGCGAACGCGGTCTCCAGCCCGAGCATGCCGCAGGGGGCGTGCTCCCACTCCTGGTCCTTGAGCTCCGGGGCGTGCGGCGCGTGGTCGGTGGCGACCGCGTCGATGGTCCCGTCGGCGAGCGCCTCGCGCAGCGCGTGGACGTCGTCGGCGGTCCGCACCGGCGGGTTGACCTTGAGCACCGGGTCGTAGGAGGCGACCAGGTCGTCGGTGAGGCTCAGGTGGTGCGGGGTCGCCTCCGCGGTGACCCGGATGCCGCGCTCCTTGGCCTGCCGGATCAACGCGACCGCGCCGGCGGTGGTCACGTGCGGGACGTGCAGCCGGGCCCCGAGCCCTTCCGCGAGGATCAGGTCGCGGGCGATCATGATCTCCTCGGCCTCGTGGGGCCACCCGGGCAGCCCGAGCACCGAGGACCACTCGCCCTCGTTCATCTGGGCGTCCGCGGTCAGGGACGGGTCCTGCGCGTGGTTGCACAGCACGGCGTCGAAGGCGAGCGCGTACTGCAGCGCCCGGCGCATCACCAGCGCGTCGGCGACCGGCATGCCGTCGTCGGAGAAGAAGTCGATGCGAGCGGCCGAGTGGGCGAGCTCGCCGAACTCCGTGAGCTCCTGCCCGGCCAGCCCCTTGGTGATCGAGCCGACCGGGTAGAGGTCGACGAGCGCCACCTCGCGTCCTCGGCGCCACACCAGTTCGGCCACCGCAGCGCTGTCGCACACCGGGTCGGTGTTCGCCATCGGGCACAGGGCGGTGTAGCCACCGGCCGCGCCGGCGGCCGAGCCGGTGCCGATGTCCTCCGCGTCCTCGAAGCCCGGCTCGCGCAGGTGGGTGTGGACGTCGACGAACCCGGGGGTGACCCAGTGGCCCGTGCAGTCGATCACCTCGACGTCGGTGCTGGTGGCCGCCCCGCCAGGGGTGCCGGGGTCCGCACCGGCGTCGGTTGCGGCGTCGGTTGCGGCGTCCGCGTGCGGGTCGAGGCCCTCGCCGACGGCGACGATCGTGCCGTCGCGAACCAGGACGTCGCGGATCTCGTCGGTACCGGCGGCGGGGTCGAGGACCCGGCCGCCGCGCAGCAGGATCGTGCCCGTCCCGACCACCGCGGGCGGGTGCAGGGGAAGAGGGCTCGTCATCGCGTCACCTCGGGGGTGAGTTCCGCGTCGGCGCGGCCCGCGCCGGCGAGCAGCAGGTACAGCACGGCCATGCGGACGGCGATGCCGTTGGTCACCTGCTCGGTGATCACCGATCGGTCGGAGTCGGCGACGTCGCCGCTGATCTCCACGCCCCGGTTCATGGGTCCGGGGTGCATCACCAGCGCGTCGGGCTTGAGCAGATCGAGGCGCCGGCGGTCGACGCCCCAGATCCGCGCGTACTCGCGCGACGAGGGGAAGAAGGCGCTGTTCATCCGTTCCCGCTGGACACGTAGCAGGTAGAGCACGTCGATCTCCGGCAGGACGGCGTCCAGGTCCGTGGCGACCGTCGCGCCCCAGCGCTCGACCGCTGGCGGTAGCAGCGTCGGCGGCGCGACGAGCACCACCTCGGCGCCCACGAGCTTCAGCGCCTGCACCTCGCTGCGGGCGACCCGCGAGTGGAGGATGTCGCCGACGACCGCGACCTTGCGCCCGGCGAGGTCGCCGAGGTGTCGGCGCATCGTGAACACGTCCAGCAGCGCCTGGGTGGGGTGCTGGTGCCAGCCGTCGCCGGCATTGAGGATCGGGACGTCGAGGTAGTGGGAGAGCTGGAGCGGTGCGCCCGACGACCCCGAGCGGACCACGACGCAGTCCACCCCCATCGCGTCGAGGGTCAGCGCGGTGTCCTTGAAGGACTCGCCCTTCGACACGGACGAGCCCTTGGCCGAGAAGTTGATCACCTCCGCCGACAGGCGCTTGGCCGCCAGATCGAAGCTGATGCGGGTCCGCGTCGAGTCCTCGAGGAAGAGGTTGCAGACGACCTTGCCGCGCAGCGTCGGGACGGAGTTGCGTTGGCGCTGCGCGATCGGGAGCATCTCCTCCGCGGTGTCGAGGATCTGGACGACCTCGTCGTGCTCGAGGTCCTCGATCGAGATCAGGTGCTGGAGGCTCACGCGCCGCCCTCCTCGTGCGCAGCGGACGACGGACCGTCCGCCGCCGTGGGTTCCGGGTCGGGGTCCGGGACGGGGTCAACCGGGCGTGGTCGTGCGGGTCCAGCTGGGTCCGCGAGGACCGCGTCCTCGCCGTCGATGTCGGCGACGAGCACCCGGATCGTGTCGCCGTAGGCGGTCGGCAGGTTCTTGCCGACGTGGTCGGCGCGGATCGGCAGCTCGCGGTGCCCCCGGTCGACGAGCACCACCAGGCGGATCCGGGCCGGGCGGCCGAGTTCGCTCACGGCGTCGAGTGCCGCGCGGATCGTGCGCCCGGTGTAGAGCACGTCGTCGACGAGCACGACCGTCCGGCCGTCGACGTCGACGGGGACCTCCGTCCGGGCGAGGGGCTTGGGCCCGCGCGAGGCGAGGTCGTCGCGGAACAGGGTCGTGTCGAGCGCGCCGTGGGGCACCTCGGTGCCCTCGATCTCCCCGATCAGCGCCGCCAGCCGCCGAGCGAGAGGCACCCCCCGGGTCTGGATCCCGAGGAGCACGAGGTCCCCGGCTCCCTGGTTGGCCTCGAGCAGCTCGTGGGCGAGCCGGCGCAGGACGCGGGCGACGTCATCGGCATCGAGGAGGCGGGTCATCGCCGCACCGCCCGTGGCCGCATCGCCCGGGGCCGCATCGCCCTGGGGCGCATCGCCG
>SLMP01000073.1 GCA_007133465.1 Nitriliruptoraceae bacterium | reverse complement strand
TCCCCGTCCGAGGTGGCGCCCCCGCCGACGCGCTGCTCGCCCGCGTCGGACGTGGCCTCGGCTCGGTGACGGTCGGACATGGGGCGCTCCGCGGACAGACGTCCGGATGGTAGGCGGGCGACCCACGGCGACGCGGGCAAGCGCGCGCTGGAGCGACGCCGGGGGTGGCTCGGCCACCGCGTCGGACGGGCGCGAGCGGCGCGGGCCGGCCCGTGCGTCCGGCGTCCGCGGAGTGCGACGCCGGTGCGCGCTGTCCGCGCTGCTTGCCGAGCGCGAGCGGTGCGAAAGGCTGTGGACAACGGGGCCCCGGGCTGGGGATGATGGGAGGGAACGACGGAGGACCGCCTGTGAGAACACAAGATGTAGTGGTGTGTCCGGTGCTTGGACCACCACCTGTTGTGCACAGCCGGTCCTGGCCGGGTGTCACGGTGCTTGCGTACGGTGGGCTCACGAGGTTCAGTGGCGCCTGGCTTCCACGCGTGTAGTTCCACCGAGGTGGTGCACCCGGGAGCCGGGGGAGCAACCGCACCGGCCCGCTGCTGGGCCGAACCACGGCAGGGCCGACGTCGGACCACGCCGTCCGCCGCAGACGAGCACCACGAGGAGCGAGACACCCGATGGCTGACACCACCCGCGCCGACGAGCCGATCACGACCGATGCGACCAGCGCCCCGCTGCGGGTCGTCGCCACCGACGGGCGGACCGGCCTCGCCCTCGAACGGTTCTTCTCCACGCCTGGCCGCCACCCCTACGACGAGCTCACGTGGGAGCTGCGCGACGCCGTGCTGACCAACTGGCGCGACGGCAGCGTGTCCTTCGAGCAGCGAGGGGTGGAGTTCCCCTCGTCGTGGTCGATGATGGCGACGCAGATCGTGAGCCAGAAGTACTTCCGCGGCACGCTCAACACCCCGCAGCGCGAGCACTCCGTCCGCCAGATGATCGACCGGGTCGCCGACACCATCACCGGCTGGGGCATCGATGGCGGCTACTTCGCGGACGAGGACTCGGCGGAGGTGTTCAACGCGGAGCTCACGCACCTGCTCGTCAACCAGAAGGCCGCGTTCAACTCCCCGGTGTGGTTCAACGTCGGGGTCGAGGAGAAGCCGCAGTGCTCGGCGTGCTTCATCCTCGCCGTCGAGGACACGATGTCGTCGATCCTCAACTGGTACGTCGAGGAGGGCACGATCTTCAAGGGCGGGTCGGGCGCCGGCATCAACCTGTCCACGATCCGCTCGTCCAAGGAGATCCTCAAGGGCGGCGGGGAGGCGTCGGGGCCGGTCAGCTTCATGCGGGGCGCGGACGCGTCCGCGGGCACGATCAAGTCGGGCGGCAAGACCCGCCGTGCGGCCAAGATGGTGATCCTCAACATCGACCACCCCGACATCGAGGAGTTCATCTGGACCAAGGCGCGGGAGGAGAAGAAGGTCCGCGTGCTGCGCGAGGCCGGTTTCGACATGGACCTCGACGGCGAGGACTACGCGTCGATCCAGTACCAGAACGCGAACAACTCCGTGCGGGTCACCGACGAGTTCATGGAGGCCTACGAGCGCGGCGCCACCTACCCGGTGCGCGCCGTCACCACCGGCGACGTGCTCGAGGAGAGGGACGCCCGCGAGGTCATGCGGCAGATCTCCGAGGCTGCCTGGGCGTGCGCCGACCCGGGCCTGCAGTACGACACCACCATCAACGACTGGCACACCTCGCCGGAGTCGGGCCGGATCAACGGCTCCAACCCTTGCTCGGAGTACATGCACCTCGACAACTCGGCGTGCAACCTCGCGAGCCTGAACCTCAAGAAGTTCTACGACTACGAGGCGGGCCGGTTCGACGTCGAGGCCTACAAGCGCGCGGTCGAGATCGTCTTCACCGCGCAGGAGATCATCGTCGGCTACTCGTCGTACCCGACCGAGCGCATCGGCAAGAACGCGATCGACTTCCGTGAGCTCGGGCTCGGCTACGCGAACCTCGGTGGGCTGCTGATGTCGCTCGGGTTGCCCTACGACTCCGACGAGGGGCGCGCCTGGGCGGGGGCGTTGACCGCACTGATGACCGGGCACGCCTACCGCACCTCGGCGGAGCTCGCCCGCGTGAAGGGGCCGCACAACGGCTACGCGAAGAACGAGCAGCCGATGCTGCGCGTGATCGGCAAGCATCGCGCTGCCGTCGACGACATCGACCCGCGGCCGGTGCCGGCGGAGCTGATGGAGGCCACGCGCACGGCCTGGGACGAGGCGCTCGAGTTCGGCCAGGCACACGGCTACCGCAACGCGCAGGCGACGGTGCTGGCGCCGACCGGCACCATCGGCCTGATGATGGACTGCGACACGACGGGCATCGAACCCGACCTCGGCCTCGTGAAGATGAAGAAGATGGTCGGTGGTGGCGCGATCACGATCGTCAACCAGACCGTCCCGCAGGCGCTGCGCCACCTCGGCTACACCGAGGAACAGGTCGAGGCGATCGTCGCCTACATCGACGAGCACAAGACGATCCACGGGGCGCCCGCCATCAAGCGCGAGCACCTGAAGGTCTTCCAGTGCGCCATGGGTGACGACGCGATCCACTACATGGGGCACGTCAAGATGATGGCGGCGGCACAGCCCTTCATCTCCGGGGCGATCTCCAAGACGGTCAACCTCCCGGAGTCGGCCACAATCGAGGACATCGAGCAGTTGCATGTCGACGCGTGGAAGCTCGGGATCAAGGCGATCGCGATCTACCGCGACAACTGCAAGGTGGCGCAACCCCTGAGCGTGTCGAAGAAGGCGGAGGCGAAGGCCGTAGCCCCCGTCGAGGTGTCCCACGTCCCCATGCGGCGCCGGTTGCCGAAGACCCGCCCGTCGCAGACGATCTCGTTCGCGGTCGGCGACGCCAAGGGCTACATCACCGCCGGGGAGTACCCGGGCGACGGGCTGGGCGAGATCTTCGTGAAGCTCGGCAAGCAGGGCTCGACGCTGTCCGGGCTGCTGGATGCCTTCGCGATCTCGGTCTCGATCGGGCTGCAGTACGGGGTGCCGCTCGAGACCTACGTGTCGAAGTTCATGAACATGCGCTTCGAGCCCGCCGGCATGACCGACGACGAGGAGATCCGCTTCTCGACCTCGATCGTCGACTACCTGGCGCGCAAGCTCGCGATCGAGTACCTGCCGTTCGAGAAGCGGGCGGAGCTCGGCATCCACACGCTCGAGGAGCGCAACCGGATCCTCGACGAGGGGTACGGCGACCAGGAGACGCTGGTCCCGACCACCCCCTCGGCGGAGGACGTCGCCAAGGCGGAGCCGGTGCCGCAGTTCACTGGCTCGTCGGTGCCCGTCGACCACGACGCACCGATGTGCTTCGAGTGCGGCATCAAGATGAAGCGGGCCGGGGCCTGCCACGTCTGCGAGTCGTGCGGCACCACGAGCGGCTGCAGCTGAGATCCACCTGCGTCACGGGGGGTGCTTCCGCGGGAGCACCCCCCGTTCGCGCGCTGTCGCGTCCGCAGCCCAGCGACCAATCACCCCGCCTCCGCTGCGATGGTCCGTAGGGGCGCAGGGCTCCACCGGTCTCGAACATGGACCCTGGTGCTCTTCGACGGGTTCGGAGCAGGATCCGCAAGCATGGCCGTGCTCGTGGGCCCTCGTGGGCCACCGGGTGACCACTCGCAGCGGGCACGAGCACAGGTCGCGAGGCCTCCCGTACGACGACCGACCCAGGATTGCCGTGCCCACGATCGATCTGCGTGTCGCCATCGCTGCGGCGCCGATGTCGGCGCTCTTGATCGCGGCGAACGTGGCCGTCTTCGTCGCGGTGACCGTCGAGAGCCGGCACCTGGAGGTCCTCGCCGTGCCCGCGGACTGGGCGGGCGTCGTCGAGCAGCCCTGGACGATGCTCCCGGTCTTCTCCACGGCCGAGGTGCTCATCCACATCGCCGTCGCTGTCCTCGTCATCGGCCTGGTCGCCGGGAGGTTCGAACGGGTCGCCGGGTCGGTGCATGTGCTGGCCGTCTACCTGCTCGCGGGCCTCCACGTCGCCTGGGCGCGGGACCAGATCGCGCTCGTCGAACGGAGCGGACGATGACCGACCACCGACACCGGATGTTGCGGCGGTTCCACGGTCACCTCCACGACGCGTGGCGTCGGCTCTCCCTCTCCACCCCGACGGGTTGGGCGACCGATGCGAACGGTCTCACGTGCATGGCAACCGGGTCGAGCAGTCCGTCGTTCAACCTCGCGATCTCGGGGGGCGAGCTGGCGGATCCCGGCTCGGCACTGGCAGGCGCCGCGGAGCGCTACCGGAGGGCAGCGCTGCCGTGGCTCCTGAAGCTCCAACCGGAGCTCGACCAGGAGCTGGTCGCGGAAGCCCTCCGTCGCGGCGTCGAGTTCGACGAGGCACCGGTGTCTTGGATGTCGCTGCGTCCCTGGTCGGTCGGCGCACGCCCGACCGCCGGCCTGTCGATCGTCGCCGCCGGAAAGGACACGATCGAGGATGCCGTGCAGTGCTTCGCCGACGCGTTCGGCGCCGATCCGGACGAGCTGCGTCGCGAGCTCGGGCCGAACCTGCTGACGGTCCCGTCCTTCACGGTGTTCATCGGCTACCTGGCGGGCGAACCGGTCGCCACGTCCATGCTCGCGACGACGCCGAGCGTGCACCTGGCGGGCGTCTACAGCGTCGCGACCCGACCGCCCCACCGCGGGCGGGGCTTCGGCACCGCCCTGACCAGCGCCGCCCTCCTCGAGGCTCGGGCGCGGGGGTACGAGACCGCCGTGCTGGAGCCGTCGCCGATGGGTACCCCGATGTACCGCCGGATGGGCTTCGAGCCGTTGGGCACCTACCTCGAGGCGGTCATGTAGCGGTCGGGGACCGCAGGCGACCCTGCGCGCCGAGCGAAGGTGCCTTCGACGTCACCTTCCACTCGTGACGAAGTTGATGATCCTTCCGGGGACGTATATCACGCGCCGAACGGTCGCTTCGGCGAGCCGGTCGCCGATCCGTTCGTCCTCCCGCACGACTCGGACGACCTCGTGTTCGTCGGCGTCGGCCGGGATGGTCACCGATCCGCGGGTCCTGCCGTCGACCTGGACCGGCAGCTCGACGTCGGTGGGTCGGACCCACCGGTGGTCGGCCGTGGGGAACCCGACGTCGGCGATGCTCGGCGGGTGCCCGAGCCGTGCCCACAGCTCCTCGGCGACGTGGGGGGCGAACGGCGCGAGCATGAGGACGAGCGGCTCGGCGATCTCGCGGGGACACGTCCCGCGCTCGCGGACCACGGCGGTCAGTGCGTTGTTCAGGGCGGTCAGGTGCGCGATCGCCGTGTTGCACCTCAGCTCGGTCAGCTCGCGGCCGACCTCGTCGATGGTGGTGTGCAACGCTCGCCGGAGCCGGTCAGGAGGCGGGTCGTCGGTGACGATGGGTGTCCCGTGGTGTTCGTCGACGAGGTTGCGCCACACCCGTTGCAGGAACCGGTGCATCCCGACGATGTCGTGGGGCTCCCAGGGTCGGTCGGCCTCGAGCGGCCCGGAGGCCATCTCGTACAGACGCAGCGTGTCGGCACCGTAGGTGTCGATGATCTGGTCGGGCCGCACGGCGTTCTTGAGGCTCTTGCCCATCTTGCCCATGCGGGTGGTGACGGGGCGTCCCCGGTGGAACGCGGTGCCGTCCGCGTCGACGCTCACCTCGTCGGCGGGGACGTAGCTGCCGCGGTCGTCGAGGTAGGCCGGGGCCTGGACGTAGCCGTTGTTGACCAGCCGCTGGAACGGCTCAGGGGTGGACACGTGACCGAGGTCGTACAGGACCTTGTGCCAGAACCGGGCGTAGAGCAGGTGCAGCACGGCGTGCTCGACCCCGCCGACGTACAGGTCGACCCCGCCGGTGCGGTCGCGATCGGTCCCGGCCATCCAGTAGCGCTCGACGTCGGGATCGACCAGCCGTTCGGCGTTCGCCGGGTCGAGGTAGCGCAGGTGGTACCAGCACGAGCCGGCCCACTGCGGCATCGTGTTGGTCTCACGCCGGTAGGTCCGCAGCCCGTCGCCGAGGTCGAGGTCGACCTCGACCCAGCTGGCAGCGCGAGCCAGCGGTGGGGTCGGCGGCTGGTCGATGTCGACCGGGCGGGGCCGGAAGTCGTCGAGGTCCGGGAGCACGACCGGCAGCAGGTCAGCAGGCAGCGCGACAGGCAGGTCGTGGTCGTCGAACACGATCGGGAAGGGCTCGCCCCAGTACCGCTGTCGGGAGAACAGCCAGTCCCGCAGCCGGTAGCTGGTCGCGCCACCACCGTGCCCGGACGATCCGAGCCAGTCGATGACGACCTGTCGGGCCTGCGACGAGTGCAGCCCGTCCAGTTCCAGCCCGCCGCCGCGGGACGCCACCATCGTCCCCTGCCCGGTGGAGGCGGCGTGTGGATCGTGGTCGGGGGGCCGGGTGACGACCGGACGCACCGGCAGGCCGTGGGCCTGGGCGAACCGCCAGTCGCGTTCGTCGTGTGCCGGCACCCCCATCACCGCACCGGTCCCCGCCTCCGCCAGCACGTGGTCGGCAACGTAGACCGGTAGGCGCCCGCCGGTGGCGGGATGGCGCACGAAGCCCCCGGTGGCCACGCCGCCCTCACGCACGGCGACGGATCCGACACCGTCTCGGGGCAGGCCGAGCTCGTCGAGGGCCGCGTGGTCCACGGACAGCGCCACGAACGTCGCGCCGAACAGCGTCTCCGGCCGCGTGGTGAACACCTCGATCGAGCCGTCCGCGCCGTCCACGGGGAACCGGATGCGTGCGCCCGAACGGCGGCCGATCCAGTTGCGCTGCATCCGAGCGATCGGCTCGGGCCAGTCCAGCAGCTCCAGGTCCTCCAGCAACCGGTCGGCGTAGGCGGTGATCCGCAGCATCCACTGACGCAGCCGCCGCCGGTGGACCGGATGGTTGCCCCGTTCGCTGCGGCCCTCGTTGGTCACCTCCTCGTTGGCCAGCACCGTGCCCAACGCCGGACACCAGTTCACCGGCGACTCGGCCAGGTACGCCAGCCGCCAGCCATCCACGACCCGGCGACGCGCGACCGTCCCGAGCTCCTGCCACGGTCGAGCGTCGGGGTTCGCGGTGGCGTCGACCGGCGCCCGCTGCCCCGAGGCCAACTGCGTCTCGAGCTCGCGGATGGGACGAGCGCGCCGTGTGTCCGGGTCGAACCAGGCGTTGAACAGCTCGAGGAAGATCCACTGCGTCCACCGGTAGTAGCCCGGATCCGAGGTCACGACCGTCCGGTAGGGGTCGTGGCCGAGCCCGAGGGCACGCAGCTGTGACCGCATCGTGGCGATGTTGTCGGCCGTCGTCACGGCCGGATGCTGGCCGGTCTCCACCGCGTACTGCTCCGCCGGCAGCCCGAACGCATCGAACCCAAACGGGTGCAGCACGTGGCGTCCGCCCATCCGCTGGAAACGGGCGTGCACATCCGTCGCGATGTAGCCCAACGGGTGTCCCACGTGCAGCGCGTCACCCGACGGGTAGGGGAACATGTCCAGCACGTACAGCGGCGCACCGAGGTCGGACGACCCGCTCGCTTCCGTCGTCGGGTTGGCGGTCGCGAACGTGTCGTGACGTTCCCACCACGCCTGCCAGTGCGACTCGATGCTCGCCGCGAGCCGGGCGTCGTAGCGCCATCGGGGCATGCCGCCGGTCGCCATCATGTCGTCACCGTCCTCATGGGGTTCCCTCCCGGCTCCCTTCCCGGCCCGGAAACCCGAACGAGCCCCGGGATCCCGGGGCTCGATCTCGCGTGAGGTGGCTAGCGCAGCACCGCGACCGGCTCCCGGGTCGCACCGAGGAGCTCGAGGAGGTCAGCGGTCGGCAGCAGCATCATCGCCCTGGCAGCGTAACGCACCGCGCTCGACGGAGCGACGGGACATCGGCGAGCCCGTCCGGCCGCGGCGCTGGGGGTCGGGGGCCGCTCGACAGCTCCGGACCCCCGGCTGACAGCCGTCAGAAGCACGCGATCCACCGCACGGTGCGGCAGGGCAACAACGAGTGGTACCGGGCGGGTATGCCGCGCCGGGCGCGCCGACGGAAGGCCGAGGAGCTGCGAACGCACCTGCGGGAGGCGCAGGCGGACGGTCGCTCGATCGAAGGCGTCGTCGGTGACGATCGCGCGGAGTTCGCGGCGGCGTGGGCCGCGGCGGACCGATCGCACACCGCGCAAGCGTTCGCCTCGTGGTTGCAGCGCAGCCGGTGGCGCTGACGCCAGCGGCCGACGGTCAGCTCGCTCCGTCCTGGCCGTCGAGGATCCGTCCGAGCACCATGATCGTCACGCCGGCGGCGACGACGACGGTGAGGGCGGCCCGCAGGCTGGTGAGGTCGGCGAGCACCCCGATCAGCGGCGGGGAGACGAGGAAGCCGACGCGCAACAACCAACTGACCACCGTGAGTCCGACGCCGGGTCGGAGGCCGGGGAGCTCGTCGGCGGTGTGCATGACCGCGGGGACGAGCGTGGCCACGCCGAGTCCCGCGGCGCCGAAACCGGCGACCGTGGTGACCACGGAGGGCACGGCGAGGGTCAGGGCGATGCCGGCAGCGACGAGGCCCCCACCGACGCGTGCGATCCGCCGCTGTCCGTAGCGGTCGACGAAGCGATCGCCCGTCAGGCGCCCGACGGTCATCGCGCTCTGCAGGGCGACGAAGGCCGCACCGGCGAAGACCGCCCGCGCGCCCACCTCGTTGCGCAGGAACAGCGCGCCCCAGGAGGCCCCGGCGTCCTCGACGAACGAGCCCGCCATGGCGAGCACGCCCAGCGCCGCCAACAGCAGGATGGTGTGGCGGGGCGCGGCGACCGTGCCGTTGCGCCGCAGGAGCGCCACGTCGTCGCCATCGGGACCCCCCACCGCGCCGCTGCGGCCCTCGTTCGCGGTCGCCGTGGTCCGTTCCGTGTCCTCGGGGCCGGGGAGCAGGAAACGAAGGCTCACCAGCGCCAGCCCGCTGAAGACCACCGCGGCGGCGGTGAGGTGCCAACGCAGGGGGAGTGCCAGCCCGGCCGCGATCGACCCGAGGATCCCGCCCAGGACGGCGCCCGCGCTCCACAGGCCGTGGAAGGCGTTGATGATGGAGCGGCCGTACCGCCGTTGCACCCGGAACCCGTGGGCGTTCTGTGCGACGTCGACGATGCTGTCCAGCGCTCCGAGGACGAACAGCAGCGCGGCGAACCCGGCCCAGGTGCCTGCCGCGGGGACGCCGACCAGTACCGCGCCCATGCCGACGAGCCCCAGGGACGCGACCTTGGCCGAACCGAACCGACCGATGACCGCCGGCGCGAACAAGCCCGCCACGAGCGCGCCCGCCGGCATGCCCGCGAGGGCCGTGCCGAGGGCGGCGTTGCTCAGCCCGAGGGCGTCCTTGACCTCCGGCAGTCGGGGGACCAGGTTCGCGAAGAGGACCGCGTTGACGAGGAAGAGCGCCGACACCGCAGCGCGGGCGCGCCGCAACCGGCCCGCCTCGTCGATGGACCGTGTCGCGGGCGCCCTCACGTCACGCCCGCACCCGACGCGATCGCCCGCTGCCGGGCCCGCGGCCGCACCCGTTGGCGAACCGCGCCGCCGACGTTCGGTGCACGGTCAGGGCTCCGGGTCGAGGTGTCTGCTCGCGGCGCGGTGACGACCGGACGACCGTACCGGGCGCTGCCCCGTACCCGGCGACGGCTCGCGCACGTTCACGTCCGCACCATCGCACCCGTCGTGGCTGCGGCGAGCGGCTCGAGCGTCCGGAGCGAGGAACCCCGAGAAGGCGGGCCGAGTCGATCCGCCTTGGCCGCACGGCCGCCGCGTAGCCCACGATCGCGGCGAGCACCGACACCAGTCCCTCCTGCGTGATGCCCAGCGAAGGGCGAAGGGGCGCTCAGGGAGCGGATCGCACCCGGAAGGCTTCCGCGAGGTTGGCGAGCGCACCGATGGCCGTGCCGACGCAGGCCAGCCCGAGGGCCACCCGCAACGCCGTCTCCCAGCCCGACCACGTCCCGAGGTCGAAGGGGAAGACGACCCAGATGCGTGCCAACGCGACGGCCGCGACGGCGGCGGTCAGCGCGTCACCGGCACGCCGCGCCCAGGGCGGGTCGTAGCCGACCAGGGCCAGGTTGACGGCGACACCGGCCAGCAGCGACACCGTGACCCAACCGAGGACGACCGTGACGTCGTCGGTCAGGAAGCCGAGCCGCCGCCACCCGGGTTCCACCAGCAGCAACCAGAGCAGCACGACGTTGATGGCCGCCGCCAGGAGGTAGCCCATGCGGCGAGCGGCCGCAGGTGGCCGTCGTCGGGTCGCCCGTGCCGGTGCGGCAGAGCTCGTCGTCACCGTCCCCACCTCCTCGGACCTCGGGTTCCAGTGCACGGTTCCAGCACACGGCGCCGACCGACTCGCTGCCACGGGCCACGGCTAGGGGACGAGCTCCGCGGTTCCGTGGGGGCCGGACGATCAGCCGCGCGCACGGCCAGCGTGCTCCCCCGCGATCGGCTCGGCCAGGGCCAGAGGCCCCGCCGCCGTGCGCGTGACGTCCGGCCTCCTCCGCTGCCGCTGCGAGCACCGAAGGTCCCACCGGCCGGGGACTTCCTGCGGTGCACACCGGCCCTCCCCGTCCGGAAGGTGGAGGGGCGCCAGGGCGGGTGGTGCCGCTCGGCTCGCGTGCCACCGGGAGGAGCGGAATCGTGCGACGGAGGTCCGACCCGGCGGACACGAGGCCGGTGCAGGCAGGTGCACCGCCGGACACGGCACCGACCTCGGCGGGGACCGGCGGCGTGGCGCCCGTGTTCAGCTCGGCGGGACGCTGGTGGCTCGAGGTGGGGGGCTGGCTCGCCGCGCTGATGGGTGCCGCGCACGTCGTGCTGCCCGTGATCTCCCCGTGGGAGGTGCACGTCGCGGGGCTCTACCCACCGGTGCGCTGGGCGTTGTTCGCCACGACCGTGTTCTTCGGCGTCCTGCTGGTGTTCGGCGGGCTGCTGGTCGTCGCGGTGGCGCGGGCTCCCGGGCTGCCGTCCCGCTTCGTGGCGGCGATCCTCGGCGGCATGGCGGCGTTCTGGGTCCTCGCGACGATCGACGAGGTCCTCGTTCCCTTCCCCGACCCCGCCGCACGGTGGCCGTTGCCCGTCTTCTCCGCGCTCGTCGCGGTCCTGCACCTCGGCGGCCTGTGGCTGCGATCCCGCGGCCGGCCGCGATGAGCCAGCCGGCGACCGCCGAGGGGTTCTTCACCGATAGTCTGCTCGGCCTCGCGGTCCTGGCGGCGGTCCGTGAGGACCTCACCGAGACGTTCGCGGACGTCGAGGTCCGCACGTCCCGGAGCCAGGTGGCCTTCCGGCGCCGGCGTGGGTTCGCGGTGCTGTGGCGTCCCGGTCGGCACCTCGCGCACCCGGGCGCCGAGGTGGTGCTCTCGGTCCTGCTGGAACGGCGTGCCGACTCGCCGCGCTGGAAGGAGGTCGTGCAGCCCGCTCCCGGCCGGTGGCAGCACCACCTCGAGGTGTACGCCGCGACCGACATCGACGACGAGGTGCGTGGCTGGCTACACGAGGCCGCAGTGGCTTCCGGGCCGATGCCCGGCCGCTGAACGGGAGGGCGCTCAGCGGCCGGTCAGTCGCGCCTCCAAACGATCGAGGAGCGGGCGCTGTCCTGCGAGGATGCGCGTGCGTGCCTCCGAGACGTCGAACCACGCGACGCGGTCGACCTCCGGGAACGAGCGCACCGTCCCCGATCCGCGTGGCCACTCCAGCTCGAAGGTGCCCGGCACGATCGCTTCCGGGTCGAGGTCGCCCTCCACGGCCCAGGCGGTCACCACCTTGCCGCCCGCCTGCGTGACCTCGCCGAGCGGCACCAACCGGCCGGTGGGGGCGGGCAGCCCCAGTTCCTCTTCGAATTCGCGATGGGCGGCATCGACGGCGTCCTCGTCGGGCTGGTACTCGCCCTTCGGTAGGGACCAGGCGCCGCGATCGCGGCGTGCCCACAGCGGTCCGCCGGGGTGCACCAGGAGCACCTCGAGTCCTCCCTGGCCGCGTCGGAAGACGAGCAGCCCCGCGCTGCGTCGTGCCACCATCGTCCTCTTCTCGTGGCGGTTGCGGGTCGTCTTCTCGTGGCGGTTGCGGGTCGTGATCATCGAGCGATCGCTGCCGGTCGTCCGACCGCTCCGGGTCCGCCCGAGCGGCCGCACCGCCGCGAACGCTCGGACGGCATCGATGGTTCCCGCGTGGCCTTGGCCGAACGGGGGGTTGGCCGAACGGGCAGGCGGACTATCGTCCGCGCCGGCGCGCCCTTCGGTGCCCCGCCTCTCCCTGGTTCCCCCCGCCTGGAGGTCCTCCGTGCGTCGTGTCGCGATCAGCCTCGTGCTCGGCGCGATGATCGCCGGACTGTCGCTGATCGCGGCGCCGGCGTTGGCGTCGACGAGCTACCAGCAGACGGTCGACATCACCTTCCCGGTCGCGTCGGACGCGCGGTACAAGACCGGTCCCTACACCTACCGCAACGACTACTACGAGCCACGCAGTCGCGGGTACCACGGGGCGACCGACATCATGGTCGACGCAGGGACCTCGGTGTACGCGGCGCGTAGTGGACGGGTCACGCTCATCACCGGGCTCGGGTGTGGTTCGGCCGCGCACGGCTCGCTGAACAACCCTCCGTCCTGGGGCTACGCGATCCGGCTGTCGGCCGACGACGGCCGCGACTACTGGTACATCCACCTCGGGACCCAGACCGGCCCGGCGTCCGAGGCCTACGCGCCGGGGATCACGTGCGGCTCGCAGGTCGTGCGCGGGCAGCACCTGGGGTACGCCGCCCACTCGGGCAACGCCAGCGCGCTCTACCCGCACCTGCACTTCGAGATCCGTGACAACCGGATCACCAACGCGCCGGACGGTTCCGACCGCATCAACCCCTACTTCAGCTTGCAGTCGGCTGAGCAGCGGGGCGATTTCCCGAACCGCACGAGCACCGCACCCGCTCCCGCGCCGGCCCCGCCACCACCGAGCGAGGCGACAACCGGTTGGGCCCCGCACCCGGCCGTCCTGCCCGCCCCGCTGTCGGGCGACTGGAACGGCAACGGTGTGGAGACGCCGGGCTGGCGCATCGGTGACCGGTTCTACCTGCTCGCGGCGAACCGGTCCGGCGGTTCGGATGTCGTCGTGCCGTTCGGCCTCCCGACGGACCACCCGGTCGTCGGCGACTGGAACGGCGACGGGCGAGACACGATCGGTGTCCGGCGTGGCAACCGCTGGATGCTGCGCAACAGCAACACGCCCGGGGCGCCGGACCACGATTTCTCGTTCGGTGAGCACCGCGACGCGGTCGGCTTCGTCGGTGACTGGAACGGCGACGGGCGCGACACGGTCGGGATGCGTCGCCCGGGCGGCGAGTGGTTCTTGCGCAACCGCCTGTCGAGCGGGCCCGCGGACCTGCGTTACGTCTTCGGACGCGCCTCCGACGCCGTCGGCGTGGTCGGTGACTGGAACGGCGATGGTCGGACCACGGTCGGTGCCTGGCACCCCGGCGGCAGGTGGCTGCTGCGCAACGTGCACGCCGCGGGCAACGCCAACCACTCCTTCACGTTCGGGAGGGCCGCCGACGCGAAGCCGGTGGTCGGGGACTGGAACGGCGATGGGCGCACGACCGTCGGGGCCGTCGTCGACGGCAACCGCTGGTTGCGTCGCAACTTCCACTCGTCGGGCTTCAGCAACGACACGGTGGTCTACGGGCCGGCGCCGGGGGTGCCGCTCATGGGCGACTGGAACGGCGACGGTCGCGACACCCCGGGGTGGCGGATCGGTCAGCGCTTCCACCTGCACCGCGCGGCCAGCGACGGACGCGACCTCGTCGCCCGGTTCGGGACGAGCCCTGAGGACATCCCGGTCGTCGGCGACTGGAACGGCAACGGACGCGACACGATCGGCGTCCGGCGGGGCAACCGGTTCCTCCTGCGCGACAACCTCGTGTCCGGCAACGCCGACCACATCGTGACCTTCGGTGAGGCGTCCGACATCCCGGTCGTCGGTGACTGGAACGGCAACGGCCGCGACTCCGTCGGTGTGCGTCGCGGCGATCGCTGGCTGCTGCGCAACACGCTGTCCTCGGGCGCTGCCGACCACAACTTCCGTTTCGGCATCGACCCGCGCGATGTCCCGATCGTGGGGGACTGGAACGGCAACGGTCGGGACACGGTCGGTGTGCGGCGCGGTGACCGGTGGCTGCTACGCAACCGCCTCGCGGCCGGGTTCGCCGACGTGGCCTTCAACCACGGCTCGCACCCCGCGGCCGTCGGCATCACCGGGGACTTCAACGGCAACGGGCAGGACACCGTGGGCTACCTGATCGACACCGAGTGGTTCCTGCGCAACGCGAACAGCGCGGGCCCGACGTCGCTGACCTACCGCTACGCCGGCTGATCCTCGCGGGGGGCGCGGTGTCGGCCGGGGGCCGTCCGATATTCGACCTGAAGTAGAGGTTCATGGTTTCGCGCGGGGAGCGCAGCGCGCGTGGCAGTCTCGCCCGGGCGCCCGTCGCCCACCGCCGGCCCCCTGCGTTCCGTGGGACCGGGGAGGGGAGTAGAGTCGGGCCGGCAGCTGTAGCGAACCGGACCGATCGGGTGGGAGACCTTGGAGCATCGAGTCGTACCGACGCTGCTGGTGGGCGCGCTCGTCCTGACGCTGCTGGTGGCCGGGGGGCCTGCCGCGGTCGCCCACGACCAGCATGACAGCGCAGGCACCGCGTCCGAGGACCGGTCGGGTGCGCAGGCCGGCGACCCGCAGCAGCGGGGTCGTCGGGCGCCGGCACCCACCGGCAACCACGAGCAGGTCGTCGACCTGACCTTTCCGGTCTCGCCGGAAGCCCGCTACTGGGGTGCCCGCTACTCCTACTTCAACGACTACGTCCAGCCACGGCGGCGCGGCGACCACGGCGCGACGGACGTGATGGTCGACACCGGCACCCCGATCCACGCGGTCGTCGGCGGCACGGTCGGGCTGATCACCGGCCTCGGGTGTGGGTCGGCGGCGGCGGGCGCGCTCGACGAGCCCCCCGCCTGGGGGTACGCGATCCGGGTCGATGGGGACGACGGGCGCGAGTACTGGTACCTGCACTTCGGCACGAACGACGGGCCGGCCGTCGAGGCGTACGCCCCCGGGATCACCTGCGGATCGGTGGTCGAGCGTGGGCAGCACCTCGGGTACGCGGGCTACTCGGGCAACGCCACCGAGCCCTACCCGCACCTGCACTTCGAGATCCACGACCCGGCGGTCCGAGCCCCCGACGGATCCCACCGCATCAACCCCTACTTCAGCCTCCGCGCCGCGGAGCAACGGGGCGACTACCCGGGGGACATCAATCCGGGGGACATCGACCCGGCCCACGCCGCGATCTTCCTGTCCGGCCCGGTCGGCAACCCCCAGGCGGCCTCCGTGCCGGCTCCGCTGGTCGGCGACTGGAACGGCGACGGTCACGCCACGCCGGGCTGGCGCATCGGCGACCGCTTCTACCTGCGGGAGGCCGGCGCAGCGGGGCACACCGACGCCGTCGTGAGCTTCGGGCTGCCAACCGACCAGCCCGTCGTCGGCGACTGGAACGGTGACGGCACCGACACGATCGGTGTGCGCCGTGGGGACCGGTGGCTGCTGCGTGACACCAACGCGCCCGGCGCACCCGACCACGACTTCGTGTTCGGGGAGGGGGCGGAGGACGTGGGCTTCGTCGGCGACTGGAACGGCGACGGCCGCACGACGGTCGGTGTGCGCCGTGCCGGCGGGGAGTGGTTCCTGCGCGACGAACTGGCCGACGGTGAGGCGGACCACCATGTCGTGTTCGGGCGTGCCGATGACGCCGTCGGCATCGTGGGCGACTGGAACGGCGACGGGCGCACCACGGTGGGTGCCTGGCACCCCGACGGCAGGTGGCTGCTGCGGGACGTGCTCGCCGCCGGCTACGCGGACCGATCCTTCGACTTCGGCCAGCACGAGGACGCGGTCCCCGTCGTCGGCGACTGGAACGCCGACGGGCGCACGACCGTCGGCGCGGTCGTCGCCGGCGACGAGTGGCTGCTGCGCAACGAGCACGCCGCGGGGGAGGGCGACCTGACCTTCGCGTACGGTCCCGCGCCGGGCGTCCCCCTGCTGGGGGACTGGAACGGCGACGGGATCGACACCCCGGGCTGGCGCATCGGCGAGCACTTCCACCTCCAGGCCGCGACGCCCGAGGGTGACGACGTCGTCGTCCACTACGGCCGGCGGGCGGGGGACATCGCCGTCGTCGGCGACTGGAACGGCGACGGCCACGACACCATCGGCGTCTGGCGGGACGGTCGCTTCCACCTGCACGACGAACTCGCGGCCGGCACCGCGGTCCAGGTCGTCGAGTTCGGCGAGGACGACGACATCCCGGTCGTCGGCGACTGGAACGGCGATGGGCGCGCCACCGTCGGGGTCCGTCGCGGGGACACGTGGCTGCTGCTCGACGACCACGCGGACACCGAACCCGACCACGTCTTCGTCTTCGGTCGTGAACCGGCAGACGAACCCTTCGTCGGCGACTGGAACGGCGACGGGCGCGACACCGTCGGGGTGCGGCGGGACGGTCGCTGGCTGCTGCGCAACACCCTCGCCGCCGGGAACGCGGACGTGGTCTTCGCCTTCGGGGACGCTCCCGCCGACGTGCCCGTGGTCGGGGACGTCACCGGGGACGGCCGCGACACCGTCGGGGTCCTGCACGACACCCTGTGGTCGTTCCGTGACGCGCACAGCGACGGCGAGCCCACGGTGACCGTGCACTACCTCGGTGTCCCCCCGGAGGCGGCGGACGAGGCATCGTCCGCGGACTGAGCCGTCCACCCGGGTCCACGGACCCTGGTGGCCCGACCCGGGCCGCGGGACGCTGAGGCATGCGACGGCTGCCAGGGGTGCGCTTCAGGACCCCTGACCCGCCCCCCGACGCGGCGAGCGTGCTGCGCCACTTCCGGGACCGGCCCGGCCTCTACGTCCACATCCCGTTCTGTCGGTCGCTGTGCCCGTTCTGCCCCTACAACAAGGTGCGCTACCACGGCGGCCTGGCCGCCGACTACGGCACGGCCCTGCAGCGTGAGCTCGACGCCTACCTCGTGGCGGGAGCGGAGCCGTTCACCTCGCTCTACGTCGGGGGCGGTACGCCGACGCTGTGCCCCGAACTCGTCGAGCGGATCGCCCGGCGCGTCACCGTGACCGGCGAGCGCGCCATCGAGGTCCTGCCCTCGCACCTGAACGATCCGATGGCCTCCCGTCTGCTCGCGGCCGGGTTCGATGCGGTCAGCCTCGGTGTGCAGTCGTTCGACCCCGAGGTGCTGCGTCACCTGCGGCGTCCGACGACGGCCACGCAGAACCGCGAGGCCGTCGCCCGCGCCGTCGGTCGGTTCCGCTGCGTGGACGTGGACCTGCTGTTCGACACCGCGTTCGACCGGCCCGAGGTCTTGCTGACGGACCTCGCGACCTGCTTCGCGATGGGTGCCGACCAGGTCTCGACCTACCCGCTGATGCGGTTCGGCTACACCCCGTTCGGCAAGCGCCCGCACCAGCCCCGGCGGGAGCACCGGCTGTTGCGGGAGGCGACCGACCTGGCCGCGGCGCACGGCTACGAACGGCGGTCGGTCTGGACCTTCAACCGCGTCGGTGGGCCGACCTACTCGTCGATCACCCGCGCCGCCTACCTCGGCGTCGGCGCCGGTGCCGCGTCCTCGGCGGGCACCTGGTTCCTCGTCGACCACTTCGGGCTCGCGCCCTACCTCGCCGCGGTGGACGCCGGCCGACTGCCGATCGCGCGGCTCGCGCAGCTGTCACCCAGCGCCGCCGGGGCGTACCGGCTGTTCTGGCAGCTCTACACCGGCGCGGTCCCGACCGGGTTCGTCGCTCGTGGCCCCGGCGGCGAGCGGCTGCTGACCGCGGCGCTGCACCTCGGGCGGGCGGCGGGTTGGCTGGCGTCGACCCCGGACGGGCTCCACCTGACCGCTGGCGGCTACGACCGGTACCACGACGTCGAGCGTGCGGTCACCTACCGCCTGATCGAGCCGCTGTGGGCGGAGCTGATGGCCGAGCACGGCTCCGGCGATGCGTCGTCGCCGGAGCCCGCCGCGACTCAGTACGGGTCGTAGGCGTCGTAGGTGAACCGCGAGCTCGGGTTCCACATCAGCCACTCGTCGATGCCCTCGTCGGCGGCCCCGCGGATCTGCTCGCGGATCTGCAACGGCCGGTCCCAGGCGCGGTAGCTCGTGTCCTCGAGCCACGGCACGACGCGGGCGCGGTGCCCATCGACGGTCTCGTTCCAGATCTGCAGCGTGGCCCGCACGATGTCGTACGGCCGTGCGTTCGGGTCGTCGATGCCGTACTCGCCGGGTCCCCAGTGCGACGGGTAGATCATCGGCGCCACGTAGTCGAGGTGGTCGGCCATCCCGGGGATGTCCTGACCGATCTGCGTCGGACGGTCGGCGGCGATGCCGTAGACGCTCGCGCCGTGTTGCACGCCGTACGGGGCGAGCCGCTCGTCCGCCTGCTGCGTGAAGGAGACGACCGCCTCCTCCGGGGTGGTCGTGAGCCCCGGCACGACGTAGTTCTCCAGCCCCTCCGGACGACGGATGTAGTCCCACAGGATGTGGTCGACGCCCAGCGACGCAGCCTCCTCGGCGACGTCCAGCAGGTAGTCGATCACGTCCGGGTGGGTGTAGTTGGAGAACCCGGCGTACGAGCCGCGGTAGAAGTCGCTGCCGTCGGGCAGCTGGATCACCCAGTCCTGGTTGCCGTTCTCCCACGCCCAGGAGGCGAGCACGGGGTCGGCGAACGCGACGATGCGCCCGACGACGGCGACCTCGAGCTCGTGCAGTTCGGCGACCGTGGCCTCGAGGTCGAGGAAGGAGCGTGTCGCGCCCATCTCCTGGGCGAGCCCGACCTCCGACTCGTAGCCGATCTGCCCGCCCTCGTCCTTGAGGTCGATCTGGACGGCCGTGACCTTGCCCTCGTCGATCATCTCGAGGATCGGTTCGCGCAGCTCGGGGTCGGGCCAGGCCCAGAAGGCCATGTGCATGCCCCGGACCTCCTCCACGTCGACCCGCGACCCGACGGTGACGAGCAGGTCCTCGTGCTCGACGACGTTGCCGGCACGGTCGGTGACCACGACCGGCAGGGTGGCGTCGACCTCCGTGAGCTCGAGTTCGAAGCTGCCGTCGTCGCCGGCGGTCACCGACGCGTCGCCGACGGCGACCGTCGCGCCCGGCTCGGTGCTGCCGGCCAGGACGAGTGGCTCGTCGGGACTCACGGGCCCGTCGGGTGACGTCAGTTCCAGCTCCGGCGGGGTCGCCTTGACCTCGAACCGCCAGGCATGGAGGGTCTCCTCCGTGTCGCTGAGCTCGAGCAGGCGCTCGCCGTCGGGGAGGTCACCGGGGGCGTAGGTCAGGGAGGTGGCGGTGACGTCCGCGTCGGCGGTGACATCCGTGCCGTCGAGCAGGAGGCTGACGTCCTCGAGAGGGCCCCCCTCGTCGGTGGTCGCCGCCGTGAACGTCAGGCCCTCGAGCTGTTCGGCGTTGACCACCTCGCCCCCATCCGGGCCGTCGACCTCGAGGCCGCGTTCGGCCGCATCGGCAGCGGCCTGTTCCTCGGTGTTGCCGGTGGACCCGACGTCCGCGTCGGTGCACGCGGCGAGCAGGGCGGCGCTGACCGCAGCGGCGGCGAGCAGCCGGAGGGGTCGCGAGCGACGGACGACGATCACGAGGCGAACCTGTCGGGCGAAGTGGCGAGAGGAGGCGCGGGGAGGGGCGGGACGCTCGACCAGACCTGCTCGCCGCGCCTGCGACCCCCGTGCCGCGGGCGAGGACGGTACCAGCAACACCGCTCGGGATCGTCCCGGACGCACCCTCCGCTATCGTGCCAGCGCCCGGGGAGGTGGCGTGGCTGGCGATCGGCGTGAGCTCGCGATCGCCGTGGGAGGCGGGTTCGTCGCGAGCCTCGCCGCCGGGCTGTTCGGGGTCGGCGGCGGCGTGCTGCTGGTGCCGCTGCTGGTCCTCGCGCTCCGCCGGCCCCAACACGTGGCCCACGCCACCTCGCTGGTCGCGATCCTGTTCACGGCCGTGTCCGGCACGGTGCGCTTCGCGTTCGACGGCGCGGTGCTCTTCTCGGCCGCCGCGGTCCTGGCCGTCGGCGGGATCGCGGGCGCGCAGGTCGGCGCGCGCCTGCTGCCCCGTGTCCCCGAGGCCCGGCTGCGACGGGCCTTCGCCCTGTTGCTGGTGGTGATCGCCGCGCGCCTGCTGCTCGGCGGCCCGTCGGCCGCCGCGGTGACCGCCGCGGCGCCGGCGCTCGATGCCTGGCGGCTGGTCGCCTACCTCGGCGTCGGCGTGACCGTCGGCGTGCTCTCGTCGCTGCTCGGTCTCGGGGGCGGGGTCCTGCTCGTCCCGGTCCTCGCCCTCGGCTTCGGGCTCGACCAGCACACCGCGGAAGGCACCTCGCTCGCCGTGATCGCTCCCACGGCGCTGGCGGGGGCGGTCGCGCACCAGCGTCGTGGCTACACCGACTGGGCGCTGGGCAGCTGGATGGGAGCCACCGGACTGGTCGGTGGCTCCCTGGGTGCCAGTGTCGCGCTCGGGCTGGCGCCCGACCTGCTCACCCGGCTGTTCGGCGGCCTGCTGGCCGCGGTCGCCGGGCTGATGCTGCGGCCTAGACGCGTTCGACGACGTGCTGCTCCACGTCGCGGATCCCGAGGCCGATGAGGATGAACAGCAGCCCCATCGCAGCGGCCATCGCCGCGACGCCGAAGGCGACGACCGAGGTGAACAGCGACGCCTGCAGGAACGCGGCGTTCATCGCGACCTGGCGCAGCGGGTCGTCCCGGTCGAGCTCGGCGTAGGTGGCGCCACCCGTCGACTCGAGCGCGTGTTGGTCGATGATCCGTGCCTGGCAGTAGGCCGTGAAGGGGCCCGAGACGGTGCGGCCAGGCAGGCAGGCGTCGTCCGGCGTGGTGATCCGCTGCTCGGACAGCGTGCTGCTGACGACCACCCACGTCGCGATACCGCCGATGATGAGGATCACGCCGAGCACGATCGAGGCGATCGAAGCCAACTGACGCATGTTGTTCATGCCCCCTCCGAGGTCGAAGTTCGGATGTGCCAGGGAACCTACCGGTCCCAGCCGACGCGGGCCCCGACCGGTGGCCACCGTTCAGCCGAGGGCGCGGGGGACGACGAGGTCCTCGAGGCGGCACGAGCCGCCGACGAGCGCGGACCAGCGCGAGGGCACCCGCAGGGTCGCCAGCGCGCCGGTGGGGTACTTCGTCGCGAGCTGGGCGAGCGCGTCGGGGTCACCGCCGCCCGCGAGCCGTTGGACCAGCAGCTCCACCCCCGGGTTGTGGCCGACCAGCAGGACCCCGGTGACGCTCGCCGGCACCGCCCGGAGCCGTTCCATCAACTCGGCGACCGACGCGCCGTACAGGCCGTCCTCGATCGCGATCGCCGCGCCGCCGGGCAGGGCACCGCGGATGCCCTCCAGCGTCTTGCGCGTGCGGACCGCCGAGGAGCACAGCACGAGGTCGATCGGCTGGTCGCGCGCGGCGAGCTCGCGTTGCAGGCGGGGCAGCGCCCGCCGCCCGCGACCCGACAGCGGCCGGTCGTGGTCGAGCAGGCTCGTGTCGTCCCGGCTCGACTTCGCGTGGCGGAGCACCAACAGGCGCCGGTCGCCGTCCTCAGCGGGCATCGCATCCTCCTGGCCGACCGCGGGGCGGCGAGGGGCCGGCCCGGGTCAGAACACCGACAGCTCCAAGCGTTCCGACAGCTCGTGCAGCGCGAGGTGGCCGGCGACGGAGTTGCCCTGCTCGTCGAGCGGTGGGGACCAGACGCACAGACCCATGCGGCCGGGCGCCGCCGCGATGATGGCGCCGGCGACACCGCTCTTGCAAGGCAGTCCGACGTCGAACGCGAACTCGCCGGCCGCATCGTAGGTGCCGCAGGTGAGCATCAGCGCCCCGACCCTCCGCGCCAGCGGAGCGGACAGGATCCGTCGTCCGCTGGCCGGGTCGACGCCGTCGTTGGCGAGGAACCGGGTCGCCCTCGCCAGCTGACGGGTGGTCATCGCCACCGCGCAGGCGTGCACGTAGTCCGCGAGGACCGCGTCCACCTCATGGGTGAGGTTGTCGAACGACGCCATGAGGTTGGCGATCGCGTGGTTGCGCGTGCCCGTCCCGCCCTCCGCCTCGAGCACCTCCTCGTCGACCCCGACCGGCTCGCCGGCGAGCTCGCTCATCAGGGCCACGAAGTCTCCTCGGGGGTCGTCGCAGTGGTCGAGCAGCACGTCGTGCACGACCAGGGCGCCCGCGTTGATCATGGGGTTGCGCGGGATCCCGCGCTCGTGCTCGAGCTGCACCAGGGAGTTGAAGGGGTCCCCGGATGGCTCGACGCCGACCCGTCGCCACAGCTCCTTGGCGACGCCGTCGGCGGCGTCGGCGCGCTGCATCGCCAGCACGAGGGCGAACACCTTCGAGATGCTCTGGATCGGCAGCGGGTCGTCGACGTCACCGACGACGTGCTCGGTGCCGTCGAGGTCGGCGGCGGCGATCGCGAAGCGGTCCGGGTCGACGCTGGCCAGCGGCTCGATGTAGTCGGCGACCTCGCCTGCGCTGGCGCGTGGTCGCGCGAGCTCGGCGACCTCGCGCAGCACCGTGTCGATCTGTGGGGAGTCGGGGGACCGGGGCATAGGGAGCTCCGTGGCGGTGGCCGGACGAGGGTCGGTGCGCACCAGCGCGGCGCGCGGGGGCCAGCCTGCCATCCGGGACGTGGCGGCGGAGGTCCGTTCGTCCGTCCTGTCCGGCCGGCGCGACGTAGGATCGAGGTGGTCCACCCGCCAGGTGCGGTCCGAACTTGGGACCCGCGGATCACCACTGACCGACGAGGGGACGAGGGCAAGATGTGGCTCGGCATCGCCACACTGCTGTGGCTCGGTCTCACCCTGTACGCGCTGCTCGACGTCGTGCTCACCGACCCGGCGGAGCAGCGCGCGCTGCCGAAGCCCGTGTGGGTGCTGGTGGTCCTGCTCGTCCCGGCCGCCGGACCGGTCGCCTGGTTCGTGCTCGGCCGTCCGCCACGGACCGGACGCCGCGCCGGCGGGCCCGCCACGGCCTCCTCGCGTCCCGATGGGGACGACCCTCGCCGCGACCACCCCTCGTGGGGCACCGCTCCGCAGGATCGCACGCGGCGCGCGACGGGTGAGCCGCGCGCGCAGGGCGGACGCCGGCCCCGGAAGGCCCCGCGTGGTCCGGACGACGACCCGGAGTTCCTCCGTGCGCTGGAGGAGCGGCTGCGCCGGCGGAGCGACGAACCCTGAGTGCTCAGGAACCGGAGCGGCGGTAGCGGCGCACGGACAGCGGAACGAAGATCGCCAGGATGATGCCCACCCACAGCAGCGCGTACGCGACGGGGTGTCGCATCGACCACACGTCGGGAGCCGGGAAGGCCTCGCTCGTGTTGCCGAAGGCCTCACGCGCCGCGAGGGTGACCGCGGACACCGGGTTCCACTCGGCGAAGGTCCGCAGCGGCCCCGGCAGGTTCTCCAACGGGACGAACGTGTTCGCGATGAAGGTCAGCGGGAAGATCACGATGAACGACGCGTTGTTGATCACCTCCACGCTCGGGACCACGAGCCCGACGTAGGCCATGATCCACGAGAACGCGTAGGCGAACACCAGGAGCAGCACGAACCCGCCGACCGCGTCGAGCCAGGAGCCGCGGATCCGCCAGCCGACGAGCAGCCCGGTCAGTGCCATGATCGCGATGGACAGCAGGTTGTAGACGATGTCGCTGGCCGTCCGCCCCACCAGCACGGCCGAGCGCGACATCGGCAGCGACCGGAACCGGTCGATGATGCCCTTCTGCATGTCCTCGGCGATCCCCGCGCCCGTGAAGGTGGCACCGAAGATCACCGTCTGCGTGAAGATCCCGGCCATGAGGAACTCGCGGTAGTCGACCCCGGGGATCGGGATCGAGTCTCCGAACACGTAGGCGAACAGCAGCACGAACATGATCGGGGAGATGAGGACGAAGACCAGGACCTCCGGCACCCGGACGATCTTGATGATGTTGCGCTTCGCCACGACGTGCCCATCGGCGAGTGCCCAGGCGAGTCGGTGCATCACGCCACCTCCGTGGTGTGCTCGTCCGGTGCCTGCGGGTCGCCCGTCGCCGGTTCGGCGTGTTGGCCGGTCAGGGTCAGGAACACGTCGTCGAGCGTCGGGCGACGCAGGCCGACGTCGAGCAGGCCGACCCCGGCCGTGTCCAACCGCCGGAGCACCTCCATCAGCGCGTCGGCGCCACCGGTGACGCCGGCGGACAGGGCATGGGCGTGTGGTGTGACCTGCACGTCACCGAGGCTGACCGTCTGCAGCACCGAACGGGCCGCGTCGAGCTGCTCCGGGACGCGGACGACGAGTTCGACCCGCTCACCCCCGACCTGCGCCTTGAGCTGGTCGGCGGTGCCCCGGGCGATGGCCCGGCCGTGGTCGATCACGACGATCTCGTCGGCGAGCTGGTCCGCTTCCTCGAGGTACTGGGTGGTCAGCAGCAGGGTCGTGCCCTGCGAGAGCAGCTCACGGAGGATGTCCCACATGCCGAGCCGGCTGCGAGGGTCGAGCCCGGTGGTCGGCTCGTCCAGGAACAGCACGGTCGGCTCGGCGACGAGAGCCCCCGCGAGGTCGAGCCGGCGGCGCATGCCACCGGAGTAGGTCTTGACGGGCCGATCGGCCGCGTCCGCGAGGTCGAACCGGTCGAGCAGCTCGCGAGCGCGGAGCCGAGCGCGGCGGCGGCCCAGGCGGTAGAGCCGGCCGACCATGTCGAGGTTCTCGAACCCGGTCAGGTGCTCGTCCACGGCCGCGTACTGACCGGACACCCCGATCCGTTCGCGCACCGCGCTCGGGTCTTCGAACACGTCCACCCCGGCCACCTCGGCGCGGCCTCCGTCGGCTTGCAGCAACGTCGTGAGGATGCGGACCGCGGTGGTCTTGCCGGCACCGTTCGGTCCCAGGAGGCCGAGCACCGTCCCCTGGGGGACCTCGAGGTCGAGTCCGTCCAGCGCCAGCACCTCGCCGTAGCGCTTGACGAGACCCGATGCACGGATCGTCCCCTCCACGCCCACTCCTGACCGGGCGTCGGTGCGGCGACACCCAGCGCACGTTACGTCATCACGAACCTGTCCGGATGGCACGACCGTGGTGCGGGCTGGTCGCTAGCGTCCCGCGGACCCCAGGCCACGAACGGCAGGACGGACGACGCGATGGCTGACGACCAGGACCGGAGCGGCGGCTACGTGGAGGAGCGCTACGAGCGCGACATGCGCTACCTCGCCGATCGCATCACCGCCGACGGTCGCGACGGCTGGCCGGTCGAGCCCGGCCGGTACCGCCTGGTGGTGAGCCGCGCGTGCCCGTGGGCGAACCGGGCGATCATCGTGCGACGCCTGCTCGGCCTCGAGGCCGCCCTACCGATGGCGGTCGCCGGCCCGACCCACGACGCCGACAGCTGGACCTTCGACCTCGACCCCGGCGGCGTGGACCCGGTCCTCGGGATCCCCCGCCTGAAGGACGCGTACGAGGCCCGCGTCCCCGGGTACGACCTCGGCATCACCGTGCCGGCGGTCGTCGACGTCCCGTCGGGTCAGGTGGTCACCAACGACTTCAAGCAGATCACCCTGGACCTGTCCACCGAGTGGACGGCGCACCACCGCGACGGTGCGCCGCAGCTGTACCCGGAGGACCGTCGCGAGGAGATCGACGAGGTCGCGGAGGCGGTCTTCCGCGACGTGAACAACGGCGTGTACGAGGCCGGCTTCGCCGGAACGCAGGCCGCGTACGAGGACGCCTACGACCGGCTCTTCGCCCGCCTCGACTGGCTCTCGACTCGCCTGGAGCGGCAGCGCTACCTCGTCGGGGACGCCATCACGGAGGCCGACGTCCGACTGTTCACCACCCTCGCCCGGTTCGACGCCGTCTACCACGGGCACTTCAAGTGCAACCGCGCCAAGCTGAGCGAGCAGCCGGTGTTGTGGGGCTACGCCCGCGACCTGTTCCAGACCCCGGGCTTCGGCGACACCACCGACTTCGTCCACATCAAGCGGCACTACTACGAGGTGCATCGCGACATCAACCCGACGGGCGTCGTCCCGCGCGGTCCCGACCTGTCCGGCTGGGCGACCCCCCACGGTCGGGAGGCGCTCGGCGGCGCCCCCTTCGGTGACGGGACGCCGCCGGGACCGGTCCCCGCGGCGGAGCGGGTCCCGCCCGAGCACAACCCGGCGCTTGCATGACGCCGCTCGCGCCGGGCGGCGCCACCGAGGTGACCACGCGGTGGGGTGGCGTCCAACGGCGCGTCCGTCGGCTGGTCCCGGCCCCGATCCGGCGGGCGGACCTCGCCGTGTTCCGCGCGGCGGCCCGCTCCGAGCTCCCCGTGGTCGGCCCGCTGCTCCCACCCCTGTCACGGGCCGCCAACCACTCGAGGCTGTGGCTGGCGATCGCGGCCGGCTCCGCGGTCGTCGGGGGACGTTTCGGGCGTCGGGCCGGGTTGCGCGGCGTGCTCGCGATCGGCGCCACCTCGGCGCTGACGAACCTGCCGGCCAAGTACCTGGCGGGCCGGCAGCGCCCCGACCTCGACCTCGTCCCGGAGGTGCGGCGGCTCGCGCGGGTGCCGGCGTCCACCTCGTTCCCGTCCGGCCACTCGGCATCGGCCTTCGCGTTCGCGACCGCCTTCGCGCTCGAGCAGCGTCGCGCCCGGCTCCCGTTGTTCGCCTTGGCGTCCGCGGTCGCCTACTCGCGGGTCTACACGGGTGTCCACTACCCCGGCGACGTCCTCGCCGGCGCCGCCCTCGGCGCCGTCGTGGCCCGGGTCACCACCCGCCCGTGGCCGCTGGCGGACGACACCCCGGCGACGGGGGCACCCGCCGGTCCCGCGACCGTTCGTGCCGAGGTCGACGGGACCGGCCTGGTGCTCGTCACCAACGCCGATGCGGGGGGTGCGCTGGGAGCGGATCCCGTCGAGCGGCTGCAGCACGCGCTGCCGGGTACCCGCTGCGTGGCGGTCGACCAGGGGGACGAGCTGCCCGCAGCGCTCCGGCGCGCGGCCACGGGCGCGGCCGTGCTCGGGGTGGCGGGCGGCGACGGCAGCGTCAGCGCGGCAGCGGATGCCGCCACCGCGACCGACGTGCCGCTGCTCGTCGTCCCGGCCGGGACGCTCAACCACCTCGCCAAGGACGTCGGGATCGCTGACGTCGACGACGCGATCGCGGCGGTCCGCGGCGGTCGTGTCGTCGTCGCGGACCTGGGCGAACTGGGCGGGCGGACGTTCGTGAACGCGGCGAGCGTCGGGGTCTACCCCCATCTGGTCGCCGACCGCGAGCGGTGGGAGGACAGGGTCGGCAAGTGGCCCGCCGCCCTCGCCGCGCTGCTGCGGGTGCTCGCGACCCACGACCCCTACGAGCTCGAGATCGACGGGCGCCGGCGGCGGGTGTGGTTCCTGTTCTTCGGCAACGGGCGCTTCACCGAGGACGGCCTCGCGCCGAGCCGCCGGCGGCGGTTGGACGACGGCACGCTCGACGTGCGCCTGGTCGCCGCGGAACGCCGTCTCGCCCGTACCCGGCTGCTGCTGGCGTTGCTGCTCGGCCGGGTCGCGCACACGCCCGTCTACGAACGGTGGTCGGCGCAGGAGGTGCGGGTCCGGTCCGTGGACGGGCCGCTGCGCCTCGCCGGTGACGGGGAGACCTGGCAGGGGCCCACGGAGGTCACGGTGCGCACGCGCCCCGCGGCGCTGCGGTTGCTCCAACCCTGAGCGGCCGACGGGCCGTCCGGTCAGGTGGCCGTCCGCCGCGGGGTTCGCCGGTCCACCGCCGTCCGGTCCGTCCGGCGGCGGCTCGGTCGCGACGTCGCCGTCTAGCGTCCGCGCCGGCCCGGGCGGGGAGGGGCCAGGACCGAGGTGGTGACCGCGGAGGCCCACATGTCGAGCACGACATCGCAACCCGACGCACCGGCGGAGGGGCCGCAGGACGCCGAGCCGGCGATCGTCGCCCGTGGCCTGCGACGGCTCTACGGGGAACAGGGGGTCCACGACCTCGACCTCGAGGTGCCGGCCGGGTCGATCTTCGCGCTGATCGGGCCGAGCGGGTCCGGCAAGTCGACCACCGTGCGGATGATGCTCGGCCTGGAGACGCCGGAGGAGGGTGAGCTGCGCGTGCTCGGCTCCGACCCCGCGGCATTCTCACAGGAGGATCGCAAGCGGATCGGGTACATGCCGCAGTCGATGGCGCTCTACCGCGACCTGTCGCTGCGCCACAACCTGCACTTCGCTGCCTCCCTGTACGGCATGCCCTGGCGGGGGCGGTGGGCCCGTAGCGACGGCGGCAAGGCGGCACGTTCGCGGGTGAAGGACACCCTCGCGTTCCTCGGGTTGACCGACAGCCAGGGCACCCGGCTCCGGGATGCCTCGGGCGGCGAGCAGCGCCGGCTGGGCCTCGCGGCGGCGCTGATCCACGAGCCGTCGCTCCTGGTCCTCGACGAGCCGACCTCCGGGATCGACCCGATGCTGCGTCGGGAGATCTGGGACCGGCTGCGTGAGCTGCGCGACCAAGGGGTGACCATCTTCGTCACCACCCAGTACGTCGAGGAGGCCGCACACTGCGACATGGTCGCGATCCTGGCGAACGGCGAGCCGATCGTCGAGGACACCCCGGATGGCCTGCGGCGCCGCGCGTTCGGCGACGACCCTCCGGCCGAGAGCACCTTCGACGACGTGTTCGTCGCGCTGCTGCGCCGCCACGAGGACGAGGTGCGCGGCAAGGAGACGGGCCGCGAGCGGGTCCTGACCACCGGCGAGTTCGCGATCCCGCCGGACGGGGACGGTGGCAGCACCAGCACCGGCGCCGATCGCGAGGAGGACGACCGTGCGTGAACGTCTGATCCGTACCGGTTCGTTCGTCCGGGGCGAGCTCGTCACGACGCTGCGCCAGCCCCGGCTGCTACTGGCGCTCGTGTTCGGACCGTTCCTCGTGCTGTTCGTCTTCGGGCTCGGGTACGAGGACCAGCTGCCGACGCTCGCCACCGTGGTCGTCGGGGCGGACGAGGACGAGCTGACCGAGCAGGTCGACGACTACATCAGCCGTGCCGAACCCGCGGAGATCGACTACCAGGGCACCACCGCGGACGCGGACGACGCGTTCCGGCGCCTGCGCAACGGGGACATCGACCTCGTGATCGTCCTGCCGGAGGGGGCGCTCGCTTCCATCAGCGCGAGCGAGCAGGCGGTCATCGAGGTCCACCAGCGCAGCCTCGACCCGGTCACCTACTACCAGGTCGTGATCGCCGCGGAGTTCGCGATCAACGAGATCAACGACGACATCCTGGAACAGGTGCTCGGCGAGGCGCAGGAGCAGACCGAGGGGGTGGAGGAACAGCTCGCCATCGCGCGCGAGGAACTCGACGCGATCCGCGCGGCGCTCGACGAGCAGGACGTCGCGTTCGTGCAACGCACCGCGGGGCAGCTCGCGGAGCGGTTCACCGAGCTGGCCACGACGCTCGAGTCCGGCGGCGGGTTCGTCGCGCAGCTCGGGTTCGGCGGTGAGCTCGACGACGTCGTGGTCACCCTCCGACAGGGGGCCGAGCAGCTCGACGCGCTGACCCGCATCGACGCGATCGCGGAGCTCGACGCCGCCGCCGTGACCCTCGCGGAGGTCGACGAGGTCGTGACCTTCGTCCGCAGCATCGACCCGGCGGTGGCGGTCCGGCCCTTCGCGGCGGACATGTACAGCGCCACCCCGGTGGCGGTGACCCTCGACCGGTTCTACGCGCCCGGGTTGATCGCGCTCATGCTCCAGCACCTCGGTATCACCTTCGCGGCGCTCTCGCTCGTCCGGGAACGGGAGGCCGGCACCCTCGACATGCTCCGGATCGCCCCGGTCACCACCGGCGAGCGGCTGGCCGGCAAGAGCCTCGCGTTCCTGCTGCTCGGGAGCCTCACGGCCGTGGCGCTCACGGCGCTGAGCGTCTTCGCCTTCGACGTGCCGCTGCCCGCGGACTGGCTCGGCTACACGCTGCTCGTCTCGCTGACGTTGCTGGCCTCGCTCGGGATCGGCTACCTGGTCGCGTCGGTGTCCAAGACCGACAGCCAGGCGGTGCAGTACTGCATGCTGCTCCTGCTGGCGGCGATCTTCTTCACGGGGCTGTTCATGCCGCTCGAGCGGATCGGTATGCCGGTGGAGATCGTCTCCTGGCTGCTGCCGGCGACCTACGGCTTCCTCGGGTTGCAGCACCTGATGTTGCTGCTGCAGCCGGCGCCGTCCGAGCTCTCCCTCGGTCTGCTCGCGATCGCGGTGGTGACCTTCGGGTCGGCCCGGTTGCTGCTGCCCCGGCGGGTGGCCTGACCACGGGAAGGCGACGTCGTCGCGGCGGGGCGACGTGGCCTTCGCCTCCGTCGCCTGCGCCGAGGTCAGCTCGCCCGTAGCCGAAGGGCCCGTCCGGCGGGGACGCTCGGCCCGCATGGTCGCGGTGCTCGGCGTGGGACGGTGGGGAGGGTCGTGGTGCGCGGGCGGTCGCGCGCGACCGGAGGAGTCTGCGGTGCTGGCGGAGCGCATCGACCACCACCTGCGGATCCTGGCCGAGGACATCGGGGCTCGGCCGCCCGGGTCCGCGGCGAACCTCCGCGCCACCACGCACGTCGCGTCGACGCTCGAACGCGCCGGGCTGACCGTGCGCTGCGACCCGTTCCGGACCCGCTGGTGGGAGCCAGGGCCGGGGCAGCTGCGGGTGGACGGGCGCGACCTCACGGTCGTCCCGAACCCCTACAGCCCACCCTGCGACCTCCGGGCCAGCGTCGTCATGGCCGCGGATCTCCCGGCGCTGGAGCGGCTGGCGGAGGGGCCCGCGGGACGGCTCGTGGTCCTGACGGGTGCCCTGGCCAGCGACCCCCTCTGGCCGGTCGCGTTCCCGTTCCTCGCCGAGCCGACCCACCGCGCGATCGCGGCCGCCCTGTTGGCGGCACGACCTGCCGCGGCGATCGCCGTGAGCGACCACTGGCAGCCGATCATCGAGGACCCGGACCTTGGGGTGCCGTCGACGACGATCCGGACCGCCGACGCCGACGGCCTGGTCACGGGCGCCGAGGTGGTGCTGCGCCTCGGTGGTGCCGTCCACCGCGGCGACGGCGTGAACGTCGCGGCGCGGACCTCGGACGCCGGCCCTCGGCTCGTGCTGAGCGCGCACGTCGACAGCAAGGTCACCACCCCGGGGGCGTTCGACAACGCCGGCGGCGTGGCCGTCCTGCTCGCCCTCGCGGAACACGGGCTGCCCGCCGGCGTTCCCGTCGAGGTGGTCGCGTTCAACGGTGAGGACCACGTCGACGCGTGCGGCGAGGTCGCCTGGCTGGCGGCGACCGACCTGACCGAGATCGCTGCCATCGTCAACATCGACGGCGCCGGCCTCCGGGGGCGCGGGTCGTCACTCGCGCTGATGGCCTGCCCACCCGACCTGCATGCGCTGGTCGCGGCGGTCATCGCGGACCGGCCAGGGTGGGCGCTGAGCGAACCCTGGTACGAGAGCGACCACGCCGTGCTCGCGATGCGCGGGATCCCGGCGCTCGCGGCGACGACCGCCGGCGTGCACGAGGTGATGGCGACCATCGCGCACACGCCGGACGACACCGTCGAGGTGGTCGACGTCGAGGTGCTGGCCGACGTCGCCACGACCGTCGCGACCCTGTTGCCGGTGCTGGCGGGCAGGTGCCTGGCGGTGGGGTGAGAGCCGCACAGCTGCGTGGGGGTCGGACGCACGCAGCGGGGGACGGCGTGCTCCGGCGGTCGCGCTAGCGCCCCTCGGCCTTGTCGCGCCGCACGGTCGCCCGGCGGCCCTTGATCGTCGTCGCCCGCAGCGCCTTGATCACCTCGTCCGCCTTGGCGGCCGGCACCTCGACGAGCGCGAACCGGTGGGTGATCTCGATCGCCCCGATCTCCCGGCCGGCGACGCTCGATTCGTTGGCGATCGCCCCGACGAGGTCCTTCGGACGGATCCCGGCGGTCCGGCCGAGGCCGACGTAGACCCGGGCCGTCTCGCCGCTTCCCGGCCGCCGTCCGCCGCCGGGACCGCGGGGACCCTTGCCGCCCGTGCCCCCGCCGCGTGCCCCACCCCCGGTGCCCGTTCCGCCGCGGTCCGTCCGCAGGGTCACCTCGGGCAGTTCCTCCTCGTCGTCCTCGCCACCGCTGACGGCCTCGTGCGCGAGCTTCACCGCGGCGAGCGCGACCTCCATCATGTCGAACTCGTCGCTGAGCGACTCCACCACGACCCGGAACCGGTCGAGGTCGTCGTCGAGCAGGCTCTCGCGCAGCGCCGCGCGGGTCAGCTCCAACCGGCGGGCGCGCAGGTCGGCGACCGTCGGCAGCGCTTCCATCGGGATGCGCTGGCCGGTGTGGCGTTCGATCGCCTGCAGCGTGCGGTGCTCACGCGGCTCGACCAGCGTGATGGCGACCCCCTCGCGGCCCGCGCGTCCCACCCGGCCGATGCGGTGGACGTACGCCTCCGGTGCCGATGGGACGTCGTAGTTGACGACGTGGGTGAGGTGCTCGACGTCGAGCCCGCGCGCGGCCACGTCGGTGGCGACGAGGAGCTCCGCGGTCTCGCTGCGGAGACGTCCCATCACCCGGTCCCGCTGGTCCTGGGTCATCCCCCCGTGCAACGCCTCGGCCCGATAGCCGCGACCGTTCATCGTCTCCGTGAGCTCGTCGACCTCCGTGCGCGTGCGGCAGAAGACGAGCGTCGCGTCGGGCGACTCGACGTCCAGCACGCGGCTCAGCGCGGCGGGCTTGTGCGCCCGCCTGACGAGGTAGGCGCGCTGGTGGACCAGGGGCCGTTCGCTCGGCTGGGCGGACCGGCCCCCGAGGGTGATGCGGACCGGGTCGGTCAGATGACGCCGGGCGATCCCGCCGATGCGTGGTGGCATCGTCGCGGAGAACAGCATCGTCTGGTGGTGCTCCGGCGTTGCGGCCAGCAGCTCTTCCAGGTCCTCCGCGAAGCCCATGTCGAGCATCTCGTCGGCCTCGTCGAGGATCACCACCTCGAGGTGGCCGAGGTCGAGCGTGCCCCGACCGAGATGGTCGAGTGCCCGTCCAGGGGTGGCGACGACGACGTCGACGCCGCGCTCCAGCGCCTTGAGCTGGCGCCAGATCGGCTGCCCCCCGTAGATCGGGAGCACCCGGGCGCCGAGCTCCCGGCCGTAGCGGTGGAACGCCTGCGAGACCTGCATGGCCAGTTCACGCGTGGGGACCAGCACGAGCGCCAGCGGTGCGTCCCGAGCCGCGCCGTCGAGCTGCTGGAGGACCGGCAGCGCGAACGCCGCGGTCTTGCCGGTCCCGGTCGCGGCCTGCCCCAGCAGGTCCCGACCGGCGAGGAGCGGGGGGATCGCCTGCTGCTGGATCGGCGTCGGCTCCTCGTACCCGAGCGCGGTGAGGGTGCCGAGCAACTCCGCTCGGAGGCCGAGATCGGCGAACGACGGCGGGCTCGCGGTGCTCGCGGACTCGGTCACGGGGACTCCTGGGGCGGGAGGCAAGGGAAGGGACGAACGCAGTATGCCCGCCGCGCACGACACGACGAGGGCCGGTGGCGTGTGCCACCGGCCCTCGTCGCCGGACCCTCGGGCCCGTCCGCTCCGCTCAGATCAGCCCGAGCGCGGTGCGCCGCAGGCGCATCAGGACCAGGCCGAGGCCGAGCAGCGTGGCGCCGACCACGACGGCGAAGGCCGCCAGCGCGTAGGCCATGATGCCGACGCCCAGGACCGTGGTCAGGCTGGTGGCGTCGATCCAGGACAGCCGCTCCTGGTTCGGGACCATGACGGGCTCGCCGTCCTCACCGAGCACGACCTCGCCGGCCTCGTCGACCTGCGGGACCATGCGCTCCATCTCCGCGTAGCGGAGGCCCTCGGTGCGCTCGAGCTGGTGGTGGGTGATGATGTCCGACTGCGCCCACATCGTCAGCGGGCCACGGACGTCGGCCCCGGCGATGCGCGCGTCGTCTGGCGTGGTGATGTTCTCCACCGCCGCCTGCTGGTAGGTGTAGGCGCCGCCCGCGATGCCGCCGAGCATCGAGCCGATGCCGACGATGATCGCCATCAGGGCGACGACGGAGATCAGCTTCGAGCTGCGCAGCTGGGTCTCGATCGCGGGCGCCTCGAGGGCGCCGGAGGCGGAGCGGTCCTTGGTCGTTGCGTCCATGGTGCGGTTCCTCGTGTGCGGGGGGACCTCGTTGTCCCGGTCGTAACGTTGACCTAGCAGGTCAGCGGTTCGAGAAGGAGTGTCTCCGACGCACCGGACCCCGCGAAGGGGGCGGAGGGCACCGCTTCGTTCGCCGAGGGACCCGACCTGATGGGACCCTCGGCCCCACCCTCCGCCCGACCTCCCGGTCGGTCGGGCGGTGCTCGACAGCCGGCCCGCCCGGGGCTGGTCGGAAGGCCCGCTACGGTGGGTGTCTGCCGGCAGTGGGAGGGCGAGATGCCAGGACGTCATCGGAGCCGTCCGTGCGCTGGCTGACCCACCTGCGCCACCCGGAGGGCTTCCACGGCGAGGGCAAGCGACCACCGTTCTTCGAGGGCTGGTACGTCAAGCTCGTCGATGCAGGTGAGCGCGCCCGGTACGCCGTGATCCCCGGGCTGTTCACCAGCGACGACCCGGACCAGGCGCACGCGTTCGTGCAGGTGCTGGACGGCACGACCGGGACGGCGACCTACCACCGCTACCCGGTGGACGCGTTCGACGCGGCCCCCGATGCGTTCGACGTGCGGGTCGGTCCCAACCGATTCAACGACCGGGGGATCGACCTCGCGATCGACGACGACCAGCGGATCGTCCGCGGCACCGTCCGCTTCGGGCCGCTGGCACCGTGGCCGGTGACGCTGCGATCGCCCGGGATCATGGGGCCCTACGCCTATGTGCCCTGGATGGAGTGCAACCACGGGGTGGTCAGCCTCGATCACGCCCTCGCCGGGAACCTGACGATCGACGGCACGGAGGTCGGGTTCGACGGTGGGCGGGGGTACCTCGAGAAGGACTGGGGGGCCGCGTTCCCGGCGGGGTACGTGTGGATGCAGAGCAACCACTTCGGTCAGGTCGGCACCAGCTTCGTCGGGTCGATCGCGATCGTGCCCTGGAGGGGATCCGCCTTCCCCGGCATCATCCTCGGCTTGCGGTACCGCGAGCGGCTGCTGCGGTTCGCCACGTACACCGGGGCGCGGACGACCGCGCTGCGGATCGACGACGAGCACGTCGACTGGACCGTGACCGGCGGCGCGTACGACCTGCGCATCCGTGCCCACCGGACCGACGGCGGCCTGCTCCACGGCCCGACCCGGGAGACCATGGGGTCACGGGTCGGGGAGACGATGCGCTCGACGATCGAGCTGGAGCTGCGCGATCGTCGCCACGGCCGGACCGTCGCCGGGGTGGGCCGTCACGCCGGCCTGGAGGTGCACGGCGACCTCGCCGCGTTGCTGGCCCTGCAGGTCTGACCGACCGGACGGGGGGGGTGGCCGCTGCTGCTGCGCCGGATACCCAAGCGACGTCGGTTCTCACGGAGATGGCCGTAGCAACGGCGGACGGCCGGTTGTTCCTGCCGAAGGGGCCGGGTGGCCCATGGTCGCTGCACCCTGCAGGGAGGACGCTGCTGGGTGAGGGCGCAGCCGGTCCGGCGGTCCCTCCAGAGGTCGGGGCCCGCCGGGAGCCCGAGCACAGGCGACGTTCCCGCTGACCGGTTGGCAGGGGCACATCCGGGGGCCTGCGGGCCCGAAGGAGATGCGAACGATGAGGGAGACGGCGCACCCACGTGCCGTCCTCGTCCTCGTGCTGACACTGCTCCTCTCGCTGATCGCGTTGCCCGGCGTCGCGGCGCCGGGTGGTGGCGGTGGCGGTGGCGGTGGCGGTGGCGGCGGAGGCGGAGGCGGAGGCGGAGGCGG
>SLMP01000008.1 GCA_007133465.1 Nitriliruptoraceae bacterium | reverse complement strand
GGTCAGGCCGTCGCGGGCTCCCGGTCCGAGGCCGGCGCGTCGGCGCCGACCGCCCTGGCCCGGGTGGCGGCGGCCGCCTCCGCCGCGGCGAGTGCGGCCTCGAGCTCCGCGACCCGCTGACGGAGCACCCGCACCTCGTCCAGCAGCCGCAGGCTGCTCGGTGCCACGTGGGTGCCCAGCAGGGCCTTGCTCACCGCGGTCCCTCCCGTTGCCGGCGACGCGACGCCGTCGGCAACGGCGTCGAGGGCGGCGCGGGCACACCACCGACACGGCCCGCCGCCAGCCCTGAGATTAACCGAGGGCCGGTGGCACCGTCCAGGCCGACCGGCCCTACCCGCGCCGGACCACGAACCCGGTGTGACCCTCGGGGGTCTCGACCGCCAGGTCGTAGTGGCGCACCTCGGCCGCCGGTGGCCCACCGGTCAGGATCCAGGCCTCGACCGCCTCGACCGCGTCCGCCGGACCCTCCAGCCACGCCTCCACGGTCCCGTCCAGCCGGTTCGCGACCCACCCGGCCACGCCGTGACGTTGCGCCTGCTGCCGCGTGGCGCTGCGGAAGAAGACTCCCTGGACGCGCCCGGCGACCACGACGCGCCGTGCGACGTGCTGCTCCGACGTCACGCCCGCCCTCCTCGACCGCGGTGCCCGGTCAGATCATGCACTGTTCGCAGTGGTAGGTGTAGACGCCCTTGCGCAGCCGCGTCCGCTTGATCGGCCGCCGACAGCGCGGGCAGGGCAGGCCGTCGCGCCCGTAGACCCGCAGGTGCTCGGCCACCTCGCCGTCGTCGTCGATCATCGACTCGGCCTCGGCGTCGTCCAGGCTGCTGCCGGCCGCCTTCATCGCCGCGACGATGACCTCCTGGGTCGCGCGGTAGAGGCGCCGGATCTCCTGTGTGGACAGCTGGGCCGACGGGTGATCGTGCCGCAACCCGGCCTCCCAGAGGATCTCGTCGGAGTAGACCGGACCGAGCCCGGCGACGATCTGCTGGTCGACGAGCAGCAGCTTGAGCGGCTTGTTCGCGGCGGCCAGGAACCGCCCGAACTCCATCCAGGTCGGGTTGTCGTCGAGCAGGTCGATCGCGTCCGGACCGATGCCGGCGGCCTCTTCCGCCCCCTCCGTCGGCACGATCCCCGTGCGGATCGTCGGCTCCTCGGCGGCCTCGGAGAGGTGCAGCGCCCCACCGATCGTGAACCGCACCGCCAGGTGGGTGTCCTCGGCGAGCTCCTCCGCGGCGGTCTCGCGGTGCAAGGAGCCGCCCTCACCCGGATCGATGATCCAGGTCGCGCCCTCGCCGAGGTCGAGGAACAGCATCCGGCCGCGGCGTCGCACGGCCTCCACCTTGCGTCCCTCGAGCGCCTTGGTGAAGTCCGGCCGGTTGCGGTGGAACGGGCGCACGACGCCCGGGGAGCGGACCTCGACGTCCTTGATGCGCTTGCCGGCGACCTCCTTCTCGAGCTCCTTGCGCAGGACCTCGACCTCGGGCAGCTCCAGCACGGGTGGCCTCCTGGGTCCGGCCGTCGGGCCGGCAGATCTCGAACGAGGTGGCGGCCGGGCCGGCCGACGGGCCGGCTGGCAGGGCCGGCCCCGGTGCGCCGGCGAACCGCGACGGTAGCCGACGGCGGTGGGTCGCTCGCGCCCGCGGCTGGTCAGAGCGGGGTGGCTCCGGCCGCTGTCGCGAGGTGCCCGTAGGCCTCCCGGGCCGCGTCCTGTTCCGCCTGCTTCTTGCTGGCGCCGACGCCGCGACCGACGACCTCGCCGGCGACCCGCACCACGGCGGTGAAGGTCTTCGCGTGGTCGGGACCGGTGTCGGACACCTCGTAGCGGGGCAGCTCGTCGAAACGGGCAGCGGCGAGCTCCTGCAGGCTGGTCTTGAAGTCGAGCGCCGCCCCGTGGCCGGCGAGCTCGCGCAGGCGCGCCCCGAACAGCCGCTCCACGAGGTCGTACGCGGACGCGAAGCCCTGGTCGAGGTAGACGGCGCCGACGACCGCCTCGAGGGTGTCCGCCAGGATCGAGTCCTTGTCGGCGCCACCGGACGCCGCCTCGCCGCGGCCCAGCCGCACGAACCGCCCGAGCCCGAGCTCGCGGGCGACGGCCGCGAGCGACCCGGTCTTCACCGCGGCCGAGCGCACCTTCGCGAGCCGCCCCTCCTGCTCGTCCGGGTGGGCGTGGAAGATCTCGTCGGTGACCACCAGCCCGAGCACCGCATCACCGAGGAACTCGAGCCGCTCGTTGGTGGCCGTATCTCCCTGCTCGAAGGCCCACGAGCGGTGCGTGAGGGCACGTTCGAGCAGCTCGACGTCATCGAGGTGGACGTCGAGGCGGGCCGCCAGCTCCGCGGCCGAGGGCCACGCGTCGCTCGCCACGGGATCAGTCGACGTCGAGCACCGTGCGGCCGGCGTAGGTGCCGCACGTCCCGCACACGGTGTGCGGGCGGGTGGGCGCCTTGCAGCGCTTGCAGGTGGCGTAGGTCGGGGCGCTCGTGCGCAGCCACTGGGCCTTGCGGTGGCGGGTGCGGGAGCGCGACATCTTGCGCTTCGGGACGGCCATCGGGGTGCTCCTGTCAGCAGGTGGTCGGTGGGGCGGGGCGGGCGCGCGGGCGGTCGAGGTCCGGGCGCGGGCGCGGTCACTCGGTCGGCAGGTCGAGCTCGGCGAGCGCCTGCCAGCGGGGGTCGGGCACGACCTCGTCGCGGTGCCCGCAGTCACCGCCGTTGCGGTCCGCGCCGCAGACCGGGCACAGTCCCTGACAGTCGTCACGGCACAGGGCTCGGACGGGCAGGTCGATCAGCAGCGCGTCGCGCACCAGCGTCGAGAGGTCGATGGCCGTGAGGTCGTCGATCAGCTCGTAGCCGGGGTCGTCCTCGTCGTGCTCGTCGCGCTTCGTCGGGTCGACGAACAGCTCCGCGACCTCGACGGTGAACGCGTGCTCCTGTGGCTCCAGGCAGCGGGCGCAGGGCAGCGAGACCTCGAACCCGACCGTGCCACGCACGAGGACGCCCTCCACGACGGCGTCGAGGTGGAGGTCGAGCGCGACCGGGCCGGCGACGCTGCCCACGGCGGGGCCCCACGGGTCGGACCCGAAGGTCTCGGCCGGGACGGCACGCGTCAGCGCCCGGGTCTCACCCGGGTGGCCGACGAGGCCGGTCACGGGCACACGCACGGTGGAACACCTCGCTCGAGGTCGACGACAAGGGCGGCGGCACCGCATGACCGCCGGACGCCGGCCGGCGCAGCGCGCACACGACGGTGCCCTGGCGGTGCCGGGCCCGGGGACGGTACCACAGCCCCGAGGCGGTGGACCGGCGGGGCCTAGTCCTCCGGCAGGTCGCCCTCGAACGCGAGGTCGTCCTCGGCGAGCGTCGCGGCGTCGACCCGACCGCGCAGCTTCTGCCGGCCCTTCTCCACCGTCGCGAGGGTCTTGGTGAGGACCACCTCGAAGTTGGCGAGCTTCGCGTCGACGTAGTCCTCGGCTTCCAGCCGGATCTGGCGCGCGTGCTCGCGGGCGTCGTCGAGGAGGCGGTCGGCCTCCTCTTCCGCGGTCCGCGCGACCTCCTCGTGGGACACCAACCGGTCCCGTTCCTGCCGCGCCTCGTCGAGCATCCGGTCGACGTCGCCCTGGGCCCGCTCGAGGATCTCGTCGCGTTCCGCGAGGACCCACCGCGCCTGGGCGAGCTCGTCCGGCAGGGCCTCCCGCAGGTCGTCGAGCAGCCCGTCGATCTCCGCCCGGTTGACCATCACCGACGAGGACAGCGGGACGGCCTTGGCCTCCGCGATCAGGCGTTCGAGCTGATGGACCTTCGCCTCGATGTCCGGCGGCACACCTGGGTCGGACATGACGGGCTCCACCCTTCGTCGACGGCTGCGGGGCACCACGACCGCAGGTCGCGGGCAGCGGCCGGAGCCTACCCCCGGGGACCTGCGCTCCGGCGCCGCCGGCACCGTCCGACCACCATCGTCCGGGCAGGAGGGGTGCCGGCCGATCAGCCCCCGAGCTTGGCGACGAGGGCCGCCGCGACCGCCGCTGGCACGGTGCCGTCGATCGGGCCGCCGTACCGTGCGACCTCCTTGACCAGCGAACTCGAGAGGTAGGAGTGTTCCGGCGCCGTCGACAGGAAGATCGTCTCCACGCCGCCGATGCGCTGGTTCATCTGCGCCATCTGCAGCTCGTACTCGAAGTCGCTGACGGCCCGGAGCCCCTTGCAGATGATGCCGATGCCCCGATCGCGGCAGAGGTCGACGAGCAGCCCCTCGAAGCGGTCCACCTCGACGTTGTCCAGCGCGGCCGTCTCCGCCTCGATCATCGCGATGCGTTCGTCGGCGGTGAACAGCGCGGACTTGCGGGGGTTGTCGAGCACGGCGACCACGACCCGGTCGAAGCGGGCGGCCGCCCGCTCGATCACGTCGAGGTGACCGAGCGTGATCGGGTCGAAGCTGCCGGGGCACACCACGCCGACGCTCATCGCGACTCCTCGTCGTCCTCGTCGTCCTCGTCGTCCAGGCCGTCGCGCACCACGTGCTCGGCGACGTGCAGCGCCGTGTCACCGTAGCGACGGGGCGTGCCGGGCAGCAGGCCGGCGGGCCACGGTGGGGTGCCGTCGCGGGCGGCCCGCTCCAGCACCACGCGGGCGCCGGGGGCGAGGTGCGCCACGAGCGCCTCGAGCAGCCCGGCGAGCGCCGCCTTCGGGTGGTGGTAGGGCGGGTCGAGGAGCACGAGGTCGAAGGGCCCGCCGGGCAGCTCGCCTCGCAAGGCGGTGGCGGCCTCGCCGACGACGACGTGCGTGCCGGGCAGCGCCACCACCTCGATGTTGCGGCGGAGGGCGTCACGGGCGGGTCGGGACCGTTCCACGAAGGTCACGCTCGTCGCCCCGCGGGACAGGGCCTCGAGGCCGAGGGCACCGGAACCGGCGAACAGGTCGAGCACCCGCGCCGCGGGCAGGACCGGCTGGAGCGAGGAGAACAGCGCCTCCTTCACCCGGTCGGAGGTGGGCCGGACGTCCGTGCCCTTCGGGGCGACCAGGCGACGGCCCTTCGCGGCGCCCGCGACGATGCGCATCAGGCCGGCTCCCGGTCCGGCCCGACCGGCGCCGCCCGCAGGTCGACGTCGGCCGCGCCGATCGCGGCCAGCACGAACGCGAGCACCTCGGCCTCGTCGCGCCAGGCGTCGTAGCGGCCGGAACGGCCGGCGTGGCCGGCACCAAGCTCGGTCTTGAGCACGATCGGCCCCCCGCCGGTGGCGGTGGTGCGCAGCTTGGCGACCCACTTGGCCGGCTCCCAGTACTGCACCCGTGGGTCGTTGAGCCCGGCGGTGACGAACATCGCCGGGTAGTCGGCGGCGCGGACGTTGTCGTAGGGCGAGTAGGAGCACATGACCTCGAGGTAGTCGAGCTCCCCGGGGTTGCCCCACTCCTCGTACTCGATGACGGTCAGGGGGATCGACGGATCGGACATGGTCGTGACGACGTCGACGAACGGCACCTCCGCCACGGCGGCGGCGCACAGCTCGGGGCGGAGGTTGAGGGCCGCGCCGATCAGCAGCCCGCCGGCGGACCCGCCGCGGATCGCCAACCGGTCGCGGACGGCGACGCCCTGCGCGACGAGGTGGTCGGCGCAGGCGACGAAGTCGGCGAACGTGTTCGGCTTGGCGAGGAACTTGCCGTCCTCGTACCACCGCCGGCCCATCTCGCCACCGCCGCGGATGTGGGCGATCGCGAACACCACGCCCCGCTCGAGCAGGCTGAGGCGTGCGGAGGAGAAGGTCGGGTCGATCGAGATCTCGTAGCTGCCGTAGCCGTAGAGCAGGCACGGGGCCGTACCGTCGAGGCGCACGTCGGCCCGGCGCACGAGGCTGATGGGCACCTGCGTGCCATCGGGGGCGGTCGCCCACTCCCGCCAGGACACGAACCGGTCGCGGTCGTACCCGCCTCGGATGGGCTGCTGCTTGACGAGCCGCCGCTGTCCGGTGTCGAGGTCGAGGTCGAGGACCTGCGTCGGCGTGGTCAGGGAGGTGTAGGCGAAGCGCAGGGTGCGCGTGGCGAACCCGGGGTTCGCGCCGAGCCCGGCGGCGTAGACCTCCTCGTCCATCGGCAGGACGTCGCCGTCGCCGCTGACGGGGTCGCACACCCGCAGCTGGGTGCGAGCGGCGGTCCGTTCGGAGAGCACGAGCTGGTCCGCGAACGCGTCCGCGGCCTCGAGCCGGACCCCGGGCCGATGGGCGACGAGGTCGACCCAGTGCTCCCGGTCGGGGGTGGCCAGCGGGGCGGCGCACAGCTTGAAGTCCTCCGCGCCGTCGGCGTTGGTGACGAGGTAGAGCGTGTCACCGCGGTGGTCGAGGTCGTACTCGACACCGTCCTGTCTGGCGGCGACCAGCCGCGGCGCGGCGGACGCGTCGTGCGCGTCGAGCAGGTGCCACTCGCTGGTGATCTTGCTGCCGGCCTGGATCGCGAGGAAGGCACGGGAGCGGGTTCGACCGACCCCGAGCCAGAAGCGCTCGTCGTCCTCCTGGACGAGCAGCTCGTCGGCATCGTGGGGCGTCCCCAGGCGGTGGCGCCACACCTGGTACGGCCGCCACGCGTCGTCGGTCACCGTGTAGAGGAACGCCTGGTTGTCCTCGTACCAGGCCAGCCCGTACCCGGCTCGCGGGATCTCGTCGGCCAGCAGCTCGCCGGTCGCGAGGTCGCGGACGCGGATCCGGAACACCTCGTTGCCGGTCGTGTCGACCGCCTCCGCGGCCAGCCCCCCGTCCGGGCTGATCGCGTAGCCGCCCAGGCGGAAGTAGTCGTGCTCGGCGGCCTCGACGTTCTCGTCGAGCAGCACGACCTCGTCGGCCGGCGGGTCCTGCGGATCGACCGGCTGCCGCAGCTCGTCGGGCAGGTCGCGCGGATCGCTGACGCCCGCCGGGGCCGGCCGCCGGCAGTGGATCGCGTACTGCTGCCCCTCCAGGGTGCGGCGGTAGTAGAGCCAGCCGGCGCTCGTCCCGGCACGGGGCGGCACGAGCGTCGGGGCGGACGCGTCGGTCTCCTGGACGCGGCCCTTGATCTCCTCGAACAGCCGGTCCTGCAGGTCCGCCAGCGGGGCCATCACGGCGGCGGTGTGCTCGTTCTCCGCCTCGAGGTGGGCGCGCACGGCCGGGTCCTCGCGGTCACGCAGCCAGTGGTAGGGGTCGTCGACCTGGCTGCCGTCGGCGCGGGTGAGCAGCTGTGGGCGTCGCGGCGCCAGCGGCGGGGTGAGGTCGGTGGCGGACACGGGGCAGGGCCTCTCGGTCGGCGGCGTGGTCGGCGGGGTGGTCGGCGCGGCAGCGCGAGCCTACGAGGGCGCGCGGTCGGTGCCGGGGTCGTCGTGCTGCCGGGCGAGCGCGAGGAACGGCGCGAGGCTGTCCGGGTCGGCGAGCGCCCCCGCGTTCACGACCCGCTCGACGGGGGCCCCGTCGAGCAGCCGCTTGATCGGCACCTCGAGCTTCTTGCCGGAGATCGTCCGCGGGATCGATGGGACGGCGTGGACCTCGTCGGGCACGTGGCGCGGCGACAGCTCCGTCCGGATCGTGCGGGCGAGGCTGGCCCGCAGGTCGTCGTCGAGGGCGCGGTCCGGCGCCAGCGCGACGAACAGCACGAGCTCGCCAGGTCCGCCCTGCGGGTCCTCGTGGTGCACGACCAGGCTGTCGATTACCCCCGGCACCGCCTCGACCACCGAGTAGAACTCGCTCGTGCCCATCCGCACGCCGCCGCGGTTGAGGGTCGCGTCCGACCGGCCGGTGATCACGCACGAACCGTCGGCGGCGATCTCGATCCAGTCGCCGTGCCGCCACACCCCCGGCAGGTCCTCGAAGTACGCGGCGCGGTAGCGCGCGCCGTCGGGATCGTCCCAGAACCCCACCGGCATCGACGGCATCGGGGCGCTGAGCACGAGTTCACCGCGCTCGCCGATCACCGGCTCGCCGCGCTCGCCGAAGGCCTCCACCTTCGCGCCGAGGCAGCGGCAGGCGATCACCCCGGCGCGCACCGGCAGCAGCGGCGAGCCGGCGACGAACGCGGTGCAGACGTCGGTGCCCCCGGACGCCGAGACGAGCAGCAGGTCGCGGCCGACGTGCTCGTAGACCCAGGCGAACCCCTCCGGTGGCAGCGGCGCCCCGGTCGAGCCGACCGAGCGCAACCGGGACAGGTCGTGCTCGTCGCCGGGCGACACGCCCGCCTTGCGGCAGGCCAGCAGGAACGGCGCCCCGACGCCGAGCAGGGTGATGCCGGTCTCCGCCGCCAGGCGCCACAGGGTCAGCAGGTCCGGGTACCCCGGGTCGCCGTCGAACAGCACGACCGTCGCGCCGACCGTCAGCCCGGACACCAGGTAGTTCCACATCATCCACCCGGTGGTGGTGAACCAGCAGAACCGGTCGTCGGGGCCGAGGTCGTGGTGCAGCCCGAGCATCTTGAGGTGCTCGAGCAGGATGCCGCCGTGCCCGTGGACGATCGCCTTCGGCAGCCCCGTCGTCCCGGAGCTGTACAGCACGTAGAGCGGGTGGTCGAAGGGCACGGGGTCGTAGGCGGGCGGCGCGGGCTCGGCGACGAGGTCCGCCCAGGACGTCGCGTCGGGGAACCGCTGCGGGTCGAGCTCGTCGTGGAGGTAGGGCAGGACGACCGTCGCGCGCAGGGTCGGCAGCGCGGCCCGGATCGCCGCCACCTCGGCACTGCGGTCCACGGCCCGGTCGCCGTAGCGGTAGCCGTCGACCACCAGCAGGACCACCGGTTCGATCTGCTGGACCCGGTCGACGACGCTGCGGACCCCGAACTCGGGCGCGCACGACGACCAGACGGCGCCGAGCGACGCGCAGGCCAGGAAGGCGACCACCGTCTCCGGCACGTTCGGGAGGTAGCCGACGACGCGGTCGCCGCGTCCGACCCCGAGCCGCTGGAGGCCCGCCCGGGCGCGGGCGACCTGGTCGGCGAGCTCCGCCCAGGAGAGCGCCACCTCGGCACGTGTCTGCGATCGTGCGATCACCGCCGGTCTGTCGTCGCGACGACGCAGCGCGTGCTCGGCGTAGTTGAGGGTGGCGCCGGGGAACCACCGCGCGCCGGGCATGGCCCGGGCGGGGAGCACGGCCTCCGGCGGGGCGTGGAAGCGGACGTCGAACTCGGAGACGATGGAGGCCCAGAAGCCCTCCAGGTCGTCCACCGACCAGCGCCAGACCGTCTCCTGGTCGGGCAGGTCGAGCCCGTGCTCGGCCGCCACACGGTCGAGGTAGCGGCCCATGCGCGTGCGGCTGCGGGCGTCGGCGGGTGGCTCCCAGAGCAGCGCCCCGACCTCGACCACGGTGTCCTCCTCCACCCGGCTCGGATCGGACGGTAGTGGCGCGTGGCGTCGGTGGTCGGCGAGCGCCCGGCGCGGCCGCCCCCTGCCGCCGGAACGCGCCGGCCGGGCGCCAGCGGTCAGCGACGCCGGCCGGTGACACGGGTCAGCCAGCGCAGCGGGCCGGGCGCCACCTGGTGCGCCGCCATCGCGGCGCGCAGCAGGCTCGGCAGCACGACCTCGTCCCGGGGGCGGTGGATCGCCCGCACGATCGCGTCCGCCGCTTCCGTGGGCGGCAGCGTCCGCAGCAGGCGGCCGAGCCCCGGGCGGAGGTCGTACGTGCCGGGGTTGTGGTCCCAGTAGGCGCTCGACACCGTGGCGAAGACGGCGTGGCAGCTGCGCACGCCGGTGCCGTGCAGGTCCTGACGCAACGCCTCGTGCAGCCCGCGGAGGGCCCAGCGCGAGCAGGTGTACGCGGCGGAGGAGGGCCACGGCAGGTAGGCGGCTGGCGAGCCGACGTGGACGATCACCCCGGACCGCTGCCCGAGCATGGGGCGCAGGAACGCGTAGGTGTGGTGGTAGGCCGACCGGAAGGGCGCGGCGAGCATCCGCTCCATGTCGTCCGGCGGGGTGTCCTCGAGCCAGCGCCACTCCCCCGCGCCGGCCGCGTTCACGAGCGCGCCAGGGACGCCGTGCCGGTCGAGCACCCGTGCCGCCATCGCGAGGACCGCGTCGGCGTCACCGCCGTCCAGCGGTGCGACGACCGGCTCGGGCCCGACCGCCGCGATCCGATCGGCCACCTGCTCGAGCGCGGGACGACCGCGCGCGACCAGGACCACCCGCCACCCCTGCGCCCCCAGCAGTTCGGCCGTTGCCGCGCCGATACCGCTCGACGCGCCGGTCACCACGGCGAGCCGCTGCGCCATCTCCCGCTCCTGTTCGCGTGGCGGGACGGTAGGCGGCGCTCAGGCCTCGCCGCGAACCTCGAACCACGGGGCCGACGATGGCCCGTCGGGATGCCAGCCCGTGGCGTACAGACGGCCGCCCCGCAGCACGAACCAGGGTCGGTCGCCGAACCCGTCCGGATGGGCGACGGTCGGGTAGAGGTCGTTGCCTCGGAGCCGGTACCAGGGCTCCTCGCTCGGACCGTCGGGGTGGGAGGCCGTCGGGTAGAGGTGGTTGCCCCGCAGCTCGTAGCAGGGCAGGTCCGCCTCGCTCTCCGGGTTGGTGGCCAGGGCGTACGCGTAGGACATCGGCGGTCTTCCGTTCGGCGCGAGCGGACGCCGGCGGCCCGGGCGGCCACACGACGGCTCGCTACCCCCCAGCCTGCCCCGCGCGCGACCCGCTGTCGAGAGGTGATCCGGCGCCGGTGGAGCACGCCGGCGCTCAGCCCGTCTCGAGCGCCGGTGGAGCACGCCGGCGCTCAGCCCGTCTCGAGCGCCGCCATCGCCTCCCGGCCCCCGTAGCGCCGCTCGACCTCCGCCCGGACCGCGACGAGGCCGGGGTCCGCCAGGTGCGGGTCGCGCGCCACCACCTCGCGGGCGAGGTCGCGGGTGCGCTGGATCAGCTCCCGGTCGTCCTGGACGCGCGCCAGCTTGAGGTCGGGTGTGCCGGACTGCGCCTGGCCGAACAGCTCGCCCTCGCCGCGGATCGACAGGTCGACGTCGGCGAGCTTCCTGCCGTCGGTGGTGCCGGCGACCGCCTCGAGGCGGCGGCTGGCCTCCGGGCTCAGTTCCCCGTTCCAGCCGGCGAACAGCACGCAGTAGCTGCGCTCGCCACCACGGCCGACCCGGCCGCGCAGCTGGTGGAGCTGGCTGATGCCGAACCGTTCCGCGTCCTCGATGATCATCACGGTCGCGTGCGGCACGTCGACCCCGACCTCGATCACCGTCGTCGCGACCAGCACCTGCGCCTCGCCGCCGCGGAAACGGGCCATGGCCCGCTCCTTGTCCTCCGTGCGCTGGCGACCGTGGACCAGCGCGACCTCGAGGTCCGGGAACACGACCTCGGCGAGCCGCTCGTGCTCGGCGACCGCGGCGGTGCCCGGGAGCGTGTCGCTCGGCTCGACGAAAGGGCAGACGACGTAGGTGCCGAACCCCGCAGCGGCCTGCTCGCGGACGAAGCCGTACAGCCGCTCCCGCCGGTCGGCCTCGGCAGGGGTGATCAGCCGGGTCGCGATCGGTCGCCGGCCGGGTGGCAGCTCGTCCAGCTCCGTTTCGTCGAGGTCCCCGTAGAGGGTCAGGGCGAGCGACCGGGGGATCGGGGTCGCGGTCATCACGAGGACGTCGGGCAGGATCTCGCGCTCCCCCGGCCGGCCCTCCGACGCCTTCTCCTTCAGCCGGACCCGGTGGGACACGCCGAAGCGGTGCTGCTCGTCGATCACGACCACGCCGAGGTCGGCGAAGCGCACGCCCTCCTCGAGCAGCGCGTGCGTGCCGACGACCAGGTCGACGGTGCCGGACAGCAGTTCCCCGAGGATGCGGCGGCGAGCGGAGGTCGTCGTGGAGGAGGTCAACAGCTCCACCCGCAGGCCGTCCAGCACGTTGACCCCGAGCGGCGCGAGCAGGGCCTGCAGGGTGCGATGGTGCTGCTCGGCGAGCACCTCGGTCGGCACCATCAGGGCGGCCTGGCGACCCCGGTCGACCGCGCAGAGCATCGCCCAGACCGCGACGACGGTCTTGCCGGCCCCGACATCGCCCTGCAGCAGGCGGTGCATCGGTCGTGGGGCCGCCAGGTCGGCGCCGAGCGCGGCGAACGCCCGCTGCTGCGCGCCGGTCGGGGCGAACGGCAAGGAGGCGACGAACCGCTCCGCCCACCCCCCGGGCACGGGGGCGTTGTCGACCCCGGCCACCTCTGCCTCGAGTTGGCGCCGGCGCGCCTGCAGCCCGAGCTGGAGGGTCATGAGCTCGTCGAACGCGAGCCGGGTGCGGGCGGCTCGCTGCTCGGCGCGATCGGCCGGGCGGTGGATCGCCCGGATCGCGGTGTCCAGCGGCAGCAGGCGCTGCCGTTCGCGCCACGCGTCCGGCAACCAGTCGTCGACCGGCGGCAGCGCCTCGAGCGCCAGCTCGACGAGCTGGGTGAGCTTGAACGTGGACACCTCCTTGACGGCGGGGTAGATCGCCAGCAGCCGCTGGTTGCGCAGGCGTTCGGCCGCCTGCTCCAGACCGGTCCCGGCATCGACCCGACCGAGCACCTGCACCTCGGGGGTGGTGAGCTGCAGGTCCTTGCGGAAGCGTCTCACCTCACCACCGAACGCCGCGACCGTCCCGGGCGCGAGCTGCTTCTCGCGCCAGATCTGGTTGAAGAAGGTCACGGTGAACTCGGCCCCGCTCGCCTGGCGGACCCGCGCCGTCGCGAGGTCGAGGCGGGATCGCCGCCGGCCCTTCGGTGGCACCCGCCGCAGGTCCCACGAGACGACCTCGCCGATCAGCGTCGCGCGCTCCCCGGTCCGCACCTCGGAGAGGTCGAGGACCTCCCCCGGGTCCTGGTAGCGACGCGGATAGTGCTCGAGCAGGTCCCGGACCGTCGCGATGCCGAGCTTGTCGCGCAGGTGCCCGCGGAGCTTCGGGCCGACGCCGGACAGGACGGACACCGGGTCGTCGAGGTGGAGCCGAGCGCTCGCCCCGCCGGTCACTCCGCCCCGACCCAGTAGCGCACCGGTCGCTGGCCCGCCTCCACCACCTCCACCTCGGCGTCCGTCCGATCCTCGACCTGCGCCACGGCGGCCGTCGCCTCCGCCGCGTCGACGTCTCCGCCGACGTGGAGCGTGACCACCTCGGCAGCCGCGACCTCGAGCGCCTCGCACAGTGCGTCGAGCGCCTCCAGGGGCTCGTCGTGGGCGGCGAGCACCTCGCCGCCGACGACGACCAGCGGCTGACCGCGCCGGACGGCACCGACCGGGGTGTCGGCGTCGCGGCTGGCGGCGACGACGGCGCCGGCGCGGACCTGCGACGCGGCGGCGCGGGCATCGGCCAGGACCTGCTCCGGGGGGGCGGTCGCGTCGACGACGGCGAGCGCGGCGAGGACGGCCGGGGGGGTGGTGGCCTCCTCCACGACGCTGACCCGGTCGTCGCCCTCGGCGGCGGCGAGCTCGGCCGCCTGCAGCGCGGTCGGGACGGCGTTGCGGTGGCCGGGCAGGACCACCACCCGTGGCGCGTCGGAGCTCGCGATGGCCTCCAGGATGTCCGCGACCGACGGCAACGCGCCGGCCGTCCCCCGCACCACGATCGCGCCGAGCGCCCGGGCCAGCACGCTCAACCCCGTGCCGTCGAGCACCGCGACGGTGCCGAGGGCGGGGAGGTTCGGCACCGCGGGCCGCAGGCCGTGGCCGGACACCGTCCGACCGGCGACCTGGTCGCCGAAGTGCACCACCTCGATGCGCGACGGCCGGCCGTACTCGAGGCCTGCCTCGATGGCGCCGCCGACGTCGTCGGTGTGCACGTGGACGTTGAGCAGGTTGCCCGCGGCGACCACGACCACCGAGTCACCGAGCCCCTCGAGGTCGTGGCGCAGCAGCGGGGCCACCCGGTCGCGGGCGTCGAGCAGGTACTGGACCTCGAACGGGAAGGCGAGGTCGGCGAGGCAGCCGCCCTGCGACTCGCGGTGGCCGGACGGTGGCACGTCCTCGCGGACCGGCGGCTCCTCGCCGGTGAGGTGGCCGTGCACGGCCGCGACGAGGACCTCGAACCCGCGCGCGCCGGCGTCGACCACCCCGGCGTCGCGCAGCACGGGCAACTGGTCGGTGGTCGCCTCGACGGCGGCGGCCACCCGCGCGCAGATCAGCGCGGAGGTCCCGACGAGGTCGTGGCCGGCGGCGACCCCCTCGTCCGCGGCCTCCGCGGCGGCGGCGAGCGCCGTGAGGATGGTGCCCTCGACCGGTTCGGCGACCGCCTCGTAGGCGAGGTCCCGGGCACGGGTGAGCGCCTGCGCGTAGAGGGCCGCGTCGACCTCACGGTGGCCCGTGACCACCTCGACGACCGCGCGCAGGACCTGGCTCAGGATCACCCCGGAGTTGCCCCGCGCACCGCGTAGGACCCCCCGGGTGACCACCTTCGACGCGGTCCGCCCCGACCGCGGCGCCTCCTCGCGCAACGCGTCGAGGCCGGCCCGCACGGTCAGGGTCATGTTCGTCCCGGTGTCGCCGTCCGGGACCGGGAAGACGTTCAGGTCGTCGATCACCTGCCGGCGAGCCTCCAGGGACGCGTGGACCCGCTCGAGCAGCGCGGGCAGCTCGCGGGTCGCGAGTGGCGCGCCGGCAGCGACGTCCGACGCCACCCGCGGCTCCGCTTTGGCCACGCTCCCGGCCTTCCGCTCCCGGCTCTGCGCTCCCGCCCGGGCGATGCGCCCACCCGGGCTCCCGAATGGCCGCCGAGCCTAGCCCGTGCCACGGTCCCGCTCGCGCCACCCGGGGGTCGCTGGTAGCCTGCCAGCCGACCCGCGGGGCCGTCGTTCGTGCCCCGCTTCCCGCTCGTCCCCCGGTTGCGCTTCCCACCCTCGTGCGCACCGGCCGAGATCGAAGGCACCCCCATGGCCGCCGTCTGCCAGCTCTGCGACAAGAAGCCGTGGTTCGGCAAGCAGGTGTCGCACTCGCACCGCCGGTCCAGCCGGCGCTGGAGCCCCAACATCCAGCGGGTCACCGCCTACGTGGACGGTCGGAGCGTCAAGCTCGACGTGTGCACCTCCTGCCTCAAGGCCGGGAAGGTCCAGCGCCCGCCGGTGAAGAGCGCGAAGCACTGACGGCACCGCCGCGGGTCGAGCCCGGGTGGTAGCGTCGCGCCCTCGCGCCACAGCGGAGGGGAGCGCGTGGAGGTCTCGGCCTACATCCTGATCCAGACGGAGCTCGGGAAGGCGGCGGAGGTCGCGACCGCCGTGGCCGAGCTGCCCGGCGTGGTCGCCGCCGACGACGTCACCGGTCCGTACGACGTGATCGTCAGGGCGACCGCCGCGGACATCGATGCCCTGGGACGGATGGTCGCTTCGCGGCTGCAGGCGGTCGATGGCATCACGCGCACCCTGACCTGCCCGATCGTCAACCTCTGACGCGTCACGCTGGCGCGTCAGCGCGCGGCATCACCGAGCAACCGGTCCACGAGCGCCCGGTAGTCGAGGCCCTGCGCCGCCCACAGCATCGGGAACATCGACGCGGGCGTGAAGCCGGGGATCGTGTTGATCTCGTTGACGACGACGCTGCCGTCACGCCGGGCGAAGAAGTCGACCCGCGCCAGGCCCCGGCACCCGATCGCCCGGTAGGCCTCACGCGCGAAGGTGTCGATGCGCTCCGCGACGGCCACCGGGACGTCCGCCGGGATCAGCAACTCCGAGGCGTCGAGGTACTTGGCCTCGAAGTCGTAGAACTCGTGCGACGGGACGATCTCCCCGACCCCGGTGACCTCGAGCACCTCGTGGCCGAGGACCCCGACCTCGAGCTCCCGCGCGCCCTCGAGGCCCTCCTCGACGATCACGACGGCGTCGTGGTCGAAGGCCTCCGCCATGGCCGACGGCAGCTCGCCGGAGCCGCGGACCTTGCTGATCCCGATCGACGAGCCCTGTCGGGCGGGCTTGACGAACCACGGCGTCGGCAGCCGCGCCTCGAGCTCGGCCGTGACCTCCGCCGGCGCCGTCTCCCAGCGCGCGCGGTCGACGACGAGGTAGCCGAGCTGCGGGAGCCCCCGGGCCGCGAAGCTCGCCTTCATCGCCGCCTTGTCGATGCCGATCGAGGAGGCCGTCACGTCCGCCCCCACGTACGGGACCCCGACGGTGGCGAGCAGACCCTGCACCGTGCCGTCCTCGCCCCACGGCCCGTGCAGCAGCGGGAAGGCGATGTCGACGTGGCCGAGCGAGGTGGTGGCGGTGCCCGGTCCGGCGTCGTCGACCTGCACGAGCTGCGGGCCGCGGCGGGTGCCGACGAGCGCGACCGTCGGCCCGTCGTCCGGCACGACGGGCAGCTCGCCCGCGGCTGCCTCGATGCGCCCGTCGGTCAGCGTCCAGCGGCCGTCCCGGGTGATCCCGACCGCCAGCACCTCGTAGCGCTCCCGGTCGATCACGGCGAGCACCGAACGCGCCGACAGGCACGAGATGGCGTGCTCGCTGGAGCGGCCGCCGTAGAGCAGTGCGACCCGCTTCACGTCTGACCGCCTCCGTCCGCGCGCCTCCCACGGGCAGCGCCGCTGCGTCGCACCCCGGACCCGCGTCCGGCGCGGTGAGCCTAGCTGGCGGCGGCGGAGGAACCTCGGAGCGGGTGATCTCGCGCCGGCAGGGTCCGCATCGCACCGTCCGGACGAGGCAGCCAGGAGCAGACGGGGGCGGTGTCGTCGCGGCAGCCGTAGACGAGCAACGCCAGCATCGCACCGTAGATCGGCAGGTGGCCGATCAGCTCCGTCGCACCGAGGAAGAACAGCGTGGCGTTGAAGGGGATGCCGGCCGCCAGCACGGTCAGCTGGGGCAGCGCACCGGAGATCAGCAACAGCCCGAAGAGGATCTCCACGCCGGCGGCGAACCGGACGAAGGCGACATCGCCGACCTCCAGGCCGACGGTGCCGCCGGCCAGTTGCAGCAGGTTGAAGGCCGGGTAGCGATCGAGGAAGGCCAGCGACAGCTCCGGTCGGGCGAGCTTCTCCGTGTAGGCCAACAGGATGAGCGTGCCGCCGGTGAGCAGGCGGAGGGCGAACAGGGCGCCACGGACCCGCTCGGGGTCGACCACGATGCGGCCCCCGGGCCGGGCGTCGTCCGGCGGCAGCAGGGCGAGGAACAGCCCGATCGCCAGCAGGTCCGCGCGCTCGAGGATCGGGATCACGCCGTACCCGAGCATGCCGAGCGGGCCGGCGACGACGAGCAGCCACGCGGCCGGGCGCACCCGCCACCCGGCGATCAGCCACACCCCGACGATGCCTTCGAGGATCCCGAGTCCGATGCCCCACCAGGTGACCGGCAGCGCGAGGGTCGGGACGAGGAACTCGAGCCTGGCCGCGAGCGCCAGCAGCGACACGCCGGCGTGGATGCCCAGCAGGCGCGGGATCCAGGGTCCGAGCCGCCCGAGCGGTCGCAGGACCGCGAGTTCCGGGCGCGGCAGGAACCGCGCCGCCCAGCGCCACAGCACCGCGACGACGACGGCCGCGAACGCGACCGCCAACGACCAGGGTGCGGTGGCGAAGGCGGCGTCGTAGGGCGGACGGACCTCGGTGAACCAGAGCGAGTGGGCGAGCGAGGACACGCGCAGTTCCTCCGTACCGGCGGTGTGGGCCGCCCCGGGGTGCCGGTCAGGATGCCCGAGGTTCGTCGCAGCCGCGCGGCTGGCCGGGACGGCGCCCGTCGTTTCCGGTCCGCACAGCCCCCGTCGATAGGCTCGGCCGGTCAGCACGGACACCAGCATGGGGAGGGACGCCGTGGCCCAGATCGACTTCGACGGCCGTGTCGCCATCGTCACCGGCGCCGGCGGTGGCCTCGGCCGCAGCCACGCCCTGCTGCTCGCGAGCCGTGGCGCCAAGGTCGTGGTCAACGACCTCGGCGGCAGCCGCGACGGCAGCGGGCAGGGCTCGGAGATGGCCGACGCCGTCGTCGAGGAGATCGTGGCGGCCGGCGGCGAGGCGGTCGCCAACTACGACGGCGTGCACACGTGGGAGGGCGGTCAGGCGATCGTCCGGACCGCCCTGGACGCGTTCGGCCGGGTCGACGTGGTCGTCAACAACGCGGGCATCCTGCGCGACACGTCGTTCGCCAAGCTCGAGGAGCCGCAGCTCGACCTGGTGCTGAAGGTCCACCTCTACGGGGGCTTCCACGTCGCCCGGGCCGCCTGGGCCCACCTGCGTGAGCAGGGCTACGGCCGGATCGTGACCACCTCGTCGGGTTCGGGCCTGTACGGCAACTTCGGGCAGGCGAACTACTCGGCCGCGAAGCTCGGGCTGGTCGGCTTGACCCGCACGCTCGCGATCGAGGGGGAGAAGTACGGCATCACCGCCCACGCGATCGCGCCGGTCGCCGCCTCCCGGATGACCGAGGACGTGATGCCGGCGGCGCTGCTCGACAAGCTCGAACCCTCCTACGTGTCGCCGCTGGTCGCCTACCTCGCCTCGGAGGCGTGCACCGACACCGGCCGGGTCTACTCGGTCGGCGGCGGGTACATGGCCCGGGTCGCGATCCTCGAGGGCGAGGGCACCACCTTCGAGGGCATCCCGACGCCCGAGGACGTGGGCGACCAGTGGGAGGAGCTCAACCGGGTCGGTCCCGGCGCCGCGGAGTTCACCCGGGGGGTCGGCGAGCAGACGGCCAAGATCGTGCAGGCGCTCGGTCTGACGTTCGACTGACCCGCCACTGGCCGTCGCGTCACCGGACCTCGAGACCGAAGCGCTCCCCCACCGCCAGGAGCAGCTCCTCGACGAGCTCCTCGGTGGTGGCCATGGTCGTGTCGAGCACCACGTGCCGCGCCGCCACGTCCGCGGTCTGCCGCTGCTGGGCGACCGCCAGCCCCAGGGTTCGCCGCCGGCGCTCGGCCTCGCGCGCCTCGAGGACGTCCTCGTCGCACACCAGGCCGACGTGCAGGACGGGCAGTCCGGTCAGCGCCTTCGGCAGGTCGGTCGCCGTCGTCCGGTCGAGCAGGACGTGCTCGACCACCACGTCGAACCCGGTCCGCGCCCAGGTCGCGGCGACCTGGTGCATGCCCGTGACCAGCTCGCGGCCGAGCGGTCCCCAGCTGACCCGCCCCGGGTCGGCGGGAGGCGGGGGGTCGCACCGCTGGATCAGGTCCCACCAGCGCGGCAGGGTCCGCGGCCCGAACGCGTCGAGCGTGCGATCGAGGCCGACGTCGAGCAGCGGCCCCTGCCGCACCCGCGGCCACGCCTTCTGCAGCCCCCGCAGCGTGTGCGTCTTGCCGACGCCGGAGGCGCCGTCGAGCACGACCACCAGCCCGGGCCTCACGAGCCGTCCCCGGGCCGTCGCGTCCCCCGCATCGTCACCGCCACCCCGCGCCCCGCGTCAGGACTCGATCCCGTACAGCTCGGTCTTGGCCGAGCGGGTCATCAGCTGGCCGACCATCTCCGCCGGGTCCAGCCCCTCGTGGCAGACACCGACCACGCCGCGGGCCAACGGCATGTCCACCCCGACATCCGCGGCGATGCCGAGGATCGCCTGCGAGGACTTGACCCCCTCCGCGACCATGTTCATCGACGCGATGATGTCGTCGAGGGCCTCGCCCTGACCGAGGCGCTCCCCGACGGTCCGGTTGCGCGACCGGGGGGACGTGCAGGTCGCGACGAGGTCACCGACCCCCGCCAGCCCGGAGAAGGTCAGCGGCTGCCCACCGAGCGCCACCCCGAGACGGGTCATCTCCGCGAGGCCGCGGGTGACGACCATCGCCTTGGTGTTGTCGCCGAAGCCCATCCCGTGCGCCATGCCGGCGGCCAACGCCATCACGTTCTTGGCCGCGCCGGCCACCTCGACCCCGACCTTGTCCCGGTTGGTGTAGACCCGGAAGTAGCCGGACATGACCATCGCCTGGACCTGCTCGGCCCGGCCGAGGTCCGGGCTGGCCGACACCGTGGCGGCAGGCTGCCGGCGCGCGCACTCGGCGGCGAGGTTCGGCCCGCTGATCACCACGACCCGGTCGGGGTCGACGTCCACCGTGCCGGCGATCAGCTGGCTGCCGAACCGGCGCGACGCGACGTCCACGCCCTTGACCAGGCTGACGATCGTGGCCTCGGGCGCGATGCGCGAGCCCCAGTTGGTGAGCTGCTCGACGACGCCCGTCGAGGGGATCGCGATGACCACGACGTCGGCGCCAGCGACCGCCTCCTCCGGATCGTCGGTGGCGCCGAGCGGCTCGGGCAGGGTCACGTCCGGGAGGTACGCCGCGTTGGTGCGCCGTTCCGCGATCTCCGCCACCTGGTCGGGGTCCCGCGACCACAGGGTGGTCGTGGTGCCCGCGTCCGCGCACATGGCCGCGAACGCCGTCCCCCAGGACCCTGCCCCCATGACCGCTGCCGTCGTCATCGTGGAACTCCCGTCACGCCGTGGCCCACCCACCCTGCGTGCGACGACCCTAGTCGGCCGCTCCTAGGATGCCGGTGATGTCCACCTGCACCGTGCTGGTCCCGCTCCGCTCGCCAGGTCGTGGCAAGACCCGACTGGCGACGCACCTCTCCCCTGCCGCGCGCGCGAGCCTCGCCGGCGCGATGCTGGCGGACGTCGCCACGGCGCTGGCGACCGCACCGGTCGACGAGGTCGTGGTGGTCGCCGGCGGCCCTGCCGCCGCCGCGGCGGCCGCGGCGCTCGGGCTGGACGCCCTGATCGATCCCCCGGACGTCGCGACGCTGGACGGCGCCCTGCGCGCTGCCGCCGCCCGGCTCGGACCCCGTCCGGAGCTCCTCGTGGTCGCGGCCGACCTGCCCCGACTGACCGCCGCCGACGTGGCCGCCGTCCGCGCGGACGACGCCGACGTGGTGGTCGCGCCGACGGCCGACGGCGGCACCGGCGTGCTGGTGCGCCGCCCGGCCGGCGTCATCCCGACGCGCTACGGGGTGAGCTCCGCCAGGAAGCACCTGGCGCTCGCCCGGCGCGCCGGCGTCACCGCGGGCACCGTCCATCGCGCCGGCGCCGCCTACGACGTGGACACGGTGGCGGATCTCACGGCGCTGCGCGACGCGCCGGTCGGTCCCGCCACGCGCCGACTGCTGGCCGCCTGGGAGGTGACGGCACCGCTGGCGCCCCCGCGCATCGCCTGACCGCCACGGGCGCCGACGTGCTGCGCCTGGCCGCCCTGGGGCCGGCGCAGCCCGTCGTGGCCATCCGACTATCCTGCTCGGCGAGCCCGCCCGCGCGAGGAGACCGGCGATGCCGCAGGGGACGATCCGGACGTTCGACCATGCGTCCCAGACCGGGTCGCTGCTGGACGACGCCCTGGTCGAGTGGCACTTCGACCGCGAGGCCTTCGCCGCCTCCGGACTGCAGGAGCTCCGGCTGGGGCAGCGGGTCCGCTACGTGCTGGAGGGACCGGACGAGCGGGTGTCGCAGCTGAACGTCGTCAGCCTCTGAGCCACCCCCGGGCGGCGGGTCACGCCACGTGGTCCGGGAGCTCGTCGAGCACCAGCGAGGCCCGTGACAAGAGCCCACGGCCGTGCTCCATGCCGTTCTGCTCCGACCACTCGCGGGTCTCCTCGAGGACGTCGCGCAGCCGCGCGGCGAGCTCTGGGAGGTCGCCCCCGTGCTCGGCCAGGGCGGCGCTCGCGACCTTGTCCGGGTCGACGTCGATGAGCTCGCGCACGAGCGAGGGCGGGTCGGGCTCGTCGCGCCAGGCGAGGGCGCAGGCCGCCGCGAAGTCCTGCCCGTCGAAATCGCCGTCCGACGCGATGATCGCGAGGTGCATGGTCGCCTTGGCGGAGAGCCGGTCGTCGTCGGCGATCGCCGCGACCAGTGGCGCGTAGTCCCCCAGCTGCTCGTCGCCGAACAACGGCGCGTGCAGCCGGAGGTGCTTGGCGCGGACCGGCAGGTTCTGGTGCACCTCGAGGTCGACCGGGGGCTCGCCGTCCGCCAACCAGTCGCGCAGCGGGCGGGTGGCCGCCCAGTAGGCGTCGGGTTCGCCGTCGCGCAGGCTCGCCGGGGCGGCGAGGGTCTTGGCGGGATCGACCGTGTAGCTGACGAACCCGGCACCGAGCCCGGCGACCTGGTCCCGGGCGTGCGCCTCCGACCACCAACCGGACACGCGCTTGCCGTGCGCATAGGTCCCGGGAGCGGCGGTGTCCAGGGCCCCCGGGGGCCCGTAGAGCCCCGAGAGGTCGGCGCGCGTCCGCAGCCCCTCCTCCTCGATCAGCGGCAGCCGCTTGGGGCGCGTGCAGTGGTAGAGGGTGACGCGAGGCACGGGGCACCTTCCTGACATGGGGCGGCCGGGATGCGACCGCGGGCCGGCAGGGTAGTCCTCCGCACGTGACTCGGAGGCGAGCGCCGGGGCCGGCTCACTGCGGCTCGCCGATGCCCGGGTGCACCACCGTGACGGCACCGGGGAGCGCCTCGATCGCCTCGATCGCCGCCTCGAGGTCGGGAGCACGACCGGCGAGCTGGACGTCCGCGACGGGCCGCGACCCGAGGTCGAGCAGGGCGAGCCGTACGACCCGCAACGGGGCCTCCGCCAGCGTGGTGCGCAGCCCGTCGACCGCGTCGAGCTCGGAGAGCACGACCTGGGCGTGCAGGTCGTGACGCCCCCAGCGCTGCACCCGACGCTCGGCGAGCAGGTCGAGCGGCCACAGGACCGCCACGAGCACCCCGACCAACAGCAGCGCGACGACGTACGACCCGAGCCCCGCCGCCATCCCGACCGCCGCCGAACCCCACAGCGCGGCCGCGGTCGTCAACCCGCTCGGCTTGTCACCCGCGGCGAAGATCGCCCCGCCGCCGAGGAAGCCGATGCCGGACACCACCTGGGAGGCGACCCGGGTCGGGTCGGCACCCGGACCGGAGATCACCTCGGCCCCGATGTACGCGAACGCCGCCGTGGCCGTGCCGACGACGATGTTGGTGCGCAGGCCCGCCGGCTTGCCGCGCAGCTCGCGGTCCAGTCCGATCACCGCCGTCAGCCCTGCGGCCACCAGCAACCGGACGAGGATGTCCAGCGGGTCCAACTCTCTGCCCTCCTCGGCGTGCCGGCGCTTGCTCCGCAGGCCGTCCACCAGCACGCCGACGTGCGCCGACGATACGCCGCCAGGCGCCCGGGTGCGCTCGGTCGGCCGACCACCGCCGGCCACCTGGCCGCGTACCGACCACGGCCCGCTCCCCACGAACGCGACCGGTGGCCCTCGCGATGGCGCTCCGCGGCGGATGCGGCAGGACGGCCGGGGCGACGGCCGCGGCCCGTGGCGGGGATGTGCCTACGATGGGCCGACGATGATGCCTCCGACCACCGCCCTGCCGCTGCGCCCGGTCCCCGCCGGGTTCACGGTCCGTCCCGCGACGCTGCCGGACCTCGCCCGCGTCGCACAGCTGTTCGAGGTCGCCGCCGACCACCGCGGCGGTCGGGTGCGGGTCCGGGAGGACGACCTGCGGTTCCGCTGGCTCGCGCTCGACCGCCTCGACGAGACCATGCTCGTGGAGCACCCGGACGGCGCACCGCACCTGGCCGCCTACGCCGAGTTCCAGGTGGAGCTCGATCCGTTCACCGGCGAGGCGGTGGCACACATCGAGGCGCGGGTGCATCCCGCCTGGACCGGCCATGGCCTGGCGACCTTCCTGCTCGGGCACGCCGAGGAACGGGCGTGCAGCGCCGCCCGGGCCGCCGGTCGCACCACGGTGGCGCTCTACCTCACGGTCGTGGACGGCGACGAGCGCACCCGCTCGTTCCTCGCCGCCCGCGGCTTCGAGCCGGTCCGCCACCTGCTCGACCTCCGCCTCGACCTCCACGCGGCCCCGCCGGCGCCGGCCTGGCCGCCCGGGGTGCGTGGCCGCGCCTTCCGGCGTGGCCACGACGAGGCAGCGGCGTGGCAGGTCCACCAGGCGGCGTTCGCGAACGTCGGGACCCACCTGCCCATCCCCCTCGACGACTGGGTGGAGGAGCGGGTCGACCGCGACCCGCTGTTCGACGAGGGCCTGTTCCTGCTCGCCGAACACGACGACGAGGTCATCGGCATCGCGGTGTGCCGGTCGGGGGCCCTGGGTTCCCCCGAGGACGGCTGGATCCGCGATCTCGCGGTGCTCCCGTCCTGGCGGCGCAAGGGCGTCGGGATGGCGCTGTTGCGCACCGCGCTGGAGGCGTTCCGGCGGCGCGGCCTCACGGGGGCGGCCCTGGAGGTCGACGACGTCACGCTCGAGGGCGCCGTCGCCCTCTACCGTCGCGCAGGCATGCGCATCACCCATCGCACCGACCTCTTCCGGCGCATCCTGCCGGTCGACGCCACCGAGGGAGCGGTCGCCGGCCTGCCACCGCCCGACGGCGCCGACGGAGACGCGGCGCCCGTCGAGGTCCCGGACGAGAGCGCGGCCCTCGCCGACCCGTTGCCCCTCGACCTGCTGGGCGCCGGGTTCGGCGACGTCACCGAACCCGCCGACGACGAGCCGGACGCGCCGGACGAGCCCGACGACGACGGTGTGGACGACGACGAGCCCCCCGACGCCTGACCCGACCGGACGATCGGTGCGCCCCGCCCCGCGCCGCGTCGCAGCTCCGGTCAGCCGGTCGTGCCGAGGCCGCCGACCAGCGCCGGGTCGGAGGCATCCGCGGCCTCCACCTCCTCGCGACGGATGCCGAGCAGGAACAGGATCGCGTCGAGGTAGGGGACCGACACCGCCGTGTCCGCCTGGGCACGCACGATCGGCTTCGCGTTGAAGGCGATCCCGAGGCCGGCCGCCGCCAGCATGTCGAGGTCGTTGGCGCCGTCGCCGATCGCGACCGTCTGCTCGAGCGGGATGTGCTCGGCCGCCGCGATCCGGCGCAGCACCTCGGCCTTGCCGGCCCGGTCCACGATCGTGCCGACCAGCCGGCCGGTGAGCCGGCCGTCGACGATCTCGAGCTCGTTCGCGACCGCGTGGTCGAGCCCGAGCTGCTCGGCGAGGGTGTCGGTCACGGCCGTGAACCCGCCGGAGACGATCGCGACGGCGTAGCCGAGCCGTTTGAGCGTCCGCACGAAGGTGCGGGCGCCGGGGGTGAGCCGAACCTGCTCGCTGACCCGCTCGAGGACCTCGACGGGTGTCCCCGCCAGCCGCCCGACCCGTTCGCGCAGCGAGGCGGCGAAGTCGAGCTCCCCGGCCATCGCCCGTGCGGTGATGTCCGCCACCTCGGCTTCGCACCCGACGGCCGCGGCCAGCAGCTCGATCACCTCGTCCTGGATCAGGGTCGAGTCGACGTCCATGACCACGAGGCGCTTGGCGCGCCGTTCGAGGCTCTCGCGCTGCACGGCGACGTCCACGCCGTACTCGGAGGAGGCGACCAGCAGCGCCTCGCGCATCCGGTCGGCGTCACCACCCACCACGACGAACTCGTAGGACACCACCGGTTCGCGGGACAGCCGGTCGATGCGGTCGATGTTGCCGTCGCCCTCGGCGATCGCACCGGTCACGGCCTGCAGCGCGCCGGGGGTCAGCTCCTGGCCGATCACGGTGACCACGAACCGGGGGCGCGGCGGCGGTTCCCCGCCGGCCTCCACCACCTCGAAGTCCACCTGCAGGCCGCGCTCCCAGCCGTGGAACAGCACCTCCTTCAGGACGTCGTCGCCCTCGCCGACGCCGACGAGCAGGTCGAGCGTCAGGCGCTGGCGGATCACCACCTGCTCCATGTCGTGCAGCTCGACCCCTGCCTGGGCGAGCACGCCGAGGAGGCCGGCGGTGATCCCCGGCCGGTCGGCGCCCGTGCAACGGACCAGCAGGGTGCGGGTGTGGTGGCTCACGGGCCGGATGCTAGCCCGGGACGGGCCGGCCCCCACCCGCGACGGGCCGGCCACCTCCCGCGACGGGCCGGCCCCCACCCGCGGCTGGCGGCCGACCTCCCGACGCGGCCGCTCTACGCTGCTCGCCATGGTCACCTCGAACCCCGCGCTCGCCCGTCTGGGCGGCTACCCCCTGGCCGCGTTCCAGGACCTCGCCACCACCCTGCGCGCGGACGGCCGGCCGCTGCACGACTTCTCGATCGGCGACCCGGACGAACCGACGCCGCGGTTCATCCGCGAGGCACTCCTCGACGCGGTCGGACCGGTCAGCCGGTACCCGACCGCCGCCGGCCAGCCGGCGCTGCGGGCCGCGGTCGCCGGGTGGATGGCCCGCCGGCACGGGGTCACCGTCGATCCCGGCGAGCACGTGCTGCCGAGCGCCGGCAGCAAGGAGGCCATCTTCCACCTGCCCCTCGCGGTGCTCGACCCGCACGGGCCCCGCCGGAACGTGCTGTGGGGCGAGCCCGGCTACCCCGTCTACGGCCGCGGCGCGCTGTTCGCCGGCGGGGCGTCCGATCCGGTCATGCTCACCCCGGAGGCCGGCTGGCGGCTGTCGCTCGCCGACCTGCCGGCCGATCGGCTGCAGCGGGCCTGCATCGCCTGGGTCAACCACCCGCACAACCCGACCGGGTCGACCGCCGACCTCGGCTGGTACCGCGAGCAGGTGGCGGTCGCCCGCGAGCACGACCTGCTGCTCGCCTCCGACGAGTGCTACCAGGAGATCTGGTTCGACACGCCGCCGCCGAGCGTGCTGGAGGCCTGCGACGGCGACCTCACCGGCGTGCTCGCCTTCGTCTCGCTGTCGAAGCGCTCCGGCATGACCGGCTACCGCTCGGGGGCGATCGTGGGCGACCCGGAGCTGATCCGCCGGCTGCGGCAGTTGCGCCCCAACGTCGGCACCGCGGCCCCGGACTTCGTGCAGGCGGCCGCGATCGCGGCCTGGGGGGACCAGGACCACGTCGACCAACGCCGCGCGGTGTTCGCCGCGAAACGCGCCGTCGTGCTCGAGCACCTGCACGCCATGGGCATCGAGGTGTCCGGCTCCGACGCCACGTTCTACGTCTGGTTCCGGGCGCCCGGGGGGGACGATGCGGCGTACGCGGAGGCGTTGCTGCGCGAGCGGATCGTCGCCTCGCCCGGACGGGCGTTCGGGCCCGGCGGCACCGGGTGGCTGCGGCTCGCGCTGGTCCCGACGGTGGACGGCTGCCGCGCCGCCATGGCGTCCTGGCGGGACGCCCTGGACGCCGGCCGGCTGCCGGTCTGACCGTTCAGCGCGCCACGTCGACGGACCGCACGCGGCGGCGCTCCACCGCAGAGGCTGCCAGCCCGAACATCCACACCAGCGCGAACGCGGCGAGCGCCAGCGCGAACGCGAGCAGCACGGTGTCCCCCTCCGGCGCACCGAGGGTCGGGCTGCCGATCCCGTCGTCGGACGGCCAGGGCCACAGGATGCGCACGCTGCCGACCATCAGGCCGAGCAGCACGGCGAGCACCACGTCGTGCGCCCGCGCCAGCAGCCAGTGCAGCAGCGTGGAGAAGACCGCGAGCCCGACCCCGCAGCCGATCGCGAACACCCCGAGCAGCAGCAGGTCGCGGTCGGCGACGGCGCCGACGACCGCCGGCCAGAGCCCGAGCACCAGCAGCAGGAACGACCCGGACACCCCGGGCAGGATCCACGCGCTGATCGCGACGGCGCCCCCCACCAGGACGAGCACGAGGGACGGATCCGTGATCGTGCCGGGGCTCACCCCGAGCCCGAAGAACGCGACCACGGCGGCCACCGCGCCGACCAGCAGGTGCCACGGCGCCGGCGCCCGCAGCTGTCGGGAGGCCACGATGGCCGCGCCGAGGACGAGCCCGAGGAACACCGCGGACAGTTCCACCGGTCGCTCGTCGATCAGTCGTTCCAGGGCGGACGCCAGCGTGAACACCGCGGTCAGCATCCCGACGAGGAGCGCGCCGAGGAACAGCCAGTCGATCGCGCGCAGGGCGACCACGGCGTCGGGCACGCGGCCGCGCACCAGCAGCGACAGCACCCGGGCGCCCTGCCGGATCGCCGCGATCAGCCGTTCGTAGATGCCGGCGACCAGCGCGACGGTGCCGCCGGAGAACCCCGGGATCACCTCGGCGATGCCCATCGCGAAGCCGGTCACCCCGGTCCCGCCGAGGGCCAACGGGCTGCGCATCGGCGGCGGGCCGGCGATCACCCGCGGATCGTCCGCGGCGGACGCATCGACCCGACCCGCGCCGCCGTCGTGGGACTCGCTCACCGGGACCTCCGTCGCCTCGAGTGCCGGAAGGACCGGTGGCGGGCAGCAGCGCGCCGGACCGGGGGCACCGCCCTCGCGACGGCGACAGGGTAGGGCCGCCGGGCGCCGGCCCGTACGACGCGGGTCAGCGGGACAGCAGCCCCGTCAGCTGTCGCACGCTCGGGACCTTGCCGGCGAACACGAGCTCGCCGTCGACGACCAGCCCCGGCGTGGACAGCACGCCGTAGCCGACGATCTCGGCCGGATCGGTGACCTTCTCCACCTCGGCGTCGAGACCGAGCTGGTCGAGCGCCTCGCGCGTCCGCGCCTCGAGCGTGACGCAGTTGCGGCAGCCGGGGCCGAGCACCTTGATGTCCATGACGTGTCCTCGTGGGTTGGGTTGGTCGCTGCGTTCAAGCGACCACGTCGAAGATGAAGCCGATCGTGATGATCCCGACGGTCACGACGCCGGTGAAGATGGCGAGCAGGGGCAGGCGCATGACCCGCTTCAGCAGGATCAGGGCGGGCAGCGACAGCGCCACGATGCTCATCATGAACGACATCGCGGTGCCGAGGCCGAGGCCCTTGGCGTACACCGCCTCGACCAGGGGCACGACGCCGGCGACGTTCGCGTAGAGCGGGATGCCCGCGAGGGTCGCGACCGGCACCGACCAGACGCTGTCCGCGATGCCGGTGGTGGCGAACAGGTCGTCGGGCACCCAGCCGTGGATCCCGGCCCCGATCGCGATGCCGACGAGCACGTAGGGCCAGACGGTGCGCAGGATGTCGACGGTCTCGCCACGGGCCGCGTCGACCCGGTCCTGGAGCGTGAGCTTGCCGCCGAGCCCGGTCGCCGTGGGGGCGGGGACGTCGCGCACCATCGGGTCGACCCACCGCTCGAGGTCGAACCGCGACAGCACGACCCCCGCGACGATCGCCATGACCATCCCGGTCAGGACGTAGAGGACCGCGATCCGCCAGCCGACCATCCCGGCCAGCATCACGACCCCGATCTGGTTGATCAGCGGGCTGGTGATGAGGAACGTCAGCGTGATGCCGAGCGGCACGCCGGCGGCGACGAAACCGATGAACAGTGGCACCGAACTGCACGAGCAGAACGGGGTGATCGCACCGAAGGAGGCGGCCAGCAGGAACCCGATGGCCACGTGCCGGCCGCCGATCAGGTCGCGGACCCGCTCCGGTGGCACGGAGGCCCGCGCCATGCTGATCGCGAAGATCATGCCCGCGATGAGCAGCAGGATCTTGATGGTGTCGTAGAGGAAGAAGTGGACCGCGTGCCCCAGACGGGTCGCCGGGTCGAGGCCGATGAGGTCGAAGACGAGCAGGTCCCAGAGGTGTTCGTTGGCGAGGTAGAGCAGGCCCCACGTGGCGGCGGCCGCCACCAGGCCGGCCACCAAGCGGCGCGTCGGGGACGTCCCCGGCCCACCCGACGTCCCGGCGTCGGGTGCGCGCTCCCCGGGCGTGCGATCGGCGCGGGCATCCGCACCCGTGACGCTCATGAGCCGGCCTCCTCGCCTGGCGTGCTCCCCACCTCCGGCAGGGACCGCCGCAGCCTCGCCAGGCCGGTGGCGTCCAGGCGGTAGGCGACCCGCTTGCCCTGCCGCTCGGTGACGACCAGCCCGGCCTCACGGAGGACCTTGAGGTGGAACGACATCCGGTTGGCGGGTACGTCGAGCGCCTCCTCGAGCTCGCAGTGGCACCGCGGGCCGACGGTCTCGAGCTCGTCGAGCACCTGCAGGCGGGTCGGGTCCGCGACCGCCTTGAGCAACGCGACCCGCGCGGCGACGACGTCGCGGGCGGGTGCGGTAATCGTTCCAACCATGATTGGAACGTACGGCGGGCGTCGCCTCGTGGACAGGTGCCGCAGGTCCCTCGTCGGAGGGTCGGGTGGCCCACCGCCCCCGGAACCAGCGCCCGGACGGCCCGACGACCGTCGATAGGCTCCTCGACGCCCGCGTTCCGCCGCCCGGAGCCACGGCGCACACCCCGTCGCCGCCGACCTCCGGCCGGCGCTCCCCGATCCTCGGACCCCCCGCCATGACCACCTTCGCCGCCTTCGGCATCGGCCTCGCGACCCGTTCCGCCGGGACCGACCGGGTCCTCGACACCTGGTACCCGCTGGCGGTGGCCGGCGGCGACGCCGGCGAGGCGGTCGCCCTCGCCGCGACGCTCGGCCACACCGGCGGGACCGGGACCTACCCGCTCACCCGCGAGGTGCTCGGCCGCGCCGACCTCGCCGCGGACCACCCGGTGGCCCGGGCGATCGCCGCGGTCACGGCCGACGCCGCAACGACCCCCACGCCGACGCGAACCGAGCGCTTCCCGGTCGCGACCTTCGTGGAGGACCTCGCGAGCGACCCGGTCGGCGCCCACGACGTCTACCTGCGCCTGCACCTGCTCTCCCACCGGGAGATCTGCCCGCACGACGCGAGCCTCGAGGGCGCGTTCGGGTTGCTCACCAACGTCGTGTGGACCGACGAGGGGCCGTGCGACCCGGAGGTGTTCGACGCGGTGCAGATCGAGCACGCCGCCAGCGGTCGCCGGTTGCGCGTCTCCAGCGTCGACAAGTTCCCGCGGATGACCGACTACGTCGTGCCGTCGGGGGTGCGGATCGCGGACGCCGACCGGGTCCGGCTCGGCGCGCACCTGTCCCCCGGCACGACCGTGATGCACGAGGGGTTCGTCAACTTCAACGCCGGCACGCTCGGCGCCTCGATGGTCGAAGGGCGTATCTCCGCGGGCGTGGTGATCGGTGACGGTTCCGACATCGGCGGCAGCGCGTCGATCATGGGCACGCTGTCGGGCGGTGGCACGGAGATCGTCCGGGTCGGCGAGCGGTGCCTGATCGGCGCGAACGCCGGGATCGGCATCTCGCTCGGCGACGGCTGCGTCGTCGAAGCCGGGCTGTACGTCACCGCCGGCACGAAGGTCACGCTGCCGGACGGCACGGTCGTCAAGGCCCGCGAGCTGTCCGGCCGCGACGACCTGCTGTTCCGCCGGGACTCGGTCACCGGCACCGTCCGCGCGCTCGAGCGCGAAGGGGGGCACGCCGACTGGGGCGGGCTCAACGCCGCGCTGCACGCGAACGACTGAGCCGTGGACGACCGCGCCCCTGCCACCCGCGACACCGACCGCCCGTCCGCGCGCGGCGACCTCGTCGCCCGCCTGCTCGAGCACTGTTCGCTCGTCTGCCCGACCGGCGAGGAGGGGCCGATCGCCGACGCGGTCGTTGCCCGCTACGAGCAGCTCGGCGAGCCGGTCGTGCGCATCGGCCACAGCGTCGTCATCGGGGAGCCGGGGCCGCGCTGGCGCGGCCGTGACGGGGGCGACCGGCCACTCGTCCTGCTCGTCGGCCACCTCGACGTCGTCCCGCCGACCGACGCCGACCGGGAGCCCCGGGTGGAGCGCCACCGCGACGTCGAGGTGGTGGTCGCCCGCGGCGCGTCGGACATGAAGGCCGGCAACGTCGTGGCCATGCGCGCGTTCGAGGATCGGACGCTGCGGGCCGCGTCGCCCTACGACCTGGTGCTGGTGCTCTACGCCGGCGAGGAGGGCCCGGCCGACGGCAACGAGTTGGCGGCCGTGCTGGCGGCCGTCCCGTGGTTGGCGCAGGCCGACCTCGCGATCGTGCTGGAGCCGACCGACGGCGAGGTGCAGCTCGGCTGCCTCGGGTCACTGCAGGCCGAGGTCGTGTTCCGGGGCCGGCAGGCGCACTCGGCGCGGCCGTGGCACGGGCGGAACGCGCTGACGATGGCGGGCAGCTTCCTCACGGAGCTGGACACCGACCACGTGCAGGACGTCGAGGTGGACGGCATCGCCTTCCGCGACGTGTGGTCGGCCACGCAGGCGTGGACGCCGGGTCTCGGACCGGGCGAGCGCACCACCGCGGTCCCCGTCCGCAACGTGATCCCCGGAGCGTTCACGGTCAACGTCAACCTCCGGTTCGCGCCCTCGCGGTCGACCGAGGACGCCGAACGCATGGTCCACGACCGGGTCGGCGACCGCGCCGAGGTGTCGATCGTCGACCGCGCACCCGCCGCCCCACCGCACCGCGACGAGCCGCTGGTGACGGCGTTCGTGGCGACCGTCGGCGCGCCGGTGACCGGCAAGCAGGCGTGGACCGACGTCGCTCGGTTCGCCGAGGTCGGTGTGCCGGCCCTCAACTACGGCCCGGGGCTGACCGCGCAGGCCCACCAGCGGGGCGAGTTCGTCCCCGTGGACGCCGTCGTCGCCGCGTCGGAGCGGCTGGAGCGGTTCCTGCGCGGCGAGGGCGGGACGGCAGCCGGACAGGAGCGCTCGTGACCCCCGAGGTGTCCTTCGTCGCCCTCGCCGACGCGGCGCCCGCCGAGGCGATCGTCGTGGTCGACGCGCTCCGCGCGTTCACCCTGGTGCCGTGGCTCTACGAGCGCGGCGCCGACCGGGTGCTGGCGGTGGCGACCCGGGAGCAGGCGCTGGCGCTGCGCGCGGACGTGCTGCCCGACGCGCTGCTGGCGGGCGAGCACGGCGGCCGGCCCTACCCGGACTTCGACCTGGGCAACTCACCGTCGGAGGTCCGTGACCTGGACCTCGCTGGTCGCACGGTGGTGCACCGAACCTCGGCGGGGACGCAGGGCCTCGCGCGGACCGTCGGCAGCGGCACCGTGTTCGCCGCGTCGTTCGTGGCAGCCGCCGCGACCGCCCGGCACCTGCGGGAGCTGGCGCCGGGGTCGGTCACGTTCGTGATCACCGGGGCCTCGCTCGGCCGCGACGGCGACGAGGACCTGGCGTGCGCCGAGCTGATCGCGGCACGGCTGCGGGGCGAGGACCCGGACCCGGCGCCCTACCTCGCCCGTGTGGCGAGCTCCGACGCCGGCCGGTCGTTCGGCCCCGACGGGGAGGACTGGGCGCCGCCGGCGGACCTCGCGATGGCCTGCGAGGTCGACCGGTTCGACGTCGCCTTCACCGCGGCGCCCGCTGACGGCATCGCCGCGCTGGAGGTCGTCCGCCGGCGCTGACGGCGCCGCGCACCCCTGGGGTACGGTGACCCCATGAGCCCCCAGCAGCCGTCATGGTCGATCGCAACCGCGACGTACGACGCGTGCGAGCCGCCTCTAGCGGCACCGGCGAGTGACGTGGACCCGCCGGACGACGAGACGCTCGCGAGCCTCGCCAAGGCGCTCGGTCATCCCACTCGGGTCCGGATCCTGCGGCTGCTCGCCGAACGTCGGGCGTGCATCACCCGCGACGTCGTCGAGGAGCTCCCCCTGGCGCAGTCCACGGTCTCCGAGCACCTGCGGATCCTCCGCGAGGCCGGGCTGGTGCAGACCAGCACCACGGACGGCCGCGGCGCGTACTGTGTGGCACCCCAAGGGCTTGCGCTCTTGAAGGCCGGGGTCGCCGACCTCTGAGGCCGGCGGGGGCCGCGTCGAGCGCCTCGCCCAGGCCCCGCCGGGCCATCCAACCCTGGCACCCGGCTGCAGCGGGCGCGATCATCGCGTATCGTCGTTTCCCGATGGACCGTTCCGCGCCACCGCGCCTACCGAAGCGGGGACCGGTCGTTCCGCACGCCCACCTCCTGGGAGGATCCCCACCGTGACCGAGCCCGACCGCGAGGTCGCCGAGGCGTTCGACACCACCAGCGCCCCGACCGCCACCGACGAGCCGCCCACCGGGGGCCTCTCCACCTTCGAACGCCTGCTGTCGCTGTGGGTGGCGCTGGCCATCGTCGCCGGCGTGGCGATCGGTCAGCTCGCGCCTGCCGTCCCGGAGACGCTGGCCCGGTTCGAGTACGCCCAGGTGTCGCTGCCGGTCGCCGTGCTGATCTGGGCCATGATCTTCCCGATGATGGTGCAGATCGACTTCGGCGCGATCGTCGGCGCCGGCCGCGAACCGAAGGGCCTGCTGATCACCTCCGGCGTGAACTGGCTCGTCAAGCCGTTCACGATGTACCTGATCGCGTCGTTCTTCCTGTTGTACGTGTTCGCACCCTGGATCCCGGAGGAGCTCGGCCGCGAGTACCTCGCCGGCGCGATCCTGCTCGGCGCGGCGCCGTGCACGGCGATGGTGTTCGTGTGGAGCTACCTGACCCGCGGCGACGCGGCGTACACGCTGGTCCAGGTCGCGGTCAACGACCTCATCATGCTGGTGGCGTTCGCCCCGATCGTCGTGCTGCTGCTCGGGATCTCCGACATCGCGGTGCCGTGGGACACGGTCGCGCTGTCGGTCGTGCTCTACATCGTGATCCCGCTGGCAGCCGGGTGGCTGACCCGCGTCACGCTGATCCGCCGGCGCGGGATCGAATGGTTCGACCAGGTGTTCATGCGCCGCATCGCCCCGGTCACGCCCTCGGGCCTGATCGTCACGCTGGTGCTGTTGTTCGCCTTCCAGGGCGAGGTGATCCTCAACAACCCGCTGCACATCGGGCTGATCGCCGTGCCGCTGGTGATCCAGACGGTGCTGATCTTCGCGATCACCTACAAGCTGATGCACCTCGCGAAGGTCCGTCACGGGGTCGCAGCCCCCGGCGCCTTGATCGGGGCGAGCAACTTCTTCGAACTGGCCGTCGCCGCGGCGATCGCCCTCTTCGGCCTGCAGTCCGGTGCCGCGTTGGCCACGGTCGTCGGCGTGCTGGTCGAGGTGCCCCTCATGCTGGCGCTCGTCCGGTACGCGAACCGCACGCGCGACCGCTTCCCCGGGACCGCCCCCGCGGCCGCGGCCAGCACGTCACGCTGATGTCCCTGCCGACCATCACTCCGGCGGCGCTCGCCCACCTCGACGGGCGCCCCGTGGTGCTGCGCGGCAGCCCCCGGCACGGCTGCTGCGGCGGCAGCGCCGTGCTCCCGGTGGCCGAGATGGGACCTCCCAGGCAGCCCGAGCGGTACCGCGAGCTCCGGGGCGACGACGTGACCTGGTACGTCGATCCCCCGCTGGTGGCCCTGACCGGAGAGTGGACCGTCGACGTCGTCGGGATCGGCCGGTGGCGCCGTCTGGTGCTGGACGGCGCGGAGCCGCTCGATCCGAACGACGCCGGCGCGCTGGGCGATGGTTGACGTCGGCGTCCCGGAGCGGGCGGTCGTCGGCATCGACTTCTCGCCCACCACCGACCAGCTCGTCGACGCGCTGCCGACGCTGGCCCGGCTCGGCCTTCGTCGGCTGACCCTGGTGCACGTGATCGGCGGTCACTACCCGCAGGCACCGGAGGAGCGTCATCGGGCGCACTACGAGCCCCGTCTCGAGGAGCTCGCCGCACGGGTCGCCGACGGCCTGTCCGTCACGTGGCAGCTGCGCGTCGGGCACGTCGGCGCGCAACTGATCGAGGCGGCGTCGGAGGTCGACGGCGACGTGATCGTCGTCGGGAGTCGGGGCCACACCCCCTGGCGCGACCTCTTCCTCGGCAGCACCGTGCTGGAGTTGGCCCGCACGAGCCGCCGGCCGGTGCTGCTGTTGCCACTCCCGATGCGGCCGCCCAACGGTGGGGGCGGTGTCGTGCTCGCCACCGACTCGTCGTGGTCCGCCGCATCGGCCGAACGTCTCGGCTCCGCCCTCGCGGCGCGGCTCGGGGGGATCGTGGTCACCGTGCTGCCACCCACCGACGACGGCAGCCCGACCCGGACCTACGACCTCGACGCCAACCGTCGCCACCTGCGCGAGGTCACCGGCGGGACGATGGAGACGACGGTCGAGCACGGGCCGCTCCCAGAAACCGTCGCGCGGATCGCCGACGAACGCGACGCCGACGTGATCGTCGTCGGAGCTCGTGGCCGCACGGCGCTGACGGGACTGCTCCTCGGGTCCACGGCCGAGCACCTGCTGCGGACCGCGAGCCGACCGGTGCTGCTGGTACGCGAGTGGGGGAACGCGCCCCCACATGAGATCCCCCACCTCCGGAGGCGGGACGTCTCGGGGGGCACGTAGCCTCGGTTCACGAGGACGCCGCCCCGACGGCACGCGGAGCGGGCCCATCGGGAGGGACGCATGCGGCTGGCGGAGCTCGTGGCGATCTCGCGGCAGGTCGCCGACACCCGGTCGAGGACGGCGAAGCTCGCCCTGCTGGCCGACGC
>SLMP01000016.1 GCA_007133465.1 Nitriliruptoraceae bacterium | reverse complement strand
GTCCGCTTATGCCGAGCTCCGGATTATGCCGACCGTGCCGGTGAACCTGCAGATCAGGGCCGTTTCGGTTGCCGGATGGTCGGCATAATCCGGAGGGGCTGGTTCGGGTCAGAGTGTGTCAAGATATGCCAGGAGGGTGTCAGGTGCCTGGTAGCGGCCGGCGGTGGTGCCTGGAGGGGTGACCCGCGCGAGGGCCCGTTGTTTGATGGTCATGTCGGCGTGGAGGTAGGCCTGGGTGGAGTCTGGGGAGGCGTGGCCCATCCACAGCGCGATCACCGAGGTATCGATGCCGACGTGGAGCAGGGCCATCGCGGCGGAGTGCCGCAGGGTGTGGGGGGTGACGTTCTTGGACTTGATGCTCGGACATGACCTTGCGGCAGTCGCGGCATGTTTGGCGACCAGCCGGGCCACGGCGTCACGGCTGAGCGCAGTCCCACCACGGGTGGTAAACAGCGGCCGGTCCTCGCCGCCCCCAGCTTCGGCGTTCCAGACGGTCAGGATCGTCACGGTCTGCCGGGTCAGCGGGGTGTGACGCTGCTTGCGGCCTTTGCCATGACAGCGCACGTGCGCGCCATCGCCCAAGTAGACGTCACCGCCGGTGAGGGCGGTGAGCTCCGAGACACGCAGCCCGGTCTGGCAGGCCACAGCCAGGAGTGCATGGTCTCGGCGTCCGTGCCAGCGGGTGCGGTCGGGTGCGGCGAGCAGCGCCTCGATCTCAGGTGCGGTCAGGAAGCACACCAGAGCCCGGTCGCAGCGTTTGGGTGGGATGGCGAGCACCCGCGCGATCGTCTCGGCGTGTTCGGGTGCGTGGAGTGCGGCATGGTGGAACAGCGACCGGATCGCGGTCAGCCGGACGTTGCGGGTGGCGGTGGCGTTGCCACGTTCGTCCTGCAGGTAGGTCAGGAACGCGGAGATCGTGGCCACGTCGAGCTGGCCGAGGTCCACCGCGGCGGGTTGGGTGCCGGTGGTTGCTGCCAGCCAGGCAAGCAGGAGCCGGAAGGTGTCGCGGTAGGCGGCGATGGTGGCCGGGGATGCTTGGCGTTGGATGACGAGCCGGTCGGTGAAGAACGACTGCAGGACGGGTGCGAGCCTCATGATGGCACCTGCCCACAGCCGTCCTCGAGCCGTCCGACGGCCAGGCCGAGGAGTTCGGGGACGGCCTGCAGATACCAGTAGGTCGACTTCGGATCGGCATGTCCGAGCCAGGTGGACAGCAGCGGCAGCCGTGCCTGGACGTCACCACCGTCGCGATAGAAGTCCATCAGGGTCCACACCGCCACCGAGTGGCGGAGGTCATGCAGCCTCGGACGGCGCTGCCCGGACCGGGCAACGATGCCGGCGGTGTCGACGAGCTCAGCGAAGGTGCGGGTCGCGTTGCCCGAGTGCAGCCGGCGGCCGCAACTGTTGATCAGCACCGCGGGGGTGGTCGCGGACGGGCACAGCATCCGCCGCTGCTCGCGGTAGTCGGTGAGCGCGTCAAGGGTGGTGGGATGCAGCAGCACCTGCCGGGACTTGTTGAACTTCGAGTTGATGATGCGCACGACACCGGAGTCCTCGTCGATGTCGTCGACGTTGAGGTTGCAGGCCTCGCTGATCCGCATGCCCGTGACCACGAGCAGACCCAGCAGCGTGCGCCAGGTCGCCGCCCGCATCGCCGGCTGCAACCCTCCGGCCGCGATGATCAGCGCATCGATCTCGTCGGTGGTGAACACGTGCGGGGTGGCCCGCCGGGAGTGGTGGGGCAGCACATCCGGCGGCGGGATCTCGGTCGCAGGATCGATGGCCGCCAGATGCCGGGCGAAGATCCGCACCACCATCAGCCGCCGGGCGTGGTAGATGCGATCCTGGCCGCCCTTGACCGGGTTGGTCGCCCAGTCGATGGCAGCATCGGTAGATACCTGATCGAGCTGGTGCTGCTCGCAGTAGTTGATGAACTCCATCAGCAGCCGACCCTGCGAGGTCAGCTTGAACCCCAACGTGCGACGCATCGCCAGGTAGTCCTCAGCAGCGGTCCGAAGCCCGCTCATCGCACACCCCCAGGCCAGGTGCGCACCAGCGCCGACAGGGAGCGTTCATCGACCTTGGCGTAGGCCGAGGTCGCGAGCGCGGTCCGATGCCGAAGGATCTGACCGACCTCGGCCAGCGAGCTCCCAGCACGCAACAGATCGGTCGCCAGCGCATGCCGGAGCCGGTGCGCTCCCAGCCGTGGCAGCCCCGCACGCTCACAGGCGCGATACATCACCTGCCGAACTGCATGGGGCGAGATCGCTGCATGCGGGGCCCGCACCATGACGAACACGGCGGTGGACTGGCACCGGGGTCGGCTCTCGGTCAGATATCCGGCCAGCGCTTCGCCGGCTGCGACCGGCAGAGGAAGCCGGTCCCGACGGGCGGCCTTGCCGTGAACGACGATCTCGCCCGCATGCCAGTCGATGTCGGTGAGCTTCAGTGCGGCGACCTCCGCACCCCTCAGCCCCAGCTGCGCGAGCAACATCAGCATCGCGTAGTCACGCCGCCCCACGTCAGTGGAACGGTCACAGGCGGCCAGCAGCTGTTCGGCCTGTCCGGCCTCGAGCCCACGAACCAGAGACGCCTGCCGCCAGCCCGCCACCGCCGGCACCGCCCCGACCAGCCCGGTGGGGACATGCCCCGCGACATGCAGGAACCGCAGCAGCGCACGCAGGGCGGTCACCGACGCCTTCGCGTTCGCACACGAGACCTGTTCGCAGTGCTCGACCATGAAGGTGGTGACCGTGCCCGCCTCCAGGCCCGCCAGCACCTGGTCCAGCGGATCTCCCAGCCAGGCCAAGAACGTGTGTGCGTGGTTGCCGTAGCAGCGGACCGTTTCGACGGCCAGCCCTCGCTCTCCGGCAAGCCACCCCCGGAACTCGCCGACCAGCAGCCCGACCGGCCCTGCGCCGTCCACGCACGAGGCTTCGGGGATCGCACCGCCCTCGCGCAGGAACCGCACCACCGGCCTCGTGCCACGCAGCCTGCGCGGAAGGACCTCGAGCACCGCAGGACTCAACATCTGAGCGGTGATCCCGTTCCGTTGCATCCAGCCGCTCAAATCTCCCATCACGCTGACCGCGGCATCGACCGACGACGGCGTGTAACCCGTACGTTCCAGTTCCGCACGGAACGCGACCTCGAACCCGGCAAGCGGCCCCGACACCCTCTCGGGGGTCTGTGACCTGTCCATGTCATCTCCTCTTCCGGACGAGGCGATCTGCCCCACCCAGACAAGAAGACTGCTCGCCGCCCACCCCCTCCGGATTATGCCGAGCATCCGGCAACCGAAACGGCCCTGACCTGCAGGTTCACCGGCACGGTCGGCATAATCCGGAGCTCGGCATAAGCGGACCTATGTGGATGTCCACATAGGTCCGCGAAGCGGACGATGATCATGTCGCCGGTGGCGTGCCGGTTGCGCCACGCCTCGGCCCACAGGTCGAACACGTGATGCAGGTACACGTTCGCGAGCAACGGTGAAACC
>SLMP01000124.1 GCA_007133465.1 Nitriliruptoraceae bacterium | reverse complement strand
TGGCGACGGCGGTGCAGGCGGCCCGGCGGGGTGAGACGGACCTGCTGATCGGCAACCTGCTGGGTAGCAACCTGTTCAACAGCGGTGGGGTCGCCGCCGCTGCGGCCGTCGCGGGGGCCGGCCAGACGCTCGGCTCGTCGGTCACCGGCGCCGGGACGGCGCTCATGGTGGGGGTGGCCACCCTTGCGACGCTGTTCATGATCAGCGGACGCACGGTCCACCGCATCGAGGCCCTCGTGCTCCTGGCGATCTACATCGGCACCCTGCCCCTGCTGGCGGGCTGACGACGGAGGCGGCGGGTCATGGGGGCGAGACGGACCGAGGGTGCTGCTGCCGGCGAGCTCGTCGTCCTGCACCACAGCGAGGTGTCAGGGCTGTCGGCCTACGAGCCGATGCTGGCGGCCGGTGAGAGCGGGCCCTGGCGCCTGTACCGGCTGGCCGAGGGCGACCGCCCACCCCACGACCTCGACGACGTCGGCGGGGTCCTGGTGCTCGGCGGCGTGATGTCCGCGGTCGACCCCGGTCACCATCCGTGGATGCGCTCCGAGCTGCAGTGGCTCGCGGACGCGGTCGGCCGCGACGTGCCCGTTCTCGGCATCTGCCTCGGCGCCCAGCTGCTCGCCGCGGCGCTCGGCGGCTCGGTCGCGCCGCGCACCGTGCCGCAGGTCGGGGCGATCGCCCTGCGGCGGACCCACGCTGGCCGCGAGGATCCCCTCGTGTCGGGCTGGCGGGACGGGACCCCGGCGCTGTTCGTCCACGAGGACGAGGCCGCCTCGCTGCCGCCGACGGCGCAGCCGCTCCTCGAGGGCGGAGACGGCATCCCGGCCTGGCGTTCCGGCAGCGCGATCGCCGTGCAGTTCCACCCCGAGGTGGACGCCGCGACGCTCGCCCGGTGGGTCGCCGATCCGGGACTGCACCCACTGCTGGACCGGGCCGGTGTCCGGGGCGCCGAGCTGTTGGCGACCTACCGGCTGCGGGCAGGGGAGACGGTCGCTGAAGGCCGTGGCCTGCTGACCCGGTTCCTGGCTGGTCCCGTGGCGGCGCGCCGTCAGACGCTGGCAGCGCGGGGTGCGGCGACAGCGCCAGCGGGTCGGACGCCCCCGGCGGGAGGTCCGCCGGCGGCATCGCGGCCCCCGCCGCCGGGGCACGCGATCGTGCATCACACCGCCTTCGACGCCGTGGAGCTGCGCCAACGCCTGCGGACCACGGGGCAACGCGTCAGCGTCGTCCTGCCGGCGCGCAACGAGGCGGCGACCGTCGGCGACGTCGTCACCGCCCTGCGCGAGAGCCTGGTCGACCGGGTCGGCCTCGTCGACGAGCTGCTGGTCGTCGACGCCGACTCCGAGGATGGCACCGGCGAGGTCGCCCGCAGCGCCGGCGCCCGGGTCGTCCGGCAGAGCGAGGTGCTCCCCCACCTCGGCGACGTCAGCGGCAAGGGTGAGGCCATGTGGAAGGGCCTGGCCGCCGCTGAGGGCGATCTGCTGGTCTACCTCGATGCGGACATCGTCGACATCGGGCCACGGTTCATCGTCGGACTGCTGGGTCCGCTGCTGCACGAGCCCGATGTCCTGCTCACCAAGGCGGTCTACGACCGTCCCCTGGCCACCGGTAGCGAGGTGCGGGACTCCGGCGGCGGTCGCGTCACCGAACTCCTCGCGCGTCCGGCGCTCGCGCTGTGGTTCCCCGAGCTCGCCGGACTCGCCCAGCCGTTGTCCGGGGAGATCGCCGCCCGGCGCAGCCTGCTCGAACAGCTGCCCTTCGTCCAGGGCTACGGGGTCGAGGTCGCCATGCTCATCGACGTCGCCAACCGGTTCGGCACCGAGGCGATCAGGCAGGTCGACCTCGGCCGCCGAACCCACGACCACCAGGAGCTCCCGGCGCTCGGCCGCATGGCCGCGGAACTGCTCCAGGTCCTCGCGGCACGCCGTCGTGATCCCCACGCCGCACTGGCATCGGAGCTCACGCTGTGGCAGCCGGTCAGGGACGAGGGCGGTGCTCTGACCATGTCCCCGCACCGCGTCACCGCCTCTGAGCGCCCCCCGCTGCGTGAGGTACTGCACCGCCGAACAGTGCGATGAGTCGGACGATCCGGCCCAGGACGTGACTCTGGTCCCCTGACCGCGAGGAGCACCGACGCTAGGGTGGTGACGGACGGTGCCCACCGACACCGCCGGGTACGGACGGCGGTGGCAGCCGAGGCGGTCGTGGCCGGCTCGCCGGAGGATGAGGTCGCGGTCGGGAGGAGGCCCCATGGGCAGCCAGCGAGCCAAGGTCCTCGTCGTCGATGACGAGCCGGACGTCCTCCTACTCTGCCGCGTGAACCTGGAGTTCGAGGGCTACGAGGTCATCGAGGCGATCGACGGCGAGCAGGCCATGGAGCAGGCTCGGTCGGAGTCGCCCGACGTGGTGCTGCTCGATGTCATGATGCCGAAGATGGACGGGTGGCAGGTCCTGAGCGCGATGAAGGGCGACGAGACCCTCGAACACATCCCGGTGGTGATGCTGACGGCGAAGGTCCAGGACCAGGACCAGATCCGGGGTTGGTCGCAGGGTGCCGCCGACTACATCGCGAAGCCCTTCTCCCCCCTCGCGCTGTCGCAGGTCCTCCAGGACGTCCTGTCCACGGACCCCGAGGACGAGGAGCGGCGCCGACGGATCATCCTCGAGAAGCTGCAGCTGCTGAACAACACCTGACCCACGCGGTCGCCGCCTACGACCCGGTCCAGGTCAGCCGCGGTCGGCACCGACGACGACGTGCACCATCACCGAGGTGGACAGGTTCCCCGGCTGCTCACGAGCCACGGGAGCCCCGAGGTCGGCGGCGACCTGGCGACCCGCCTCCTCGGAGCCTGCCGTCCACAACACCGTGGTGACGTCGTAGCGCAGCGCCGGGTTCCTGGCGATGATGCGGTAGCCCAGCTCCTCCAGCTCGCGGGCGACCACCCCGGCCGCTGCCCCACCGTCAGCGCGGTAGCCGTCCAGCACCTGCACGCTGACCGTCGAGGGGTCGATGCGGTCAGGGCTCGGCTCCTCGGGCTCTTCGGGCTCCTCCGGCTCCTCGACGTCCTCCGGCTCGGGTTCGGGTTCTGGCTCCGGTTCCGGCTCGGGTTCTGGCTCCGGTTCCGGCTCCGGTTCCGGCTCGGGTGTCGGTTCCGGCTCCGGGTCCTCTTCGGGGGCGGCCTGCTCCTCGTCGACCGGCTCCTCATCATCGGGAGCATCAGCGATGACCAACGGCGCGTCACCCAGACGACCGAGGCCGAAGAACAGCGCAGCCGAGGCACCGATCACCAGGGCCGCGACCCCGAGCGCCCGGATCACGAGCAGCGCCAGGCCCGGCTGTGGTGGTTGCTCAACGTCGCCGGCGGTCACGGCAGCTCACCGGGCGCCGACGCCGACGCGCCGCTGGGCCCGCTGCCGCTGGCGCTGGGCCCGGAGACGACGCAGGCGCTTGACGAGCATCGGATCGTGGGCGAGCGCCACCTCGTCGTCGATGATGCGGTTCAGCAGC
>SLMP01000114.1 GCA_007133465.1 Nitriliruptoraceae bacterium | reverse complement strand
GCTCGCAGATGTTGGTGTAGGCGCAGGTGCCTTGGGCGGGAGCGCGGAGGCAGTAGCCGCCGGCCATCCGTCCCTTGATGGTGTGGGTCTGCTGCCAGTCATCGCTGGGACCGGCGATCTCGGCGAGTGGCAGGGTTGGCGGGTCGGGCATGGCGGGGCCGAGGCGGGTCTTGGCCAGCGTGAGAGCACGTTCGTAGTCGGCACGGACGGTGACGTCGAACAGTCGTCCGTAGCGCAGGCTCATCGCGGCGGAGCGGTGACCGAGGAGGGCCATCAGGGCCTGTAGTGAGACCCCGGAGTTGACCAGGGCGGTCGCGTAGGTGTGCCTGAGCTGGTGCGGGGTCACGCGTGCGATCCCGGCAGCGACGGCGCAGCGGGCGAGTTCGTCACGCAGCGTCTGGTCGGAGATGCGTTTGCCGTGGCGGGTGAGCAGGAAGTCGGCAGGTCGGCCGGTGCGCGGGTTCGGGAGCGGCTGGCCGGGTGAGCGTGTCTCGACGAGCCGGTCGATGACGGTCACGGTGGTGTCGTCGAGGGGGACCATCCGTTCGCTGTCGAACTTGCCGATGGGGACCTTCAACCACGCTCCTGCGCTGGGAATCTCGTGCACGCAGTCGAGCTCGAGGTCACGAAGTTCACCGATACGCAGGCCGGTCGCGCGGGCGAGGAGCAGCGCATCAGCAAACAGCTGGTTCGGGGATGCTTCCAGCGCCGCACCCAGCCGGCGGTCGACATCGGGGGGCAGGTAGCGGGGAAGGGGCCGTGGCTGGCGGGGGATGTCGCGGGGGAACACCAGGCGACGTCGGGGCGCATCAGGCCAGTCCCATTCGGTCAGATCGGCGAGGAACCGGTTCAGGGTGATGATGCGGGCGCGCTGCTCCCCGGTCGAGATCGGCTGACCGTCGTAGCTGCGCCTGGCTCGTGCGACCACCGTCAGGTAGGGCTCGATGTGGTGTTGCCGGTCGAGGTCGGCGAGCGAGCCGAGTTGGGGGTCGGTGACGGTCAGGTGCCGGCCGAAGTGGCCCAGTCGGATCCCGATGCCGGTGATCGTGGACGGCGCGTGGGTGCCGACCAGCCGCTCGCAGTAGGCCGCCATCACTGCGGCGATGTGGTCGGTGACGCCGTGGAAGTGGTGACCGAACCCGTCGTGGATCCGACGTCGCCGGTTCGGTGGGGTCGCCTGGATGATGTCGAGGTGGAACAGCACCGCGTGGGCGGCATGCAGAAGCGACAGATCGTTCCTCCCGGTCGAGGCAACAATCGTGGCCCGGTCACGGAACGAGGTCTCGAGCTCGTCGAGATCGGCGACGGTCAACGTGCCGAGCGGACGGCCGGTCTGGATCAGCAGCCGAAGGATGACCCGATCGGCGGTGCGTCGGACCATGTGCTCGGAGAACCCCAGCACCTGGGTGGCCGCCTGGTAGCGGTCGATGTCGGCTGCCAGCGGGCTGGCGCGGGCGTGGTCGAGCAGCCGGGTGATCTTGCGGTGCACGAGCCAGTCGTAGCCCGGCTGCAGATGCCCGTGCAGCATCAGGAAGGTCACGAACGGCCGCACGTAGGAGGCGAGTGTCAGCCGCTGCTCGAGCGGTTCATCGGCCCACGCCTGCGGGTGCGGCCACCGGCACAGGAACCACAGGGCCCCGTCGTGGTAGGCGCGGCTGCCCCGACCGGTTGCCGCAAGCCAATGCTGGTAGCTGCCGGCGAGGTCGACCGGTGGCTCAGCGACGGCGGGCGATGGCATCGTCATACGCGGCCCTGACGTGAACCGGAGCGAGATGGATATAGCGGGCGGAGGAGTCGATGTGGTCGTGACCGAGCAGCTGCTGGATGACTGCGAGATCCACGCCCGCCTCCGCGAGTGCGGTCCCGAAGCTGTGCCGCAGCGCGTGCGGATGCCCTGCCGGAACGCCGGCCTTGGCCCGGTGGTAGCGGAAGATCGATCGCAACCCTGCCGGGGTCAACGGCCGGCCCCGGGTCGGACCCTTGGCGACCACGAACAGCACGTCGGTGTCGGTGACGGGCCGCTCGGCCAGCAGGTAGGTCTGGATGATCCCAGCGACCTCACGGTCGATCGGAACGCGGCGTTCCTTGTCGCCCTTGCCGACCACCCGAACCCATCCGGCGCCGATGTCGACATCAGCGATCTTCAGCGAGAGCACCTCAGCCGAACGAAGCCCCGAGAACAGCATCAACCCCGCAATCGCCTGGTCCCGCCAACTCCGGAAGCTCGCGAGTAGCGCCGCGGTCTCGTCACGATCAAGCCCCCGTGGGAGCCGCCGCGGCTGACGGACCCGCAACGCCGACCGCGGCTTGCCCCTGGCCAGATGCCCGAGCTCACCGGCACGCTCGCCTGCGCTCGTGCGGCGTGCTTGTTTGCCGCGCGGCACCGGGTTGGGTGCGTCCGGGTCACGCAGCTGCCGGAACGCGAACAGTCCCGAGACCGCAGCCAGCCGCCGGTTGATCGTCGCGGGCGCATAGCCGACGTTGCGCCCATCACGGATCGGATAGACGTTGCCGCCCGGCCGGTCCGGCAACCTCGCCGTGCGGCACGCCGCCAGATAGCGCAGCAACGTGTCGGTGGACACCTCCTCCAGCGCGACGCCCTCCTCGATCAGCCACCGGCACACGTGCAGCAGATCGAACGCATACGCCCGCACCGTCCGAGGCGAGTAGTTCCTGTCCACCAGGTAGGCCAGGTAGTCATCGACCAGCCCGAACATCCCCGCCGCCGGGCCCGCCAGCACCCAGCCACCACCCTGCTCCTCGACCCGAAGCTGCGGCACCGTCTCCATGCAACACGTATCGCACATCGAGACCGACCGCTCCAAGGACTTTCGCCCTAACTTCCCGCAAGACGCAGACACAGCACTCACTGGCCACCAACGAGACCCCTACATCCACCGGTTAACAGAGACACCACCTCGACCTACTTCGAGACGGCGTTCGAGGACGGGGAACTCGACGGGACCGAGGAGGGGCTGCGCCAGCGTGGCCATTCGAAGGACGCGAGGCCTGACCTACCCCAGATCGTGATCGGGATGGCGGTCACCACCGGCGGGCTGCCCGTCAAGCTGTGGGTCTGGCCCGGCGACACCGCCGACCAGACGGTGTTGAAGGAAGTGAAGGAAGACCTGGCGGGGTGGCGTCTGAACCGGACCGTGTGGGTCGTGGACGCCGGGTTCACCTCTGGCGACAACCGCAAGGTCCTGACCGGTGGCGGGTCCGGGTTCATCATCGCGGAGAAGCTCCGCGGCAACGAAGCCGCCACCGTCGAGGCCCGCTCACGGCAGGGCCGGTTCCGCACCGTTGACGAGTCGTTACAGGTCAAGGACATCCGGGTTGGCGAAGGGCTGGGCGCCCAGCGGTTCGTGATGATCCGCAACCTCGACGCCGCCAAGCATGACGCCCACGTCCGTGGGCGGCTCGTGCAGCTGCTCGAAGACCGCATCGACGGCTCCGACGACCTCACCGCCGACCAGCGGGCCGAGCTGCGTGGACGGATCAGAGAGAAGCCCGGCCTGTGGCGCTACCTGCGGGTC
>SLMP01000028.1 GCA_007133465.1 Nitriliruptoraceae bacterium | reverse complement strand
GGTGGTGCGCGAGGGGGGACTTGAACCCCCATGACCTTACGGTCACACGGCCCTCAACCGTGCGCGTCTGCCAATTCCGCCACTCGCGCGAGCGGGACACCCGGAGGCATCCCACGAGCAGGCAAGCGTAGCCCCCGGGGCCTCGCCCTGCCAACGCGCACCCATCCCCAGCCCGTCCGCCGCCAGCGGCTGCGGGACGCCGGCGCAGCACCCTCTCGGACGCCATGCCATGGTCCCACCCCGCGGTCTATCCCGCGCCGGCGTCCTGCCCCCTGTCGAGCCACGCCTCGGCGAACGACATGCGCCCGAACGGTGAGATCCGCAGGTCACGGACCTCCGGTGCGATGACCCGCTGGTGGCGGTACCACAGCAGGGGCATGGCGGGCAGGTCCTCGAGCACCCGCCGCTCGGCCTGCCGGTACCAGGCCACGGCCACCGTCGGGTAGTCGGCCGTCCGGGCTTCGTCGAGGTAGCGGTCCACGTCCCCGGACGCGTAGCGCATCAGGTTGTCGACGCCGATCTGCGACGAGTGGAACAGCGGCCGCAGGTACGACCCGGGCTGCGGCTCGGCGGGATCCCACCCGAGCCGGAACACCGGCACCTGCCCGGCCGACACCGCCTGGAGGAACGGTTCGAGCTCACGGGCGTCGAGGTCCACCTCGACCCCGAGGGCGTCCTCGATATCTGCTGCCATCCGCTGTGCGATCGCGGCGTGGGTCCGGCCGCGGTTGTGGGTCAGGGTCAGCCGCTCCAGGACCGGTGGCAGGTCCGCCTCCTCCGTGCCCTGCTCGGGAACACCGTCGCCGCTGTCGTCGCCATCGCCCTCCTCCGTCCCCCCGTCCTCGGGGCCGACCTCTTCCTCGGTCCCCGCCTGCGTGCCCTCCTCGTCGACGCGGTCGGCGGGGTCGTCCTGCGCGTCGCTCCCGGACGCGCCACCCGGGTCTGCCTCGGTCTCCGTCGCCTCGTCGGCGCCTCCCACGTCAGCGGCGGCGTCCGCGTCCTCGCCACCGTCGGCCGTCGTCCCCCCGGCGTCCGGGTCCACGGGATCCGGGTCGCCCTGCGCCTCGGCAGCCACCCGCTGCCTCGCCAGTTCGAACTGAACCCGCGCCGCCTCCGGGTCGTGCCGGCAGTAGCCGCAGGCGCCCGCCTGCGCGCCCGGCAGCGACGGGGGGATCACCGCCGTCGCCGGCACCCGGGACCCGAGCATGACCTCCTCGGCCAGCCCCTCACGATCGATCGCGAGGGAGATGGCCCGCCGCAGTTCCGGCAGGTCGAAGGGCGGCTGCGTGACGTCGAAGCCGTAGAGGTAGACCGCGGAGGTCAGCCCCTCGACGAAACCCGGCCCGCTGGCCCCGTCGTCGGCCCGACCGAAGCGATCGATCGCCTCGTCACGCCGCTCCGGCGGGATCTCCGCGACCTGCAGCTGCCCGTCGAGCAGGTCGTCCCACTGCCGGTCGCGGGTCAGGTCCTCCTGGTAGATCTGCAGCAGGACCTCGTCGAGCAGGGGGGGCTCATGGTGCTCGGCGTTCCGACGTAGTCGCAGGAAGGCGTCGCGCTCGCGCGGTTCGGTCATCTGAAAGGGGCCGTTGCCGACCGGCTGCTCGGCGAACGCCTCCGGGTCGTCGTCCGCCGTCACGGGCACCGGGACCAGACTGGGGTCGGCGAGCGTGGTCAGGAACGAGCGGTCCGGGACCGCCAAGCTGATGCGCAACGTGCGCTCGTCGAGCGCCTCCACACCGACGAGGGACGCCCGTCCGGCCTGCGCCGCGTCGAAACCCGCCACCGGCGCCAGGAGGTAGGCGAGGAACGACGACGGGTCGGCCGCTCCATCGGCGATCCGGACGAACGTGCGGACGAAGTCGTCGGCGGTCACGGGCGTACCGTCGTGGAAGGTCGCCTCCCGCAGGTGGAAGGTCAGCTCCGTGCCGTCCTCGGACACCTCCCACCGCTCGGCGGCGCCGGGTGCCACCTCGAAGTGCTCGTCGAGCCGGACCAAGGGGTCGAACAGCGCGTCGGCGATCACCTGCCCCTGCTCGTCGGCGAGGAAGCGCGGATCGAGCGTGTAGGGGTCGAGGGAGAGTCCGACCCGCAGCGTCCCGCCTCGCCGCTCGTCGACGGGTCCGGGCGTGGGAAGGGTCGCCTGCCCGGGCGAGGGCTCCGGGGCCGAGGGCGGTTCCGGGGGCGGGCTGCACGCCGTCAGGAGCAGCACCCCGGCGATCACGCCCCCGAGGACGGACCGCAGGGTGTGCATCAGCTCAGAGCAGCCGGACGAGCAGCACGTTGGTGATCGCGAAGAAGATCGCGGTGACCACGGTCAGCCGGTCCAGGTTGCGCTCGACCACGGCCGAACCCTGCAGCCCCCCACCGACACCGCCGCCGAACATGTCCGACAGCCCGCCACCCTGGCCACGGTGCATCAGGACGAACATGATGAGGACGCCGCACAGCAGCAGGTGCACCCCGATCAGGATGCCGACGAACACGGACACGGGTGGACCTCACAGCACGGAGGGGCGACGGGAAGCGGAAGCGTCAGGCTACCAGCCGACCACCGTGCGGTGCCGCACGCCGCGGGCTCACTGCACGCGCGCCAACCAGTACAGCCCGATGCCGTCCGACGCCTCGCCGGCGACCGGTGTGGCCCGCCACCGATCGGTCAACGTGGTGTCGACCGTGATCGTCTCCTGCGGGCGCATCCCGAGCCCGACGCGCGACGCCGGCGCGGGACAGCTGGCCCCGCCGTCCGAGCACGCCCGCAGCGTCGACCGGCGGTTCTCCACGCCGTGCTCGTCCTGGCCCGCGAAGACCACTACGGACGGCTCGCCGATGGCGAGGCTCGACCTGCGGTAGACGTCGAAGGCCCGTGCCTCCGTCGTGAACACCGGCGTCTCCGCCGCGGCGGGCGAGGCGTTGGTCCACAGCACCGCGACCGCGTCCCGCTGCCCGTCGGCACCCGCCACCAGGTTCGGCCCGACCAGGGCGGCCGCGGTCGCCGTGACCACCACGACGGCGACGGCCGCCGTCTCCGACCCGCGGCGGGCACGGGACACCGGTGCCGGGTCGTCGACCAGCACCCGCACCCGGTCGACCAGGTCGCCGGGCGGCGCGAGCGCGGCACAGGCGTGGGACGGCGCTCGGCCGGACTCGATCACCTTCAGCAGGCCGCTGGCCAGCGCGCCCGGGCGGTCCGTGACCCCGACCGCGACCTGGTCGGCGGCCAGCTCCCGTTCCCGGTGCAGCTGCCGCACGGCCCAACCGCCGCCGGGGACGAAGAACACGAGGTCGCGCAGGGCGCCGAGCCCGATCGCGACGAGGTTGTCGCGCCGCTTGACGTGCGCGAGCTCGTGGGCGAGCACCCCCTCGAGCTCCGCGTCGTCGAGCTGGTCCAGCAGGTCCCGACCGAGGACGACCACGGGACGCCGCGCGCCGGCGACGTACGCCCCACCCGGACAGCTCGCCACGACCGCGAGTCGCGGCACCGCGATGCCGAGTGCGGTCGCCAACCGCCGCGTCTTCGCCTCCAACCGGACGTCGCGTTCCGCCTCGCGCAGCGCCTGGGCGGCCCCGACGCGGATCCGCACCGCCTGCAGACCGCGTCGCACGAGCCGCGACCCGGCAATCAGCGCCCAGGTGCCGACCAGCAGGGGGACGGCCACCGGAGCGAAGTGCAGGTAGCCACCCTGGGTCGGGATCGGCAACGCGTCCGGGGACTGGGCGGGCAGCATCAGGGTCGGCAGTCGCAGACTCGTCCCGGTCAGCACGAACACCCCCACCAGCGCCATCGCGGGGACCAGCGCGGTCGCGACCCGCACGCCGGGTGCGCGCAGCCCGGTGCGCAACAGCAGCCGGACCGCGAGCACGCTGAGCACGGCAGCGACGATCGCGCGGATCGCGATCGACTCCACCGGGAGCGTGAGGAGGACGCCGAGGTCCACGGGCGCGAGCCTCAGCGCTCGTCGCGGCGGCGACGTGCGACCGCAGCCCGCAGCTCGTCGAGGGTCACATCGTCCACGTCGTCCACCACGTCGACGAGGTAGGCGACGGCGGGCTCCGGGTAGCGCTCCAGCAGCCACGACAGGACGTCGCCGACAGCCGAGCGGGCATAGTGCTCGCGGCTGACGGCCGGGAGGTACCGGTGGGCCAACCCGGCGGTGTCGCGCTCGAGCAGCCCCTTGGTGGCCAACCGGCTCATCGTGGTCATCACGGTCGTGTACGCGATCGTCCGGGAGGCCGCGAGCTCCGCGTGCACGTCACGGACGGTCGACTCCCCGAGCCGCCACACGACCTCCATCACGTCCTGTTCGAGCGGCCCCAGCAGTGCCTCGAGGGGCTCGTTGCGTCGCATCTGCCGGCTCTCCTCCCGCGAACGCCCAGGTCCGCGTCTGTCGACAGCCTACCTCCTGGCGACCGCCCCGCGACGGATGACCGTGCGCTGGTGCACGGCGTGGACCTGGGGCGGCCGGGACGCCCCGACGGTCCTCGAGCCGACGGTCCTCGAGGGCCGGTGGGAGGGCTAGCCTCGCTCGCCATGGACAGCTCCTCCCCCCGTCCGCCGGACCGGGCGACGGAACCGCCCACGTTGGTGCTGCACAGCTCGTGGACCGGGCTCGCCGCCGCCATCGTCTCACCGGTCCTGCTGCTCGTGTTCGCGGCGCTGATGCTCGCCGCACGCGGTCCGCGGCCCCTGCCGCTGGTCCTGCTGGGGGTCGCGCTCACCTCCGCCGTCGCCGTGCTCGCGAGCTTCCCCCGCCACAGCCGGCTCGACGGAGAGGGGATCACCCTGACCCGGCTCGGGCGCCGTCGCCACCTACCGTGGTCCGAGGTGCGCGCCATCACCCGGGGGCCGGGGACCCAGGCGGCGCGCTCCCGCGCGCTACGCGACCCGGGACTCCCGGGCGGGCGTGGCGCGGGCGCTCGCGACGGCGGGACGTCCCCGCGCCGCGACGGCGTGACCGGCGAGGAGCTCCCCGTGTCGGGAGGACTCGTCGCCGTCGGTGCGGGGCGCCGCCGCTGGCTGCTCACCGACCAGGTGGAGAGCCGGGCGCAGTTCGACGCGCTCAGCACCCTCGCGCGCCACCTCGACCCGCCGGTGCCGGTCCGGGCGGAACGTCCCCACGCGCAGGCGCCGCCCACCGACCTCTACCGCCGTCGCCGGCACTGACCAGGAGCCGGCCCCGAGCGGGCCGGACGTTCGGTCACGAAGGATCCACCCGCAGCACGGCCCGTGGCTCAGCGAAGTGGCATGCGCTCGGATGACCGTGCCCGAAGCGGTCGGTGAGCTCCGGAACCTCGGTGGCGCAGATCTCCTCGGCCTTCCAGCACCGGGTCCGGAAGCGGCAGCCCGAGGGCGGGTTGGACGGGCTCGGCACGTCCCCCTCGAGCATGATGCGCTCACGCTTGCCGCGCATCCGTGGGTCGGTGATCGGGACCGCCGACAGCAGGGCCTGCGTGTAGGGGTGCGTGGGGTTGTCGAAGATCTCGTGCTTGGTGCCGAACTCCACGATCTTGCCGAGGTACATCACGGCGACCCGGTCGCACAGGTGGCGGACCACCGAGAGGTCGTGCGCGATGAACAGGTAGGCGAGCCCGAGGCGCTCCTGGAGCTCGTCGAGCAGGTTGATGACCTGCGCCTGGATCGAGACGTCGAGCGCGGAGACCGGCTCGTCGAGGATGATCAGCTGCGGGTCGAGCGCGAGCGCACGCGCGACGCCGATGCGTTGGCGCTGCCCACCGCTGAACTCGTGGGGGAAGCGGTTGCCGTGCTCCGGGTTCAGACCGACGAGGCGCATCAGCTCCGCGACGCGCTCCTTGCCCTTGTGCTCACCGCGGTAGCGGCCGAAGATCCGCAGTGGCTCGCCGATGATCTCGTTGACCGAGATGCGGGGGTTCAGGCTCGCGTACGGGTCCTGGAACATGATCTGGATCTCGCGGCGCAGCTCGCGCATGCGTCGCGAGGTCAACCCGGCGAGGTCGACGCCCTTGAAGTAGATCTGACCATCGGTCGGGTCCAGGAGGCGGACGATGCAGCGGCCGGTGGTCGACTTGCCGCAGCCCGACTCCCCCACCAGGCCGACGGTCTCGCCCGCACGCACGGCGAAGCTGACGTCGTCGACCGCCTGCACGGCGCCGACCTGGCGACGGAAGAGCCCGCCACGGATCGGGAAGTGCTTCGTCAGGGACTCGACCCGCAGGATCTCCGTCCCGAGCGGTGACCGGGCGTGCAGGTCCTGCTCCGACGCGGCGGTGGCGGTGGTGGACATCAGAGCTCTCCGTCGAAGTGCGCACCGGTCTCCTGCTCCACCCGTGCGACCTCCTGCGACATCTCCTCGTGGAAGTGGCAGGCGGAGCGCCGACCGACCCCCAGCTCGAGCAGGGGCGGCACCTCCGAACGACAGACCGCCCGGCCCTGGCCGAGGTGGCAGCGAGGGTGGAAGGAGCAACCGCTCGGCAGGTTGATGAGACTCGGCGGCTGCCCCGGGATCGGTTCGAGCCGTTCGAGGTCCACGTTGGGCCGGGTCAGGCTCGACAGCAGCCCGAGGGTGTAGGGGTGCTTCGGGGAGTGGAAGATCTCCTCCGCGGTCCCGCTCTCCACGACCCGACCGCCGTACATGACGACCACCCGATCGGCCATCTCCGCGATGACCCCGAGGTCGTGGGTGATGAGGATGGTGCCGGCGTTGGTCTCGTCCTGGGCCTTCTGGAGGACCTCGAGCACCTGCGCCTGGATCGTGACGTCGAGCGCGGTGGTGGGCTCGTCCGCGATCAGGACCTTCGGTTGGTTGGCGATCGCCATGGCGATCATCGCGCGCTGCCGCATCCCGCCGGAGTACTCGTGTGGGTACTGGTCGAAGCGGTCGTCGGCGTTCGGGACCCCGACGAGCTCGAGGAGCCCGACCACGCGCTCACGTGCGGCATCCTCACCGATGTCGGCGTCGTGGGTGACGATCGCCTCGGAGAGTTGGTCGCCGACGGTCAGGACCGGGTTGAGCGAGGTCATCGGGTCCTGGAAGATCATCGCGATCTCCTTGCCCCGGACCAGGCGCATCTCGCGCTCGGACAGCGTCAGCAGGTCGCGACCTTCCAGCAGCACCTCACCGTTGGCGACGCGCCCGGGTGGTTGCGGGATGAGCCCGAGGATGCTCATCACCGTGACGGACTTGCCCGAGCCGGACTCCCCCACCACGCCGAGGGTCTCCCCCGGGTAGACGTCGTAGCTCACGCCGTCGACGGCGTGGACCACCCCGTCGGGGGTCGCGAACTCCGTGACGAGGTCCCGGATCGACAGCAGCGGTTCGGTCATCGGCGGCGATCTCCCAGCGCGAGGACAGCGGGGGTGGTGGGGCCCATCACGTCTCCTGCTGGGTCGGGTCGAGACCATCGCGCAAGCCGTCGCCGACGAAGTTGATGGCCAAGGCGATCGACACCAGGGTCACCCCCGGCATGATGATCAGCCACCACATCGACTGCATCGAGCTGCGCCCGTCGCTGATCAGCCTGCCGAGCGCGGGGATCGGCGGGTTGACCCCGAACCCGAGGAAGGCGAGCGTCGCCTCGACGAGGATGGCGGAGGCGAGCACGAGCGTCAGGTTGACGATGATCGGCCCGATCGTGTTCGGCAGCATGTGCCGGAACATGATCCGGAGATCGCTGGCACCCGACGCGCGGGCGGCCTGGACGTACTCCATCTCCCGCAGCGACAGGAACACCCCACGCACGACGCGCGCGAGCGAGACCCAGAACAGCAGCGCGAGGATGAGGGCGATCCGCAGTGGGGAGCCCTGCCCGAACAGGGCGGCGGCCACCAGCAGCACCGCGAGCCCGGGCAGGATGAGCACCAGGTCGGTGAGGCGCATCAGCACCGAGTCGACCCAGCCGCGGTAGAAGCCGGCGGCCGCGCCGACCGCGGTCCCGATCGCGGTCGACAGCAAGGCGACGACGACCGCCACCTGCAACGACGTACGCGTGCCGTACAGCACCCGGCTGAAGTAGTCACGCCCGAGCTGGTCAGTGCCGAAGAAGTGCAAACCCTCGAAGGTCGGCGCGGTGTTGGCCCGCAGGACGTCGATCTCCTCGTAGCCGTAGGGCGCGAGTTGCTCGGCGAAGAACGCCCCGATGCCGATGATCACGAGGAAGACGAGGCTGCCCATCGCGAGCTTGTGGCGGAGGAACTTGCGCCGGAACAACTGCCACTGGCTGCGCGCCTCGATCTGCGCCCCGTCGCTGTAGTCGTCGTCGAGCAGCACCTCGCGTTCGTCGTGCACGTCCGACGCGTGCGTCGGCGGGAAGTCGGCCGGAGTCTGCAGGCCGTGTTCGCGACGGGTCGGTCGGCCCTGGTCAGTCATAGCGGATCCTCGGGTCGAGGTAGCCGTAGATCAGGTCGGCGAGGAGGTTGAAGACCACGATCACCACCGCGATGACGAACAGCCATGCCATGATCGGGTACGGGTCGCGGCGGCCGAGCTGGGCGATGAAGTACCGCCCCATGCCGTCGAGACCGAAGACCGTCTCGATCACGATCGCGCCCGACACCACGTTGCCGAAGGACAGCGCCGCGACCGTGATGGTCGGGATCAACGCGTTGCGCATCGAGTGCTTGATCGTGATCCGGCGCTCGGACACGCCCTTGGCGCGGGCGGTGCGCACGTAGTCCGAGTGGATCACCTCGAGCATCGAGGCGCGCATGTACCGGCTGTAGCTGGCGACCGAGAAGATCGCGAGCGACGCGATCGGCAGGATCAGGTGGTGGACACGGTCGAGGAAGAACGCGAGGCCGGTCCCGGGGTTGGCCGACGAGAGGTTCGCGATCGGGAAGATCCGCACCCCGGTGATGAAGAAGATCTGGACCACTGCGACCTGCAAGAGCAGGGCGAACCAGAACGCGGGCATGGAGTAGCCGAAGAAGCTCAGCGTCGTGGTCGTGTAGTCGAACACGCTGTACTGGCGTTTGGCAGAGACGACGCCGAGCGCGACCGCGATGATGAACGCGATGATCTCCGCCGGCAGCACGAGCTGCAGGGTGTTGAGCAACACGCGCTGCAGATCGGGCCAGATCGGCCGCGGGGAGAGCAGGTACTCCCCGAAGCCGCTGGTCGGGATCTGCTGGATCCACCGCCAGTACTGCACCGGGAACGGCTCGTCGAGCCCGCGCAGTTCACGTACCCGGTCGATCTGCTCCGCGGTGATGTTCGGCTGCTGGCGCAGGTCCTGCAGCGGGTCCCCGGACAGCGAGATGGCACCGAAGATCAGGAACGTCGCGAGGATGATGATCGGGATCGAGATCAGGAAGCGCCGGAGCGCGTAGGTCAGCACAGGGTCGTTCCCTCCCCACGACCGGAACTTCTCGGACGGGCCGGTGCCCGCCCCCGAGAGGGCGGGCACCGGTCACGCTAGCGGCTCACGACCCCCCCGCGTGAGCGGGGGCGCGGGCGCGACCGTCAGCATGGTGCTGCGATGGGTGTCACTGGGTACGGGCCCACTCCGCCGAGTTCCAGAACTGGGTCTGGTTCGTCGGGTTGAGCTGCGGACCACTGATGGTGTTGTCCCACGCCAGCAGCTGCGGCTGCTGGAACAGCGGGATGATCGGCACGCCCTCGGCGATCACCGCGGCGGCCTCGTTCCACAGCGCCGCGTTGTCGTCGGGGTCCACCGTCGAGTTGGCCTCGTCCATCAGGGAGGTGAGCTCGTCGTCGCAGTACACGGTCCAGTTCTGCGGCCGCGGGGTGTCGTCCTCGTCGCAACCGTAGATGTTGGCGTTGCCGGACGGGTCGGGCGAGCCCACCCACGCGAACAGCGCGAGGTCGTAGTCGCAGACACCGTCGCAGTTGTCGGGGGTGTTGAGGCGCTCGAAGAAGGTCGCGCCCTCGTCGTTCTCGATGGTGATCTCGATGCCGACGTTCGCCAGGTCCGCCTGGACCAGCTGCTGGGTCAGCTCACGCCGCTCGTTGCCGCCGGTGGTGCCGAAGCGGAACGCGAGACGGTCGCCGTCGCACTCGTAGATGCCGCCGTCACCCTCGGTGCAACCGTTGTCCTCGAGCAGCTGCCGGGCCGCGTCCGGGTCGTGGTCCCACTGGTCGTAGGTGGGCTCGTAGAACTCGGAGTTGGTCATCCAGAACGGCTGCTGCAGGACCTCGGCGTCCGGGTCGACGGGCTGCACCAGGGTCTCGACGATCTGCGGGCGGTTGATGCCCAGCGCGATCGCCTGGCGCACGTAGTCCTTGTCCAGACCCGGCACCAGGGTGTTGAAGTCGATGTGCTCCCACACCGGGCCCAGACCGACCTCGAACTCGATGCGGTCGGAGACCTCGTCGAGCTGACCGATCAGCTCGATCTGCGGCTGCGGGTCGTACATGTCGATCTCGCCACCGCGCATCTGCTGGGTCAGCGTGGTGGTGTCCGGCACGTAGCGCATCACGATCTCGTCGAGTCCGACGTCGCCGTCCCAGTAGTCGTCGTTGCGGACGAGGCGCAGCTGGGTGCCGCGGTCCCACGACTCGAAGAGGTACGGGCCGCTCGACACGTCGGGCAGCTCGTCGTTCAGGACGGTCTCGAAGTCCTCACCCTCGAGGACGTGCGCCGGCAGGACGTTGGAGAACAGGAGCTGCCACGCGGCGTAGGGCTCCTCGAAGTTGAAGGTGATGGTCTTGTCGCCATCGACCTCGAAGTCGGTGATCAGCTCGTAGCCGGCCCGCGACGTGACCTGGTCGGCGTGCGGGGCGTCCTCGTCGAACAGCTCGAGGGTGAAGATCATGTCGTCGACGGAGATCGGCGTGCCGTCCGACCAGTCCGCGTCGTCACGGATGGTGTAGGTCACCGCGAAGGGGTCCTCGGTGAACTCGGCCTCGCCGTCGATCAGCCAGGGGGCGTAGGAGAAGTCGGGCTGGATGACGTAGGCACCGGCGAAGACGTTGTTGAAGACCTTCGAGGTGACCAGCGAGTTGCCGTCGATCAGGAAGCCGTTGAGGATGGTCGGCTCCTGCTCGTCACCGAACAGCACGGTGCCGCCATCGGTGGCCTCGCCGTTCTCGTCCGGGTCCTCCTCGGTCGCCGTGTCCTCCTCGGTGTCGGTGACGTCGGCGTCGGCGTCGGTGTCTTCCTCGGTGGTTTCCGGTGCCTCGGTGTCGTCGTCCGCCGGGTCGTCGTTGCCACCACAGGCAGCGATCGCCAGCGAGAGGGCAGCGAGGATCACCAACCAGCGCCAGTGCTGGTGCTTGCGTGACCGCATGTGTTCACTCCTTGAACTGGTCTGCGGGGTCCTCGGACCTGTGGCGTTCGCACCCCCGTGCCCAGGACTCCCCCCTCGGAGGTGCTCCCGAGCCGTGGAGTAGGACCGTCTCACAGCGCCGAGGTACGGGTGTGGGACCTACTACAACCGCAGTAGGAGACTACCACGCGCCTGCGGCGTCCCGTCGCAGGCGCGACGGGTGCGCTGCCAGCGCGCGCTCGTCGGTCAGCGCCGGTGGCGGACGATCAGCGCGAAGTCCTCGCTCGACAGGCTCGCCCCACCCACCAACGCGCCGTCGATGTCCGGCTGGGACATCAGCGACTTGACGTTGCCGGGCTTGACGCTGCCGCCGTACTGCACGCGCACACCGTCGGCCGTCGCCTGGTCGTAGAGGGAAGCGACCTCCGCGCGCACGGCGGCGCACATCTCCTGGGCGTCCTGCGGCGTCGCGGTCCGGCCGGTGCCGATGGCCCAGACCGGCTCGTAGGCGACCACGAGCGCCTCGGGGTCGTCGATGGCGATCCCGTCGAGGCTGCCGCGCAGCTGCTGGACCACGACCTCGACGGCGCGGCCGGCCTCGCGCTCCTCCAGGCTCTCGCCGACGCACAGGATCGGTCGCAGCCCGTGGTGCTGGATCGCGCGCACCTTCTCGTTGACGACCGCGTCGCTCTCGCCGAACAGGGCGCGGCGCTCGGAGTGCCCGGCGATCACGTAGGTGACGTCCAGGCGCGACAGCATCGGGACCGACACCTCGCCGGTGAACGCGCCCTCGTCCTCCGGGTGGCAGTTCTGCGCGCCCAGGCCGATCGGCAGGTCGTCGGACTGGATCACCGTCTGCACCGAGCGCAGCGACACGAACGGCGGGCAGACCACCACCTCCTGGTCCTCGTAGTCCTCCGCCTCGAGGTGGTAGGCCAGCTTCTGGACCAGCTGGATCGCCTCCAGGTGGTCCTTGTACATCTTCCAGTTGCCGGCGATGACGGGGGTGCGCGAGCTCACGGCTGGCTCCTCGGACGAGGGTCGTCGGGATGTCGCGGCCGAGCCTAGTCCTGCCCCCGACCTGGCGGTCCCGGCCGGCCGTCAGCTCCGGCGATCGCCGCTGCTGCGTGCCCAGTCGGCGTGCAGGCCCGCGTACACCCCGCCCGCCGCGACCAGCGCGGCGTGCGGGCCACGCTCGACGAGGTGCCCGTCATGCAGCACCAGCACCTCGTCCGCGGCCTCCGCGGTGGCCAGCCGGTGCGCGACGGTGATGCTCGTCCGGCCGGCCGTCAACCGCTCGCTCGCCCGCCGCAGCTGCACCTCGAGTGCCGGGTCCACCGCCGAGGTGGCCTCGTCGAGCACGAGCAGGTCGGGACCGGCGAGCCACGCGCGAGCCACCGCCACGAGCTGCCGCTCCCCGGCGGACAGACGCGAACCGCGCGGCCCGACGGGGCTCCGTATCCCCGCGGGGAGACTCGCCACCCACGACGCCAGCCCGAGCGCCGCCAGGGCGTCGAGCACCTGGGCGTCGCTCGCCTCGGGGGCGCCGTAGCGGACGTTGTCGGCCAACGACGCGTCGAACAGGAACCCGTCCTGGGGGACGAACACGACGCGGTCACGCAACGAGGCGAACCGGACCTCCCGCAGCGGCACGCCGGACAGCTCGATCGTCCCGCTCGTCGGGTCGATGAGTCGCGTCAGCAGCTTCACGAACGTCGACTTGCCCGAGCCGGTCTCCCCCACGACCGCGACCCGCGCCCCCGCATCGAGGTGGAGGTCCAGGCCGTGGAGCACCTCCTCGCCGGTCGGGTAGTGGAAGCGCACGTCGCGGAAGGTCGCGGACAGGGGCCCGGGCGGCAGGTGCCGTCCGGCGACCGGGTCGGCCACGTCCGCGGGCGTCTCCAGCACGGTCAGCACCCGGCGCAAACCGGAGGCCGCGGTCTGCGCTTCGTTGAGCACCTCGACGAGCAGCTGGACCGGATCGATGAACAGCGCGACGAGGAACAGGAACGCCACCAGCTGCCCGGCCGTCAGGCCGGTGTCACCGAGCAGGATCCCGGCGGCGACCACGCCCGCCGTCACCGAGGCGGCGAACACCTCCGCGGACGAGAACATCACGGCGCCGAGCGCGCTGGTGCGGAACTCCGCGCGGTACTGCTCGTCGAGCGCGCCGTCGACCCGTTCGCGTGTGCGCTCCTCCGCGCCGTACGCCCGGATCGTCGGGAGCCCCGCGATCGCCTCGCTCATCGCCGCGAGGGACGCCGCCACCTTGACCCGCACCCCGTCGTAGGCACGCCGCAGGTAACGCTGGAAGAGCAGCAGCAACAGGGCGTAGAGCACGGCGGTGACGACCACCAGCAGGGCGAGCCGCCAGTCGTAGACCAACATCACGGTGACGACGAGCAGGAGCTGGGCCGCCCCGACCAACATGCCGACCCCACCCCACTCGAGGAACTGGGTGATCGCCTCGATGTCCGAGGTGACGCGGGCGACCAGCGCCCCGCGCCGCTCCGCCTGCACGTGCAGCACCGACAGGTCGTGGACGTGGCGGAAGACGGCGATGCGCAGTTCCGCGAGGCCGGCGGTCGCGGCCCTCACGAGCCGGAACTGCGACGTCCGGTTGGCCAGCATCGCGACCAGCAACGCGATGACCCCCACGGCGCCGCCGCGCACCACCGCGGCGACGTCGATCGCGCTGCCGGTCAGCACGGCCCGGTCCAGCAGCAGCTGCACCGCGATCGGGACGACGACCTGCCCGCCGGTGCCGATCACCGCGAGCACCAGGGTGAGGCCGAGCCCGCGCCGGATCGCCGGGGCGACGCGACTGGCGGCGAGCACGGCCTGCGGGGCGGACAGCTCCGCCGCAGGTGGCGGCCCGGCCGACCGCCGTCGGGCCGTCGAGGTGGCGTCGGCGCTCACGGCGCGCCCTCCCAGCCGTCCGGGTGCCCGCGACCGGCGCGGTCGCCGATGCGGCGGACGTGCCCCCCGGCCGCCGCCTCCTCCGCACGTGCCGCCGCATCGAGGTCGTAGGCCTGCAGCAACCGCGCGTAGCCGAGCACCTCGGCGAGCAGACGCTCGTGGGTCCCTTGGGCGATCACCCGCCCGTCATCGACGTAGACGACCTCGTCGGCGAGCACGATGCTGGCGCGGCGGTAGGCGACGACCACCACCGTGGACGGCAGGGCGACGGCCTGCAGGCCGCGCAGGATCGTCGCCTCGACGCTCGGGTCGACCGCCGAGGTGGCGTCGTCGAGCACCAGCAGGCGCGGGCGGCGGACGAGCGCCCGGGCGAGGGCGATGCGTTGCTGCTGCCCACCCGACAGCGTCGCACCCCGCTCCCCCAGCGGCGTGTCGAGGCCGCCCGGCAGGGCCGCGACGAACGCGTCCGCGTCGGCGAGGCGCAGCGCCGCCCAGACGTCCGCGTCGGGGACGTCGAGGTGGAGCGCGACGTTGCCCCGGACGGTGTCGTCGAACAGGAACGTGTCCTGCGCGACGTAGGCGACCTCGGACGCGAGGACCCCGGGGGACAGCTCCCGCAGATCGCGACCATCGAGGTGGATCGTGCCCGTGTCAGGGTCCCACAGGCGGGCGAGCAGCAACGCCAAGGACGACTTGCCGGAGCCGGTCGGGCCGACGACGGCGATCGTCCGGCCCGGCGGCAGTGCGAGGTCGAGGTCGCGCAGGACCGGCGCGTCCGGCTCGTAGCCGAAGCCCACCCGCGCGAGGTCGAGGGCGGCGGCGGACCCGTCGTCGACCTGCGCGAGCTCGCCGTGGCGGACGTGGTCGGTGACCTCCAGCACCTGCTCGACCCGCCGCCAGCCGGCGGTCGAGTTCGCGAGGTCCCACATCAGGTACCCGACCAGCCGGATCGGTACGGCGAGCAGGGACAGCAGGTAGGCGACCCGGACGAGCTCGCCGGGGGTCAGCTCCCCCGCGGCGATGCGGGCGGTGCCCACGACCAGCACCACGACGGTGCCGATCGCCGGCAGCCCCTCGGTCAGTGCGCTGTAGCCGGTCCAGACCCTGCCGACGGCGACCAACTGATCGCGCAGGTGCAGGGCGGCGGCCGCGAAGCGCCGGGTCTCCATCGCCTCACGGCCGAGCGCCTTGACGGTGAGGGCGCCGTCGAAGGACTCGTGTGCCACCTCGGCGACGCGACCGCGGCGACGCTGCGCCTCCTCCATCGCCCCGAAGGTCAACCAGGACCCCCGCACGTCGATGCCGACCACCACGACGAGGAGCAGGACCGCGAGCAGGCCGAGCCACGGATCGGTGACCGCGATGACGATCGAGGCGCCGACCAACAGGGCGAGCACTCCTGTCGCGAACGGCAGCGGCGCGAGCACGAAAGTGGCCTGCCGGGTGTCGACGTCGGACACCGACAGCAGGTCGCCGACGCCGCGGCGGCCGTACCACCGCAGCGACAGGCCGAGCTGGTGGGCGATCAGCCGCTTGCGGAGCCGGGTCTGGGCACCGAACTGCAGCCAGCCGGCGGCCGTGCGCCGGATCGTGATGCCGACCGCCTTCCACACCGCGACGCCGAGCACCAGCAGCACCGCGGTCCGCAGGCGGTCATCGACGGGCTGTCCCTCCGCCAGGACCGGCACGACGACCTCGTCGGTGATCCATCCGACCACGACGGCGCTGGCGACGATGGCCGCGGTGAACGCCACCGACCCCACCGTCGCGACCCCGTAGGCCAAGGGTGCCTCGCGGACGAACCGCACGACGAGGCCGAGGCCGGCGCGTACGACGGCCAGGGCGCTGGTCAGCGGGGGCGGGGCGGACGAGACGGACATGGTCGGGACGATCCCCTCGCGCGCGGCGTGACGGCGCGCGACGTCGCCAGGTGGAGGGCCGACGAGGGCCGGGTTGCCGCCGGTGCGGGACGGCAGCCCACCACCTTACCCCGAGGGGGCAGGGTCCGTCAGGCGCGACGCAGGGCGACCACGCCGGGCAGGTCCTTGCCCTCGAGCAGTTCGAGGGAGGCACCACCACCGGTCGACACGTGGTCGACCTGGTCGTCGAGCCCGAACTCCCGGATCGCGGCGGCGGAGTCACCGCCGCCGACGACCGTGAAGCCGGAGGTCGCGGCCATCGCCTGGGCGACCGTGCGGGTGCCGCTGGCGAACGACTCCCACTCGAACACGCCCATCGGCCCGTTCCAGAACACGCTGCCGGCCCGGTTGATCGCCTCGGCGTAGTGGCCCGCGGTCTCCGGGCCGACGTCGAGTCCCATCATGTCGCCGGGGATCTCTGCGGTCCGCACGATCTGCGGCTCCGCCTCCTCCGCGAACTCGGCCGCGACGACGACGTCCTCCGGCAGCAGCACCTCGACCCCACGGTCGCGGGCCTCGGCGACGAGCCGCCGCACGGTGTCGACCTGGTCGGTCTCCACCCGCGAGGCGCCGACGTCGACCCCCTCGCCGACGAGGAACGTGAAGGCCATCGCACCCCCGACCGCGATCGCGTCGACGCGCTCGAGCAGGTTGCCGAGCACGGTCAGCTTGTCGCTGACCTTGGCGCCGCCGAGGACGGCGATGTACGGATGCGCCGGATCGGCGAGCAGGCCCCCGAGGACCTCGAGTTCCCGCTCGAGCAGGAGACCGGCGTAGCCGGGGAGGCGAGCCGGGATGCCGCTGATCGACGCGTGCGCGCGGTGGGCCGCCCCGAAGGCGTCGTCGACGTAGACGTCGGCGAAGCTCGCGAGCGCGTCGGCGAACGCGTCGTCGTTCTTGGTCTCCCCGGCGTCCCAGCGCAGGTTCTCGAGCAGCAGCACCTGACCGGGCTCGAGCGCGGTGGCCTTCGCCCGGGCGTCGTCACCGATCACGTCGCTCGCGATGACGACCTCGGACCCGAGCAGCTCTCCGAGCAGCGCGCCGACGGGTGCCATCGACGAGGTGGGATCGGGTGCGCCCTTCGGGCGGCCGAGATGGGAGGCGACCACGACGCGGGCGCCCTGGTCGACGAGGTGCCGCAGGGTCGGGACCGACGAGCGGACCCGCAGGTCGTCGGCCACCTCACCGTCCCGCAGCGGGACGTTGAGGTCGGCACGGACGAACACGCGCTGGCCCGACGCATCGAGGTCGGCGAGGGTGGGAACCCCCGCGAGCAGTGGTGAGGTCACGAGCGTGTCTCCGTCATGGCCCGGCCCCCCGTCGCGCTGACGGAGGGCCGGAAGGGTGGTCAGCAGGGCACGGCCTTACAGCCGCTCACCCATGTACACGGTCGCCTCGGCGAGGCGAGCCGAGTAGCCCATCTCGTTGTCGTACCACGCGAGGACCTTGACGAGGCTGCCCATCGCCAGGGTCGACGGCGCGTCGAAGATCGACGAGTGCAGGTTGCCGATGATGTCGATCGAGACCAGTGGCTCCTCGCTGTACTGCAGGATGCCCTTGAGGTCGCCCTCGGCCGCCTCCTTGATGGCGGCGTTGACCTCCTCCCTGGTGACGTCACGGTCGAGGATCAGGGTGAGGTCGGTGATCGACCCGTCCGGGATCGGGACCCGCAGCGCCATCCCGCTGAGCCTGCCGTCGAGCTCCGGCAGAGCGAGCGCGGCAGCCTGGGCGGCGCCGGTCGTGGTCGGAACGATCGATACGGCGGCGGCACGCGCGCGACGCGGGTCCTTGTGCGGCGCGTCGTGGATGTTCTGGTCGCCGGTGTAGGCGTGGATCGTGGTCATCAGGCCCTTGGAGATCCCGAAGGTCTCGTGCAGGACCTTGGCGACGGGCACGACCGAGTTGGTGGTGCAGGAGGCCATCGACACGACGTCGTGGTTGTCCGGGTCGTAGTCGGCCTCGTTGGCGCCGAGGACGAAGGTGACGTCCGGGCCCTTGGCGGGCGCGGAGATCAGGACCTTCTTGGCGCCGGCGGTGAGGTGCTTCGCGGCGTCGTCGCGCTTGGTGAAGAAGCCGGTCGACTCGATCACGATGTCGATCTCGTGCTCGCCCCACGGCAGCTCGGCCGGGTCGCGCTGCGAGAGCACCTTGATCACCTTGCCGTCGACGATGAGGTTCTCGCCGTCGGTCTCCACGGTGCCGTCGAAGCGGCCGTGCACGCTGTCGTACTTCAGCAGCAGCGCGAGCGTCTCGACGTCGGTGAGGTCGTTGATGGCGACGACCTCGAGGTCGAGCCCTAGCTTCTTGGCGGCACGCAGCAGGTTGCGGCCGATACGGCCGAAGCCGTTGATGGCGACGCGGACGGACATCTGGGCAGCTCCTCGTGTGGCTTGCGGGATCGGCGGTGGCAGGGGATCGGACGGAGCGGGGACGCGGCGCAGGAGATCTGCGTCGCCGCCAGGTCGTGGCCGACCGACGTCGCGACCCTAGCACCGGCACTGCCCCCGGGTCAGGGGTCACTCGGACGGGTTCCACCAGGTCGTGGCAGCTCCGACGCCAGTTGTTGCAGCCGCCGTAGCCGGCGGTACACCGCCGAGCGGGTCAGGGGTGGGGTGACGAGCATGCCGAGCTCGGTCAGCGACACCTCGGGGTTCGCCAGGCGGGCACGGGCGACGTCACGCAGGTCGTCGTCGAGGGTGTCCCAGAGCTCCGAGTCGAGCAGCGCGGCCGCCGCCGCGACCTGCGGCGCCGCGGCCGCGACGACCCGCCGGACGTTGGCCTCGTCGGCGTTGCTGAGGCGGACCGCGTCAGCCCGCGCCTGCCGGCGCATCCGCCGTTCGTCCCACCGCAGGAACGCGCCCGTCGCACCGGTCGCCACGAGCAGCTGGCCGATCCGCTCCCCCGACTTCAGCACGACCCGCGGCCGGCTCCCGGCGGTCACCGTCACGTGCCCGTCGACGACCCGCTCGACCAGGCGCTCGAGGCCGCACGCCACCCTCTCGGAGCCGCACCCGATCTCGAGGTGCGGCGGCCGGTCCGGCGCGGAGATCGACCCGGCCGCCAGCAGCGCGCCCCGGACGAACGCGACCCCGCGAGCGCCCGTGAGGTCCGGCGGCACCCCGTCGACGAGGCGGCCCTCCGGGTCGAGGATCCCGAGGTCGCGGGCGACCTGCTCGGCGCCGGCGCCCAGCCGGACCCCGTAGGTCGTGCGCCGGCGCACGCCGCCCGGGGCACGGACGAGCAGTTCCGGTCGCGAGCCGTAGCGGTGCTGCACCAGCTGGAACGCCCGGCGGGCGACCGCTCCCGAGCCGGTGCTGATCTCCAGCCCGAGCCGCCCCTCCCCCGCGACGGTGAGGCTGCCGCCCAGGCGCACGAGCGCCGAGAGCTCGGCGTGGACCTGTCGGTCACCGGCGAGCGGGAGGCCGGCCAGCTGCTGGCGCACCTCCTCGGTGAAGCTGCTCGCACCCATCAGCCACGCAGGACGCGGTCGAGCACCCGAGCGAGCGCCGACGGGTCGTGCCCGTCCGCGCCGTCGAGCAGGTCGGCGGCGACGACCCGACCGACGTGGGCCTCGGCCACGCCCGGTGCCACGATCAACGGCAGGCCCGGTCCGGACGGGGCGGGCCCGTCGTGGGTCACGAGCACGTCGAACCGGAGCTCCGGGACGTGCGCGGTGATCGCGGCCAGGTGGTCGGCGAGGGAGAGGCCCTCGGTCTCGCCGGGCTGCTCCCGCAGGTTCGCGACGAACACGAGCGGGGCGGCTCGCGCCACGAGCGCGTCACGGATCCCGGGGACGAGCAGGTTCGGGAGCAGGCTCGTGTACAGCGACCCGGGGCCGAGCACGACGAGGTCGGCCCGCTCGATCGCCTGGACGGCCTCCGGCGTCGCCGGCGCGTCGGCCGGGTCGAGCCGCACCCGCTCGAGCCGTGCGGTCGCGGCGACCACCGTCTGGCCCCGGATCGGGCCGGCCGGCGTCGTCGCGAGGAGGGTGAGCGGGACGGTGGCGCAGGGCAGCACCCGCCCGGGCGCGTGCAGCACGGCACACAGCCGGTCGAGCGCCGCGACCAGGTCGCCGCCGCTGAGCTCCTGCTGCGCCACCAGCACGAGGTTGCCGAGCGCGTGACCGGCGAGCTCCCCACGCTGGAAGCGGTAGCCGATCAGGTCGGCCAGGTCCCGGTCCCGCGCGAGCGAGGTGAGGGCCATCCGCAGGTCGCCCGGCGGGAGCACGTCGAGGTCGCGTCGCAGACGACCGGACGAGCCGCCGTCGTCGGCGACGGTCACGACCGCCGTCACGTGGTCGACGATGCGCGGCAGGGCCTGCAGCGTGCGCGAGATGCCGTGCCCCCCACCGATCGCGACCGCGCGTGACCCGTCGCCCGGCCCCGACAGCGCGTCGGCTGGTCGCGTGCGACGCTCCCGGCCGTTCACTCGGCCCCCAGGTCGCGGTGGGTGACGGTGACGGGCAGGTCGGTGGTGTCGCGCAGGTGCGCACCGATCGATTCGGAGATGGCGACCGACCGGTGCTTGCCGCCGGTGCAGCCGATCGCGATCGTCAGGTAGCGCTTGCCCTCCTGCATGTACCCGGGCACCACGATGTCGAGCAGGTGCTCCAGGGCGCCGACGAACGGGCCGGTCGCGGGCTGCCGGAAGACGTAGTCCCGGACCGCGTCGTCCCGACCGGTGCGGGGCCGAAGCTCCTCGACCCAGTGCGGGTTCGGCAGGAACCGGACGTCGAGCAACAGGTCGGCCTCCCGCGGGCTGCCCCGCTTGAACCCGAAGGACATGACGTTGATCCGCAGCGGGGCCGCTTCCTCCTCCAGCACCTGTGAGACGCGCGCCCGCAGCTCGTGGACGTTGAGGTCGGTGGTGTCGATGATCAGGTCGGCGAGCCCCCGGAGCTCCACGAGCTGCTGGCGCTCGCGACGGATCCCGGTCAGCACGCCGGCGTCGTGGCCCGCCGGGTGGCGCCGTCGGGTCTCGCCGAAGCGTCGGACGAGGGTGCCGTCGTCCGCCTCCAGGAACACCACCCGCAGGTCCGACTCGCTGCGTCGCAGGTCCCGGATCGTGTCGACCAGCGGCGCGAAGAACTCGCGTCCGCGGACGTCGGCGACGACCCCGAGCTTGGTGACCGAGGAGCCCGGCGCGAACGCCAGATCCGAGACCCGCCCGATCAGCGTCGGCGGCAGGTTGTCGATGACGAACCAGCCGAGATCCTCGATCACGTCCGCCGCGGTGGTGCGGCCCGCCCCGGACATCCCGGTGATGATCAGGATCTGTGGCCGACGGCTCGGCTGGTCGAGGTCGTCGGCTGGGGAGTCGTGCCCATCCGGGGCGCTCACGCGGTGGCCTCCTGCACGGGGTCGGCGTCGGCGTCGTCGTCGCCGGCGGGTGCCGCGCGGCGGCCGTCGCCGGAGAGGTGCTGGTGGACGATGGCCGCGAGCGTACGGGACAGGCCCGGGACGGCCGCCAGCTCCTCGATGCTCGCCTTGCGGATCGCCGTGACCGACCCGAAGCGCTGCAGCAGCGCCTGCCGGCGGGTCGGCCCGATGCCAGGCACGGTGTCGAGCTCGGAGCTCGCCACGGTCCGGGTCCGGCGCGTGCGTTGGTAGGTGATCGCGAAGCGGTGCGCCTCATCGCGGACGCGCTGGACCAGGAACAGGGCCTCGCTGCCGCGCGGCAGCACGACGGGCCGACGTTCGTCGGGTCGCCACAGCTCCTCGAAGCGCTTGGCCAGCCCGACGAAGGCGACGTCGTCCACCGGGAGGTCGGCGACGCCCTCGAGCGCGGCGCGCAGCTGGCCGACGCCACCGTCGATGACCACGAGGTTCGGCGGGTAGGCGAAGCGACCAGGACGGCGCTCGCCCTCCGCGACCTCCGCCGTGAGCGGCTGCGCCCGCTCCTCGACCAGCCGGGCGAAACGCCGCCGCAGCACCTCGCGCATCGCGGCGTAGTCGTCGTTGGTGTCGACCGACAGCTTGAAGCGGCGGTACTCGCTCTTGCGCGGCAGGCCGTCCTCGAACACCACCATCGAGCCGACCACCTCGGTCCCCCCGAGGTGGCTGATGTCGAAGCACTCGATGCGCAGGGGCGCCTCGTCGAGGTCGAGCGCCTCCTGCAGGTCCTTCAGCGCCCGGGTCCGCGCGTCGAAGTCGCTCGCGCGCTTCAGACGGGTGCGGGCGAAGGCCTCCCGAGCGTTGTCCTCGACCGTGCGAAGGAACGCGAGCTTCGCGCCCCGCTGCGGGACGTGGAACCGCACCCGCTGGATCGGCCGGCCGCGCTGCCCGACGCGTGAGGTCCGGCGCTGTTCCGCGAGCAGCTGCGACAGCGCCTCCGCGTCCTCCGGCAGGGCCGGGACGAGCACCTGTGGGGGGATGTCATCGGGCCGCTCCGCGTAGAGCTGCAACAGGAACGAGGTGAGCAGCTGCGGGGTGGTCAGGGGCTCGACCTTGTCGACCGTCCAGCCCTTGCGGCCGACCAGCCGGCCGCGGCGCACGAAGAAGGCCTGCACGGCCGCTTCGAGCTCGTCCTCGTGCACCGCGACCGCATCGAGGTCCTCGCCGCCGTCGATCACCACCTGCTGCTTCTCCATCGCCCGCTGGGCCGCCTGGAGCTGGTCGCGTCGCCGCGCCGCCGCCTCGAAGTTGAGGTCGCCCGCCGCCGAGCGCATCTGCCCGTCGAGCCGTTCGAGGACGGGACCGGTCTCGCCGTCGAGGAAGCTCGCGAGCCCCTCGACGAGGTCCCGGTGCTCGTCCGTGCCGATCTCCCCCGTGCACGGAGCCGCACACCGGTCGATGTGGTGCAGCAGGCAGGGACGGCCGCTGCGACGCGCCCGGTCGTACACGCCCTGCGAGCAGGTGCGGACCGGGAAGACGCGGAGCAGCAGGTCCAGCGTCTCGCGGATGGCGTACGCGTGCGCGTAGGGCCCGAAGCGCCGGTCGCCGGGGGCGACCGCGCCCCGCTGCACGCGGGCCCTCGGCACCTCCTGGGACGTGGTCAGCGCGAGGTAGGGATAGGACTTGTCGTCGCGGTAGCGGATGTTGTACCGGGGACGGTGCCGCTGGATCAGCGTGTACTCGAGGTGGAGCGCTTCCACCTCGCGGTCGACGACGATCCACTCGACCGACCGCGCCGCTTCCAGCATCGCGCGCGTGCGGGTGGCGATGCCGGACCAGCTCTGGAAGTAGGAGCTCAGCCGTGACCGCAGGGACTTGGCCTTGCCGACGTAGACCACCCGGCCGTGGTCGTCGCGGAACAGGTAGCAACCCGGCACGTCGGGGATCGAGCCGGGCTCCGGGCGGAACGCGAGGGCGGGGTTGTCCATCGTGTCCGAGCGTACTGGCCGGCTCCGTGGCGACCTGCTGGCGGGGGGTCCTAGGCTGGACCTGCCGAGCAGAACGAGATGGATCCCGACGAGCAGGAGCCGGCCCGTGGTGCCCACGCTGGTCGCCCAGGCCGCGACCGACCCGGTGTGCGGGCCTCCGGAGGACGCCAACTGGCTGTGCTCCTGGGTGCTCGACGTCTCCGGCAGCGAGTTGCTCGCCCGGTTCGCGTTCGTCGCCGGGACCCTCGGGCGGATCCTGCTGATCATCGTGCTCGCGTTCGTCGCGACGCGCGTCGTGCGGCGGCTGGTCGCCCGCTTCGGCACCCGCATGGAGCGCCGCATCGAGGCGCGGCTCGAGCAGGCCCACGAACGCGGGACGATCAGCGACACCCAGCGCTTCCGCAGCCGGCGGTTCCAGCGGCTGCACGCGATCACCGGGGTGATGCGCGGCGTCGTCGACGCGACCATCTGGATCACCGCGATCCTGCTCGTGCTGGCCGAGCTCGGGGTCCGGTTGCAGCCGATCCTCGCCGGTGCCGGGCTGCTCGGGATCGTGATCGGGTTCGGGGCGCAGCAACTGGTCCGTGACGTGCTGTCCGGCATCGCGATGCTGGTCGAGGACCAGTACGGGGTGGGCGACTGGATCGAGGTCGATGGCAAGATCGGGCGGGTCGAACGGGTTGGTCTGCGCTCCACCGCCTTCCGCGACGTCGACGGCGTCGTGCACCACGTCCTCAACGGCTACATCCAGCGGGTCGGCAACCTCTCGCAGGAGTGGGCGCGAGCCACCTTCGACGTCCCGGTGGCACTCGACACCGACGTCCCCGCCGCCAAGCGGCTGATCGACGAGGTCGCCCAGGGGCTGGCCGTCGATCCGCTCTGGGGCCAGGACATCATCGGTCGGCCGGAGATCTGGGGCGTGCAGTCGTTCGGTCCGGAGGGGTTGACGATCCGGGTCGTGATCCCGACCCTGCCGCTGCGCAACTGGGACGTGACCCGCCAGCTGCGCGAGCGCCTGAAGCTCGCCCTCGACGAGGCGGGCATGCGGATGCCGAGCCAGCTCGTGGAGCTCGGGGGGCAGCGGATGGGCTACCCCGTCGTGGGCGTCGCACGGGACGAACTCGGCGGCCCGCTGGAGCGGCTGCCGCTCCAGGCGGACGAGGACGGTGCGGACGACTCGGACGCCGAGCCGGACACGTCGGGGACGGCCGGCTCCTCGGCGGTGCCCGCCGCAGCGCCAACGCCCGTGCCGACGGGGCCCGCTGCCGACCAGACGCGGGTGCTCGACCTCGGCGGCGCGCCCGCCGCGGCCTCCGACGAGGCGGCCCCTCGCCGCGACGCGACCGAGCAGCTGCGCCTGCGGGGCTCCGCGCCGCGCCCGGATTGACCGTCGCGCGGCTCCCTACAGCAGCTCGCGCAGGAACTTCCCCGTGTAGCTGTCGGAGGTGGCGGCGACCGCTTCCGGGGACCCGGCCACGACGATCCGGCCACCACCGTTGCCGCCCTCCGGGCCGAGGTCGATGAGGTGGTCGGCCGTCTTGATCACGTCGAGGTTGTGCTCGATCACGATCACCGTGTTGCCCTTGTCGACCAGACGGTGGAGCACCTCGAGCAGCCGGCGGATGTCCTCGAAGTGCAGCCCGGTGGTGGGCTCGTCGAGGATGTAGACGGTCTGTCCGGTGGCGCGCTTGCGGAGCTCGCTCGCGAGCTTGACGCGCTGCGCCTCCCCGCCGGAGAGGGTCGTGGCCGGCTGGCCGAGCCGGACGTAGCCGAGCCCGACGTCGCTGAGCGTCTGGAGGTGGCTGGCGATCGCAGGCAGGTTGCCGAAGAACCCGAGCGCCTCCTCGACCGACATCTCGAGCACCTCGGCGATCGTGCGGCCCTTGAAGTGGACCTCGAGGGTCTCGCGGTTGTAGCGCCGGCCCTTGCAGACCTCGCACGGGACGTACACGTCCGGCAGGAAGTGCATCTCGATGCGGAGTGTCCCGTCACCGCGGCACGCCTCGCAGCGGCCGCCCTTGACGTTGAACGAGAACCGGCCCGGCAGGTAGCCGCGGACCTTGGCCTCCTGCGTGGACGCGAACAGCTTGCGGATGTGGTCGAACACACCGGTGTAGGTCGCGGGGTTCGAGCGGGGGGTCCGCCCGATCGGCGACTGGTCGACGACCACGGCCTTGTCGACCTGCTCGAGGCCGGTGACCCGAAGGTGCTCGGCCGGGCGTTCCCGCGAGCCGTAGACGTGGCGCATCAGCACGCGCGAGAGGACGTCGTTGACGAGGGTCGACTTGCCCGACCCGGACACGCCGGTCACGCACGTGAAGGTCCCGAGCGGGAAGTCGACGTCGAGGTCGCGCAGGTTGTTCGCGTGCGCCCCGACCACGGTGACGGTCTGTCCGGACCCGGCCCGGCGGTCGGGAGGGACCGGGATCGACCGCTCGCGGGCCAGGTACGCCCCGGTGAGCGACCGCCGGGTCAGCCGCTTGAGCTGCTCGACCGACCCGGAGTGGACGATCTCCCCGCCGTGCTCTCCCGCGCCCGGGCCGATGTCGACGACGTGGTCGGCGGCTGCGATCGTGGCCTCGTCGTGCTCGACGACGATGAGGGTGTTGCCGAGGTCGCGGAGACGCAGCAGGGTCTCGATCAGCCGTTCGTTGTCACGCTGGTGCAGCCCGATCGACGGTTCGTCGAGGACGTAGAGGACGCCGACCAGACCGGCGCCGATCTGGGTCGCGAGCCGGATGCGCTGGGCCTCGCCGCCGGACAGCGACCCCGCCGGCCGGTCGAGCGTGAGGTACTCGAGCCCGACGTCCAGGAGGAACCGCAACCGGGCACGGATCTCCTTGAGCACCCGCGCCCCGATCAGCGCGTCGCGTTCGGAGAGCCGCAGATCGCGCACGAACGCGTCGACCTCCGCCACCGATCCCCCGGTCAACGAGGCGATGTCGGTCCCGCCGACGGTCACCCCGAGCACGATCGGCTTCAGCCGTCGGCCGTCGCAGGCCGGGCACGGGACCTCGCGCATGTACTGCTCGACCTGGCCCCGCACGTGGTCGGAGTCGGTCTCCGCGTGGCGCCGCAGCAGCGACGGGATCACGCCCTCCACGTTCGCCCGGTAGGAGCGGCGGCGGCCGTACCGGTTGGTGTACGACACCTGGATCCGCTCGTCCACGCCGTGCAGGACGGCGTGCTGGACCGCTGGGTCGAGGTCGCGCCACGGGGTGTCCACGGCCGCGCCGAGGTGGCCGACCAGCGCACGCAGCAGCTGGGTGTAGTAGCTGGAGGGTGTCCCGGTCGCCCAGGGCAGCACGACCCCGTCCGCGATCGACGCGTCCGGGTCGCCGATCACGAGCTCCGGGTCGACCGTCAGCTGGGTGCCGAGACCCGAGCAGGTCTCGCAGGCGCCGTACGGCGAGTTGAACGAGAAGTTGCGCGGCGCGAGCTGGTCGAAGCTGAGGCCGCAGGTCGTGCAAGCGAGGTGCTCGGAGAAGGTCAGCTCCTCCGCGTGCGGTTCGGGCTCCCCCGCCGCCCGGGCGGCCTCGATGGCCTCACGGGTCGGCAGGACCTCGATCATCGCGACGCCCTCGGCCAGCTGCAGGGCCGTCTCGATCGAGTCGGCCAGCCGACGGCGGATGTCCTCCTTCTGCACGAGCCGGTCGACGACCACCTCGATGGTGTGCTTGCGCTGCTTCTCGAGCCGAGGCACCTCGTCGATCGGCAGCACCTCGCCGTCGACGCGGACGCGTGCGTAGCCCTCGGTGGACAGCTGCTGGAACAGCGCCGCGTGCTCGCCCTTGCGACCGCGGACGACCGGGGCGAGCACCTGGAAGCGGGTGCCGGACGGCAACTCGTGGACCTGGTCGACGATCTGCTCCGCGGTCTGGCGGGCGATCGGTTGGCCGCAGTTCGGGCAGTGCGGCTGCCCGATGCGGGCGTAGAGCAACCGCAGGTAGTCGTAGATCTCCGTGGTCGTGCCCACCGTCGACCGCGGGTTGCGCGACGTCGACTTCTGGTCGATCGAGATCGCCGGCGACAGCCCGTCGATGAAGTCGACGTCGGGCTTGTCCATCTGCCCGAGGAACTGCCGCGCGTAGGCCGACAGCGACTCCACGTACCGGCGCTGCCCCTCCGCGTAGATCGTGTCGAACGCGAGGCTGGACTTGCCGGAACCCGACAGCCCGGTGAAGACCACGAGCGCGTCGCGCGGGAGCTCGAGGTCGACGTCCTTGAGGTTGTGCTCGCGGGCACCGCGGACCGTGATCGTGTCGCGGTGCGAGCGGTGGGGGCTGGGCACGGGCGACCTCGACGGGACCGGTCGGTGAGGGAGGCGAGCGAAGCGACCGCAGGGTACCGACGGCCTCCGACACGCCCGTCGGCCGCGGCTGGTGGAACACCGGAGCGGGACCGGGGACCGGCCGCCCGTCCCCGGTGACGAGCGCGTAGAGTCGCGCTTCCCGTACCGCCCTGGACCGGAGACCTGGATGCGCATCGCCGTCTACAGCGCTCGCAGCTACGACCGCACCTACCTCACCCAGGCGAACGAGCGCCACGGCCACGACCTCGAGTTCCTCGACGCTCGCCTCGCACCGAACACCGCCAAGCTGGCCGAGGGCTTCGACGCGGTCTGCCCGTTCGTCAACGACATCGCGGACGCCGCGACCATCGAGAAGCTGGCCGCGGTCGGGGTGAAGCTGCTCACCCTGCGCTCGGCCGGGTTCAACCACATCGACCTCGACGCCGCCGTGGCCAACCACCTCACCGTCGCCCGCGTGCCCGCCTACTCGCCCTATGCGGTCGCCGAGCACACCGTCGGGATGATGCTGTCGGTCGAACGGCGGATCCACCGCGCCTACAACCGCGTCCGGGACGGCAACTTCTCCCTCGACGGACTGCTCGGCTTCGACCTGCGCAACAAGCGCGTCGGCATCATCGGGACCGGCAGGATCGGGCAGATCGTGGCCCGCATCATGCGCGGGTTCGGCTGCTCGATGCGCGCGTACGACATCCGGCAGAACGACGACGTCCGCGACCTCGGCGTCCGGTACGTGGACCTCGACACGCTGTTCGCGGAGTGCGACGTCATCACCCTGCACTGCCCGCTGACGCCGGAGACCCACCACATCATCAACGCGGAGTCGCTCGCGAAGATGAAGGACGGGGTCATGATCGTCAACACCAGCCGCGGCCCCCTGATCGACACCCAGGCGGCGATCGACGCGTTGAAGACCGGGAAGATCGGCAACCTCGCGATCGACGTCTACGAGGAGGAGGCCGACCTGTTCTTCGAGGACCTCTCCGACCAGGTCATCACCGACGACGTGTTCGCCCGGCTGCTCACCTTCCCGAACGTGCTGATCACCGCCCACCAGGCGTTCTTCACCCAGGAGGCGCTCGCGAACATCGCGGAGACGACCCTCGGCAACGCCACGGTCTTCGAGCGGGGCGGCCGATCGGGCAACGAGCTCACGCCCGAGGAGGTCCGGGCACCGGACGGCGCCGCGGATCCGGCATGAACGGCCCGGGCGACGAGGCGGCCGACCGCTACACCGGCCACGTCGACCCGGACGGGCCGTGGCAGGACCGCGAGGACGGCCCGCTGCTGGTCCGCAAGCTGTCGGTCGAGGAGATGGACAACAACGTCTACGTCCTGCGGTGCCGGCGCACCGGTGCCGCCCTGCTGATCGACGCGGCCGCGCGACCGGAACGGCTGCGCGAGGCGCTCGGCGACCGTGCTCCGGTCGCCGCCGTGCAGACGCACGGGCACTGGGACCACGTCCGGGCCTGGCCGGACCTGGCCAGCGACCCGGGGCTGGCGGTCTGGGGCCACCCGGGCGACGCCGAGCTGTTCCCGGCGGCGCTCGACCGCGAGCTGGCGCCCGGCGAGCTGCTGACGGTCGGCGACCTGACCGTCGAGGTGATCCACGTCCCGGGGCACACCGACGGATCGCTGCTCTACCTGGTCCAGGGGGAGGCGCGGCCGCACCTGTTCAGCGGCGACAGCCTCTTCCCGGGCGGACCCGGCAACACCTGGGGGGACCCCGAACGCTTCCGCCTGATCATGGACGGCCTCGAACGCGAGGTATTCGATCGGCTGCCGGACGACACGTGGGTCTACCCGGGGCACGGGGACGACACCACCATCGGTGCCGAGCGCCCACACCTCGCGGCGTGGCGCGCCCGCGGATGGTGACGGCCGCCAGGGAGGATGAGCGATGACCGACCCGTTCCGAGAGGGCCGGGCACGCCGACCGTCGCGAGAGGAGCTGCTCGCCGCGACGCCGGACCAGCTCGTCCAGCTCGTCGCCGAGCTGACGGCCGAGCGCGATCAGCTCGCGGAGCTCGTGGAGCAGCTCGAGGCGGAGCGGGACGCCCTGGCCGAGGCGCTCGCCGAGGAGCGGGGCGCCGGGTACTGAGCCCGCCTTCGCCGGGGCTGGCATACTCCCGGCATGGGCCTTCGCCAGTACCTCCGACAGCTGCGCCTCGCCGTCGCCGGCGCGTGCCTGATGGTGGTGCTCGCCTGGTTCCTGGTGAGCTCCCGCTCGATGATCCTGACGCTGTTCGGCTAGCGACAGGATCGGGCCTGGCTCACGGCCGCTCGTCCTCGACGGCACCCTCGTCTTCCACGGCACCCTCGAAGTCGATCGGGGCGTCGAAGACGGCGTCCAGCAGGGCCAACGCCTCGTCGTGCTGCTGGTCGGGCACGACGACCACCGTCCCGCCGATCCCGAAGCTGATCTCCGGCCGGTTGCCGCCCGCGTCGTCCGCCAGCACGATCGCGTCGAAGCCGTTCGCGATGAGCAGCCCGCAAGCGAGCTCCGCCTGCACGCGGGTCGTGAACCGGTCGATCCTCGCCATGGGTAGCGGCCTAGAGGAACGGCGGGGCGCTCGCCACGCCGATCGCAGCCAAGATGAACAGCAGCGCCAACAGCAGCCCCCGAGCTGCCGTCCGGTGCGCGTCGACGGCCATCCGCTGCTGCTTCGCCCGACCGAGCAGCGCGTGGCCCAGACCGAGGGCGATGACCGCGAGCACGGGGTGGACGTAGGCGATCTCCGGCCGTCCCTGCCACGCCTGCGACACGACGTAGAGCACCAGACCGAACGTCACGACGATGTCGAGCAGCACCATCGGGAGTACGTACGCACCGGACGAGAACTCACGGGCGTCCTTCGCCCGACCGAACCCCATCAGCGCGCCGACCAGCACGGCGACCGTCGTGGCGTAGGCGAGCCACATGTGGACCTGGTAGAGGACGTCGGTCATTGGGCACGGCCTTCGGGCGTCGGGAGCAACCACCGGCCTGCGAGCCTAGCTTGCCCACCCGTCGTGCCGTCGCGCAGGCACGGTCCAGCGGCAACGGCCGGGCCGGTGCGTGCCGCTCAGCGGATCAGGGCCCGGTACAGCCGCCAGGATGCCAGGGCCAGCAGCACGACGCAGAACAGGGCGAGCATGCCGAGCTGCGGGAGGACGTCGACGATCGTCCCGTCGCGCCGGATGATCTCGGCCATCGCCTGGTTGGCCCAGTAGTGGGGGGTGACGGCGGCGATCACTCGCATCCCCTCGGGATAGAACTCGATCGGGACCATGCTCCCGCCGAGGGCCGCCAACCCGATCCCCAACCCGACGCCGAGCCCGCCCGCCTGGGCATCGTTGTTCGCGATCGAACCGATCAGCATGCCGGCCGCCCCCGCGGCGATCGAGAACAGCAGCACGACCGCCGCCGTGGCCGTCGGCGCACCCCAGTTGACCTGGAACAGCAGCAAGGTGGTCACGACGATGTAGCCGGCCTGGAACAGCGCCACCGCGATGCGTCCGGCGGCCTGCCCGCCGAGGATCGACGCGATCGACGTGGGTGTGGACGCCATCCTCGTCGCCACGCCCAGCTTGCGGGTCTGGATCAGCGCCGCGCTCCCGGTCAAGGCGGTCAGGAAGGTGAACAGCACGAGCTGGGTCGACGCCCCGAGGTCGAACTGGCCGAGGCCCGCGAACTCCTGCGCCAGCTCGTCGCCGCCGACGGCGACCGTCGCGACCTCGACCCGAGGGAGTCCCTCGCGCAGGTCCGCCGCGGTCGCCCCCAGCTCCTCCGGCGGCACCTGGCTCTCCGAGGCCGCCGCGGCCACCGCGCCGGCGATCGCGGCGTGCTCCGCCAGCGCCGCCTCCACGACCGACCGCAGGGACTGCGACCCGGCGTCCGGTTGGGCGATGAACGCGACCTCGACGGGTTCGGACGCGGCGAGCGTGTCCGAGACGTCGTCGGGAAGCACGAGCCCGGCGCTCAGCAGGTTGCGCTCCACCTCGTCGAGCAGCAGCTCTCGGTCGGTGTAGGCGACGGTCGCGATGCCGTCACGGGCATCGAGGTCGGCCACGACCGCATCGACGGCCGCATCCCCGTCGGGGCCGACCACGCCGATGCGCGCGTCGAAGGAGCCGCCGAACTGCGCGCCGATCAGCACCACGAGCAGCAGCGGAAGTACCAGGACGAAGAACAGGTTCGACCGGTCGCGCAGGAGCCGGACGAGCTCCACCCGGGTGATCGCGGCGAGCCTCACCACCGGATCGCCTTCCGCAGCCGCAGGACCGCCGGGACCGCCGCGACGACGCCGAAGAGCACCATCGCGCCGGCAGCCGGCAGCACGGCACGCCAGTCGCCGTCGGCGACCTGGGCCCCGAGACCCCGCAGGAACCAGCCGTGCGGGGAGACGGCAGCCACGGTGGCCAGCCACCCCGCCCCGATCGGGAAGAAGACCCCGCCGAGCATGCCGAGGCTCACCGCCACGATCGACTGCAGGTTGCCGGCCTGTTCGGCGGTGCGGGCGTAGCTGCCGACGAACGCCATCAGGCCGGTGGCGGCGATCACCAGTGCGACGATCAGGATCGCCGTCCCGACCGGGGGACCCCACGACGCGCCGAGGAGCAGCCGCGACCCGACCGCGAGCACGGTCGTCGACACGACCCCGAGGAGGAACGCGCCGGCCGCCTTGCCGATCTGTATCGACGCGGGCGGGATCGGCGCCGCGAGGAGCCGCGGCATCGTGCCCTGCTGACGTTCCTCCAGCAGCCCCGTCACCCCGTACTGCACGGTGAAGAACACGAAGAAGGCGGCCATGCCGGCGGCGAGGTAGCTGATCGGGTCGAGCTGCGCGTCCTGCGCGACCAGCGGCTCGACGGTGACGAGCGGCGGGCTGGTGGCCGCGCGCTGCCCCACCGCCTCGAGCTGGTCGGCCGGTACGCCCGAGACGGCCGCCGTGGCCACCGCGAGGGTCACCTCGTCGATCCGGGTCGCGAACCCTCGCGCGACCCCCTGCGCGACCTCGGCGGCCAACGCACGGTCCGGATTGACGAGCACCTCGATCCGTGCGCCGCGGCCGGCGGCGACGGCGTCGCTCATGCCCTCCGGCAGGATCCAGGCGGCCGAGATGTCACCGTCGGCGAGCAGCGCCCGAGCCGCGGCCTCGTCGGCGGCGGGCACCTCGACCACCACCTCCGCGGCCACGAGCTCCGGGAGGAGTTCGTCCGCGAAGGCGGCGCCGATCGGTCCCCCGTCCAGGTCCACCACGGCAGCAGGCAGCTCGAACTCGTCCATCTCCGGGAAGATCAACGAGAAGACGACGGTGAGGCCGAGGGGGACGATCACGCCGAACAGCAGCACGCTGCGGTCGCGCAGCCGCAGACGCAGGTCCTTGCCGAGGATCAGCAACGCGGCACGCAGCACGTCAGTCCCTCAGTGCTTTGCCGGTGTGGTGCAGGAAGACGTCCTCGAGGTCGGGCACGCGGACCTCGACGGCGGTCACGGTCGCCTCCGTCGCAGCCACCGCAGCGAGCAGCTGCGGCAGCGCTCGGGCCGCGCCGGGGAGCAGGCAGACGATCGCGGTGCCGTCGGTGTCCACCGAGGTGACCTCGTCGTGAGCTTCGAGTGCGGCCTTCGCCCGCACGGTGTCCCCCGCCACCTCGAGCCGGACGACATCCAGGCTGCCGATCGTGGCCACGAGTTCCGGCCGGGTGCCCTCCGCGACGATCCGCCCCTCGTCCACGATCGCGATGCGATCGCAGAGCCGCTCGGCCTCCTCCATGTAGTGGGTGGTGTAGAGGACCGCCATGCCCTCCGTGGCGAGGTGTTCCACCGACTCCAGGATCGCGTTGCGGGACTGCGGGTCGACCCCGACGGTCGGCTCGTCGAGGATCAGCAGGCGCGGTTCGTGCAACAGCCCGATGCCGATGTTGAGCCGCCGCTTCATGCCGCCGGAGAACGTGTCCGCCCGGTCGTCGGCCCGCTCGGCGAGCCCGATGACGCGCAGCACCTCGTCGCAGCGTTCCCGCCGACGCGCGGCATCCAGGCCGTAGAGCCGCGCGAAGAAGACGAGGTTCTCTCGCGCCGAGAGGTCGGGGTAGATCGCGAGGTCCTGCGGGACCAACCCGACCTCCGCCTTGGCACGCGTCGAGTTGGGGGTCATGCGACGGCCGACGACGGTGATCTCCCCGTCGTCGGGGCGCAGGAGCCCTGCGATCATGGAGATCGTCGTGGTCTTGCCCGCCCCGTTCGGTCCGAGCAGCCCGTAGGTCTCACCGGGGCTGATGGTGAACCCGATCCCGTCGACGGCTTGGATCGCGCCGAACGCGCGCCGCAGCCCATCACAGATCAGGATCGCCGCAGACGGGTCTGAGCCCCGCCCATCACCGATCCGCTCGGCGCTGCGGTCGGCCTGCATCGTCGTCTCCGGCTGCCCCACGAACGGCCGGCGCGGGAGCGCCGACATCCGACCCGAGGCTAGACCGGGTCACGGAGCGTTGCAGCGGTCGGGTCAGCATGCACGGCGCGTCAGGTCAGACGTTCGCAGCGCGCATGGCGCTGCGCTCCCGCTTGAGCTCGGCCACCTCGTCGCGCAGGCGAGCCGCGTACTCGAACCGCAGCTCCGCGGCCGCCTCGTGCATCTCCTCCTCGAGGCGGCGGATCAGCGCCTCGAGCTCCTCGACGGGAAGCTCGCCCGCGTCGGCGGTGACCGCGGCGAGCGAGGTGGGTGACTCGTCGGGCCGGTAGTCCTCACCGAGCTCCTCCGCGCGGACCGCCGCGATGATGTCGCCGACGCGCTTCCGGACCGTCTGCGGGTCGATGCCGTGCTCGAGGTTGTGGGCCAGCTGCTTCTCGCGGCGGCGCTCGGTCTCCTCGAGGGCGGCGCGCATGGCCGCGGTGACGTGGTCGGCGTACATCACGACCTGCCCGTCGACGTTCCGGGCGGCGCGGCCGATCGTCTGGATCAGGGAGGTCGCGGAGCGCAGGAAGCCTTCCTTGTCCGCGTCGAGGATCGCGACGAGCGACACCTCCGGCAGGTCGAGGCCCTCCCGCAGCAGGTTGATGCCGACGAGGACGTCGAACTCGCCGAGCCGGAGGGAGCGCAGGATCGCCACGCGCTCGACCGTGTCGATATCGGAGTGCAGGTAGCGCACCCGCACGCCGTTCTCGAGCAGATAGTCGGTGAGGTCCTCGGCCATCTTCTTGGTCAGCGTGGTCACGAGCACCCGTTGCTTGCGTTCCGTGCGCTGACGGATCGACTCCATCAGGTCGTCGATCTGCCCCGTCGTCGGCTTCACGATCACCTCGGGGTCGACCAGCCCGGTCGGCCGGATCACCTGCTCCGCGATGGTGTCCGACTCCCGCCGCTCGTAGGGCCCGGGCGTCGCGGAGACGAACAGGCGCTGGCCGATGCGCTGGAGGAACTCGTCGAAGGTCAGCGGCCGGTTGTCGCGAGCGGACGGCAACCGGAAGCCGTGTTCGACCAGCGTGTCCTTGCGCGACCGGTCGCCCTCGTACATCCCACCGATCTGCGGAACGGTGACGTGCGACTCGTCGAGGAAGACGAGGAAGTCCGACGGGAAGTAGTCGAGCAGGGTGTACGGCGGCTCCCCGGGTGACCGGCCGTCGAAGTGGCGCGAGTAGTTCTCGATGCCGTTGCAGAACCCGACCTCGCGGATCATCTCCAGGTCGTAGTTGGTCCGCATCCGCAGGCGCTGCGCCTCGAGCAGCTGGTTGCGGCTCTCGAGGTCGGCGAGCCGTTCCGCGAGCTCTGCCTCGATGCCGGTGACCGCCCGCTCGAGCGCCTCCCGCGACGAGACGTAGTGGGACGCCGGGAACACCGCGGTCTGCTGGATCGGCTTGCTGACCTCGCCCGTGACGGGGTCGACCCGCACGATACGGTCGACCTCGTCACCGAAGAACTCCACCCGCACGCCCATCTCGGCGTCGGCCGGGAACACCTCGAGGGTGTCGCCTCGCACCCGGAAGGTCCCGCGGACGAGCGTGAGGTCGTTGCGGGAGTACTGCAGGTCGACGAGCTTGCGCATCGAGGCATCGAGCCCGGCTTCCTCGCCGGTGCGCAGCCACAGCACCTTTTCCTCGTACTCGTAGGGCGAGCCGAGGCCGTAGATGCACGAGACGGACGCCACTACCACGACGTCACGTCGGGACAGCAGCGCCATCGTCGCGCGGTGGCGGAGCCGGTCGATCTCGTCGTTGATCGACGAGTCCTTCTCGATGTAGGTGTCGCTCGAGGGGATGTAGGCCTCGGGCTGGTAGTAGTCGTAGTAGGAGACGAAGTACTCGACGGCGCTGTCCGGCAAGAACTCCCGGAACTCGTTGGCGAGCTGCGCCGCAAGGGTCTTGTTCGGCGCCATCACGAGGCACGGCCGCTGCAGCTGTTCGAGCGCCTTGGCCGCGGTGAAGGTCTTGCCGGTCCCGGTGGCGCCGAGCAGGGTGACCGCCCGTTCCCCCGCCTGGAACGCCTCCACGATCGTGTCGATGGCCGTCGGCTGGTCGCCGGACGGCTGGAAGTCGCTGACGACGCGGAAGGGCGTCTGGCCGCCGAGGTAGCGGTGCAGGCGGCCACGCGCTGCGTCGTTGCGCGCCGCGAAGGCATCGGAGGCAGAGGTCGTCATGGCGGCGAAGGTATCGGTGGGTGGTGACGGCGAACGCGGGTGAGGCCCGCCGGTACGGGGCGACGCGACGGTCAGCTCCACGTCGTCGCTCGACCGCTGAGAAGCCGATCTCCGTCGACCCTACGTTGCCACCGGCG
>SLMP01000013.1 GCA_007133465.1 Nitriliruptoraceae bacterium | reverse complement strand
TAGAACCGAACTTCGACCGAGCGTGTCGCCAGCACGACGACACGACCAGCGCCACCGACACCGCTGCGCGGCAGCGATCAGCCGCCATGGGCGATCCCGAACCCGGCGCGACGCCGGTCGGCGGGCCGGCGCGTCAGCGGCCGGCCTGAACGCGGGGCAGACCCGACCCCTCGAGAAGCGCGTGATCGATCACCGCCGGGACGCTCCCGCCCCCCTACCGGTGCCGGGAGAGCCCGGGTTCGGACGCCAAAGGATCGGCAAGGAGTCGAGAGGAGTGGTCGATGCCAAGCCTGGGCGCCCATGCCACCCGCCCGATCGTGAAGATGATCGGCAAGCGGCTCGCCGCTGCGAACACGCCTGAAGAACTGCGTGATGAGTTTGCTCTGGCGGCGACACTGCTGCTGCCGAGCCTGGGTACCCGGCGCGAGGAGATCCGCCTGAATGGAATTCGCACCGTTCGCGTGGGCACCGGCAATGCAGACACGACCGGTCGGGGCATCCTGATGTTCCATGGTGGCGGCTATGTCTTCGGAAGGGCCAGTCGCTACGCCAGCCTGGGTGGCCGCTACGCGAAGGCCGCTGGCGCGCCGGTGTACATCCCCGAATACCGGCTTGCGCCGGACCACCCATGCCCCGGGGCAGCGGAGGACGGCTTGCAGGCCTACAAGGCCATGCTCGACCGCTACCCCAACGACAAGATCGCCGTCACAGGCGACTCCGCCGGCGGTGGGATCTCCGTGGCCACCCTGCAGGCCGCGCGCGCGGAAGGTCTGCCCATGCCGTCGAGCCTGGTCCTGCTCAGCCCCTGGCTGGATGTCAGCGGAGCCAGCGAGAGCATGCAGACCAACCGAAACAGCGAGATACTCATCCTGCCCGAAACCTTCACCCGCTGCGCTCGATGGTATGCCGGCGGGCAGGACGCGACTGACCCGGTCATGTCCCCCATCTACGGTTCCCTTGCGGGTCTGCCGCCGACGCTGATCCAGGCTTCCGGCAACGAGATGCTCTACAACGACAGCACCCGTTTCGCCGCTAGGGCAAGGGAAGAGGGCGTGGACGTGCGTCTGGTGACGGAACCGGACATGTGGCACGTCTGGCAACTCATGGCCCCGCTGGTCAGAGAGGCCCGGCAAGCCATCGCCCAGGTGGGTGACTTCTTCGATTCGCATCTCGCCGACTGAACAACCCGCCCGGGAGAACCCAAGAGTCTCCCGAGTGCCTCGTCGACTCCTCGCAGCGCCCTCAAGACGGCTGCAACGACCACCCGGTCGCGACCAGCGTGAGAACCGGAGATCCAGTACGGACCTTGCCCGCGGGTCCGTAGTCGCGGACCGGCAGGCACGGCGCTCGCGCTGCCGAGCGGGACGTCGATCCCCTTTGACAGCGTGTCAGGGTGCGGGCGGGCTTGTGATCGTGGTGCTGCGACGGCTGCCGGTCGGACGCTGTCGTGGGGTCAGGTGGTGAGGTGGGGGCCGCTGTTGGGGTTGCCCGAGCGGGAGAGGACCAGCGCCCACGCGATGACGGCGAAGCCGGCGAGCACTCCCGTGGTGAGGCCCAGGGCGCCGCCCGACGCAACCGACCGGCCTCGACCTCCTCCCGATCGAGGACGTCCAGCTCCTGATCCACCTGACGGTCCAACGCCCCGTACAACGTCCCCGGCCTGAGCCGTACGACACCGTTCGATAGCTCAACGACCCGGCCGATGATCCCGTAGCCGTGACACGGAGCCTCAGCCAGAGCGGTCAAGGTGAAGAACGGGGCCACGCATGGGCGGCATGGGTGATCCAGACTCATCGCCGGGAGGATCAGAGAACGGACAGAAGTCAGCCAGTCGTCGGTGCTGCAGTGCGGTCATGCCCTGGTCGTGGCGTGGGTCTCTGCCGACGTGGTTTCGGGGGCCCGGCCGTCGCGCAGCACGCGCCAGAGCGTTCTCGGGGACATCAGCTGCTGGGGGCGATCGATCATCCCGACGACGCGGATGAGAGCGGCCGCGACCTCGGGTTCGCGGTGGGCGACGGGGAGCAGCCGCTGCATGTACGCGGTGTTCAGCTTCCAGGGCAGCGGCCTCGGTCCCTGGACCTCGGGGTGAGCGAGATCGGCTCCCGTCGCCAGATCCCAGGCGTCCTGGACCACGGGTTGGCTCGCCGAGAGGACTCGACGACCGATGTCGTCGAGGCCGTGCTGGTCGAGGATCTCACCGAGCGCGGCTGCCTCGGCCATCGCCACGGTCATGCCCTGCCCAAAGCGCGGGTCGAAGGAGCAGACCGCGTCGCCGCTGACCAGGTATCGCTGCGGCAGCGATGCCAGCTGGTCGTAGCGTTGCCAGGAGAAGGACGGGAAGGCCCGCTGCGCACCCTCGTCGAGCGGCGTCGCCCCGTCGATGATCTGGTGGAGGTCGTCGCTCCAGAGGCTGGCTGCGTACTGCGTGAACCCGTCGAGCTCGGTCGGTGGGCGCTCGCCCAGCATCCCGATCAGTGTGACCTGCCACCGGTCGTCCTCGACGGCCAAGGCGACCCCGCCTCGACGATCATCCGGCGGCACGTCAACCAGCACGTGGCGGCAGCCGCCGAGGTCGCCCGGGTCACGGCGGAACAGGCGCGTGGCGTAGTGCACGTCGACCTGCAGGCGCTCCTCCTTCGGCGACTCGTACCCCAACGCGGTCAGCCACCGGGGCGATGGCGACCCGCGCCCGGTGGTGTCGACGATCAAATCGGCGTCCAGGGTGAGATGCTCGTCCGGGTCCGCTTGTGACCGCAGCCGTACGCCGGTCACGCAGGTGCGGTCGTCGGTTGTGGTCAGCTCGCGGGCGGTCCAGCCGTCCAGCAGCTCGACGCCTTCCATCGCGAGCGCCCGATCGCGGACCACGGCCTCCAGCAGTGGCCGGGTCGCCCCCGCGACTCGCAGGCTGTCGTCCTCGAGCCGCAGCTGGTCGCCGCCCATGTGGAACCGCCACTCGGGTGCCGGGATGAGGTACCCACCCCGTGCAGCGATCTCTGCGACCGCGCCAGGCAGCAGCGCCTCCATCCGGGTCACGCCGCCGGGCACGAGCAGGTGGACGTGGTGGCCTTGCGGGACACCGCCGCGGTGCTCGGCGCCGCGGGGCAGGATGTCTCGGTCGACGAGCGTCACGCGGTCGAAGCGGGTGGCCAGCGGTACAGCGTGGACCAGCCCGGCCAGGCCAGCCCCGAGGACGACGGCATGTGCTTCGCGGTGGTTCACAAGAGCTCCTTCGAGCAGCGGCAACGTGTGTCAGATCACGCTACGGACAGCCCGCTGGGGGCTGCATCGGGCGAACCACGCAACTTCGCGATCACGCCCTCTACACCATCCGGTGGAGACCACGCGGCTGAAGCGGGCCGTCGCCCTACACCAGGTCGTGCTCGTACGCCCACGCGGTGGCGGCCGAGCGGTTCGGTAGCTCGAGCTTGGTGAAGACGTTGTGCAGGTGGCGGGCCACGGTCTTGTCGCTGATGACCAGCCGTTCGGCGATCTCGCGGTTGGTGCGCCCGGCGGCCACCAACCGGACCACCTCGATCTCTCGTGCGGTCAATTCCGCGACCGGGTTCGCGGCATCCCCTCCGGTCGCGGTCTCGAGGCGTTCGAGATCGAGCGCCGCCCCGACCTCGCCGAACACCTCCGCGGCGGCTCGTACCTCGATCGACGCCGTGTCACCGTCGCCGAGCTTCCGCAAGGCACGGGCCACGAGCACGCGGGTGCGGGCCGTCTCATAGGGGGCCTGGAGCTCCACCCAGCAGGCTCGCGCACGGTCGAGCACCTCGAGGGCCTCGGCCGGTTCATCCCGGGCGAGGAGCACCATCCCCAGCGCCCGCGCAGTCACTGCCGTGAACAGCGGCGTTTCGCGTTGCTCGGCCATCCGCTGGAGCTCGTCGGCGGCTACGCCGGCTGCCGCTGCGTCCCCTGCGGCCAGCAGGATCTCCACCGCCGCTGCCAGCATCTCGGCACGCGTTCGGGGCCCCGCGACCTCATCGACCACCCCGGGGTACGGGTCACGACGGTCCCCGATGACTCGGCGGATAGCGGCTGCTGCAGCCTCGGTGCGGCCCTGGGCCAGCCACAGCAGCGCGAGGCCAGGATGGGGATCATGCCCTCGTGTTGCGGCGTGCTCGTAGGCGGTCTCGGCAGACGAGAGCTGGCCCTTCATCCGGTGCAGCTCGGCCCGCTGATACCACGCCAGCCCGACGGCCGGGTCGGGCGGATCCGCCAGGCGCTTGCAGGCGCGGTCTGCCTCGGCAACCGCCGTGTCCCAATCGCCCCGCAGCGCCGCGAGTTCGGACCGATGGACCAGGCACGATCCACGGAAGCGGACCAGATCGGGCTGCTCGTCGCACCAGCGGCTGAGCACCCGCGTCCACGCCTGGGCCCGCGGAAGGTCGAAGATCTGCTGGCACGCCAGGATCACTGCGCAGTAGACGATGCCGGCCGTCAGCGGTGACACACGATCGCCCTCGACCTCAACCATGACCTCGTCGAGTAGTTCCGCCCCGTGTCGCGCCGCGCCCATGCGGATCAGTGACTGGCCCTGGCCCAGCCGCGCGAGGGCGACCAGATCGGCTTCGCCGAACCTCTGACCGATCTCGGCCGCCTCGACGAAGGCATCACGAGCCAGCCCAGGGTCCCCGGCGTCCAACTCACGCAGCGCCATGGGAAGCAGAACATAACCGCGCACGGCGGTGTCATGCAGCCCGGGGTCCTCCACCAGCCGCTGGGCACGGGCGATCCACCCACCGCCCCGTGCCTCCTCGCCCCGTCCCGTGATCAGCACCATCCCGAGCCAGAAGGCACACCGCACCGCCGCTTCGACGTCGCCCCGGTCGAGGAAGGCCTGATGGGCACGCGCCCAGGCGTCCTCCGCGGACTCGTCTCGTCCGGTGAGGAAACCGCTCACGGCCAGCCGCTGAAGGTCCTCGGGCCCCACGGTCCCCTCGGCATCCGCTGCCGACAGCCACCGGTGAGCCTGACTCCAGGCCCGGCGGACGAAAGCCGCCCGACCCTGCTCGATCGTGTCCGCGTCGCCCACGGTGCCTCACTCCCACCTCATGCAGAATAACGACCGTCCGTGACGAGGGGAGGCAGACCGGAAGCAATCAAGGAGGCAGCCACAGCGGCACGCCCGTTCTCGCTACCCCGGCGCCGGCCCGCACCGACAGCGTGCGCGAGCGGGTCGCGGGGTTCTGGGACGCCCATGCGGTGAGCTTCGACGACGAGCCGGTCCACGGCCTGTCGCCATCGGGTCGTGCGCGAGGCGTGGAAGTCGCGGTTGCGGTCCTTGCTGCCGTCACCACCGGCGGAACGTCCGCTGAACCGCAGGATGACGAAGGGCTGCTGCCTCTGCTCGAACCGCACGTGCTTTCCCCGAGCAACCGGGACCGGGTCACCCACACCGAGAACGAGACCCGTTCTGCCCAACGCGATGCCGCCGCTCGCCCCCGGGACCGATGCGCCCGACCGGTGTCCCTCGACGATCAACCCCTGAGTTCCGGCTCAGCGCCCACGGCCCCTCGGTGGCGGTGGGGGCGGCGAGGTTGGACCGACCTCGCCTTCCACCTCGCCATCGGTGGGCAGCTCGGTGGGGAGCACCGCCGGTGCGTCGACCGCCCCACCGAAGCGCCGGTCGCGCGCCTGGTAGGCCGCGACGCAACGGGCGAGCTCGTGGCGGTCGAAGTCCGGCCACAACGTCGCGGTGAACACGAGCTCCGCGTAGGCGGCCTGCCACAGCAGGTAGTTGGATACCCGCTGTTCGCCGGAGGTCCGGACCAGCAGGTCGACGTCTGGCATGTCCGGGTCGTAGAGGCGGGTGGCGACCGCGTCCTCGTCGACCTTCGCGAGCCGACCCGCGGCGTGGTCTGCCGCGACCCGCGCGGCCGCGTCGGCCAGCTCCGAGCGCCCGCCGTAGTTGAACGCCACCCGTAACGTCATCCGGCGATCGTCCCGGGTCAACGCCTCGGTGGACTCCATCAGGTTGACGAGCCGTCGAGGGACCGGGCGGCCGCGCCTCCCGATGAAGCGGACGCGGACGCCCTGTTCGTGCAGCTCCTGGGCACGCCGGACCAGCAACGACTCGTTGAACCCGAGCAGGAAGCGCACCTCGGACGGCGGCCGACGCCAGTTCTCGGTCGAGAACGCGTAGACGGTCACGTCCCGGATGCCGAGGGCGAGCGCGCCCTCGACGGTGTCGAGCAGCGCCCGCTCCCCCGCCTCGTGGCCGGCGTTGCGCGACAGTCCCCGCTGGTTGGCCCAGCGACCGTTGCCGTCCATGATGATCGCGACGTGCCCCGGGACCCGAGCCGGGTCGACCCCGTGCTGGGCGAGCAGCGGGCCCTCCACCGGTGACTCCTCGCCGACGCTGGCGCGACCCTAGTCGAGGGCAGCGCCCCTACCCTCGTCGCGATGCCACCCGACCGGTCACTCCGCTGTCCCGTGTGCGGCGCGCCGTGGCGGGACTCGCAGGCGCGCTACTGCGGCCGCTGCGGCGGCCCCCTGCCCTCGTCCTCGGCGCGGGCCGAGCGGCTCGCACCGCGCCGCCGGCTCGTCGTCGTGCTCGTCCTGCTGCTCGCGGCGCTGGGCGCGCTGGCGGTCTTCCTCGTTGCCGCGCCACGTGCCTCGCGGACAGCACCGCCCGGCCCGGCCGACGACCGCGACGCGGTCGAGCTGCCGGGGGCCGCTGCGGACGCCGGACGCGACGAGGCGAGACCCACCGCCGGCTCCTCGCTGCTCGACTGCGACGGTTGCCACGGGTGGCGGCTGGCCGTCGCGGACCCGCTGACCTCGCTGGTCGCCGACGGGCGCGACGTCGTGGTCGGCACCAGCGGCGGCCGCGTGCTGGCGATCGACGGCGACACCGGCGAGCGCCGCTGGAGCGCCCAGGTCGGCGACGAAGCGGCCCACGCGGTGGTGCTGGAGGACCTGATCGTGGTGGGCACCGCCGGTGCACGCGTCGTCGGGCTCGATCCCGCCGACGGCCGCGCCCGGTGGGACGTCACCGTGCCGATCCCGACCGCCGGGGCGCGGGCCGTCGCCGGGGACGCCGACGGGGTGTTGCTCGCCGGGGGCGCGGGCGCCGGCGTCGTGGCGCTGGACGGCCGGACCGGCGCGGTGCGTTGGGTCCGTGAGCTCCCGGGACGCTCGATCGGGGTGGGCGAGACGCTCGTGCTGCTGACCCTGGACCGCGACCTCGAGGGATGGAGAGCCGGCGCGGACGGCCCCCGCTGGTCGGTCGGGCTGGGTCCGGACGAAGACCTCGTCGGCCGTGCGGGTGACCTCGTGGTGACCCGCGGCACGGACGGCCCCCGGTTCCGCGACGCCGCCACCGGCGCCGTGGTCGCGACCGGCGCGGCGACGGTGTCCTGGTGGGCAGCCGCCGACGACGGCACGCTCGTGCTGGCCGACACGGCTCGGCGCACCCAGGTCATCGCCCTGGCGCCCGACGGTGCCGAGCGGTGGCGTACCACCCTGCCCGGCGACGAGCCCGACGCCAGCTGCTGCGTCGAGGTGGCACCGACCAGCGACGGCCGGGTGCTGGCGGTCGACCGACGCGTCGCGGGCCGCGCCGCCGTGCTCGACCTGAGCACCGGCGCGATCCTCTCCGACGCCGGCCGAGCGGCGGCGGCCGTACCCGGCCTGCTGCTGATCGGCGCCCACGGCGACCTCGGGGTGCTGCAGGGCGAGGGCGCGGTGGCCGGGGTGTCGCTCGCGACCGGAGAGCCGCGCTGGCGGACCAGCGACGCCTCGGTGCTCGTCGGACTCGACCCACTGGTCGTCGGTGGTCGCCGGCACCTGCTCGGGCCGTGGGCACACGCGCCCGGCTGACCGGAGGGTCGAGCCAGCGGCACCGAGCCCTCTCGCGGACCGGTCCGCGCACCCGCCCGATCCGGAGGGCGACCGGGCGCCGTACGCTCCCGGGACGGACGGGAGCCGACCAGATGCGCCGGGACGAGGGGTGCCGCGCCTGCGGGACGACCTCCTCCCGCTCGGCCCGCTTCTGCGGCCACTGCGGCGAAGGGCTCGCGGGTACCGCCGGCTCACGACGCGCTCCTGCAACGAGGGGTACGACCGTCCCTCGCGCGCTCCCGCGCCCGGCGGGCGTCACGCTCGCCATCGGCGTCGCCGTGCTGGCGGCCGTGCTCGGGATCCGTGCACTGTCCCCGGACGACCGTGACCTCGCCGAGCGCGTGACGGGCACGGTCGCCGCGGACGCGCCGGGCGCGGTGCTGCTCCCCCGAGCCGACACGGTCCCCCGCCCACGCGAGGCGGACGACCCCACCCCCGACGGTCCCTCGGCAGGAGGGGTGTGCAGCGGCCACACCGGACCGGTCGACTGCGTGCGGTGGAGCACCCAGCTCGGCCGGGCGGAGCCGCGCAGCGTCGTCGCCGCCGGCTGGACGGTCGCGGTCGCCGAGCAGGACGGCCGCGTCCGGACCTTCGCCGCCGGCAACGGGCGACCGACCTGGCGACACACCGCGACGGGTCCGCCCCGGTTCCACGACCCGGTCGCGGCAACCCTGCCGATCACGGGTGACGGGGTCACGACGTTCGTCGACCTCGCGACGGGACGCGACATCGGCGCCTTCGACGGTCGCCCCCGCGCCTCCGCGGCGTCGGGACCATGGCTGCTCCTCGTGCACGACGGCGCGCTCGAGGCACGGTCGGTCACCGGCTCGGCGGCATGGCGGGTCCCCGTCCCGGCGGACGGTCTCGGCTGGGTCACGGCCAACGGCCCGTACCTCACCACGCCGATCTCGCTGCGCCGCGACCGGCTGGCCCGCCTGTCGAGCAACACCGGTGAGGCCGCCTGGGAGCACACGGTGGCGGGCCGGGTCGCGAGCCTCCACCCGCTCGGGTCGACGACCCTCGTCGCGGTCGAGGACACCGGCGACGGCGCCGCGCTGCTCGTCCTGGACCGGCGCGGCACCGTGCTGCTCGACCACCGCCTCGTCGGTCGGGTCACGACCGTCGCGTCGGACGCCGACGGCGCCGCGGTCGTCACCAACGGACCCCGCGGCGCCGAACTGCTCCTCGTCGATCCGCTCGCGGTCGAGGTGATGGGGCCCGTGCCGCTCGGGCCGGTCGCGTCCTGGCCGCTGCCCCTCGCGGTCGACCGCGACCTCGTCGCCGTCGCGCACACCCATCCCACGCCGGGTGTGACGGTCCTCTCACGCCGCGACGGCACGGTCGAGCACCGACTCGACCTGGCTGCGACCCCGCGCGCGGTCGCGTTGCCCGACGGCAGGACCGTGGTCGTCGCCGTCGACACCGAGGTGTCGGCGTGGTCGCTGACGTCGGGTTCGACGCGCTGGTGGTTGGACCTGGGTCGCCCGGCCGACGTGGTCTCCGAGCGACCGCTGCTGGTGCGGACCGACCGGAGGCTGCTGGCCGTCGACGCGGACCCCTCGCGGCCACGACGTCAGCCCCGCGGGACCACGTCGTAGGAGCGCAGGCGCCGGTCGAGGTGGTGCTCGACGAAGGCACGCGTGTACGAGGCAGCGGTCGCGTGGGCGAGGGGTCGCTCCCGAGCCAAACGGGGCAGCACGGCCCACTCCCCCGCCGCCGCCAGCGTGCGGACGGCCTCGAGCACCTCCAGGTCGACCATCCGGGTCCCGGGTGGCGCGCACCCGGGGCACAGACTGCCCCCGGCCTTCACCGACAGGAAGCCGTGCGGTCCCGCTCGGCGACAGACGGCGCAGGCGTCGGTGTCCGCGTGGAACCCGACGATGGAGGCGACCCGCAGCAGGAACGCGTCGACGAAGACCGCCGGGTCGGCCGGTGCCGCAGCGAGCGCCTGCAGGCCCGCTCGCAGCAGCAGGAACAGGGCGTTGTCGCGCTCGCCCTCCTGCGCCACCGCGTCGACCACCTCGGACATGACCGAGGCCGCGGCCGACCGGGCGTAGTCCTCGCGCACGACGGCGTGGGGGGCGAGCAGCTCGGCCTGCGCGATCACGTCGAGGTTGCGCCCCTCGTAGAGCTGGAGGTCGACGTGGCTGAACGCCTCCAACCGGCCTCCGAAGCGGCTGCCGGGCCGGCGGACGCCCTTCGCCACGGCGCGGACCTTCCCACGTCCCTGCGTGAGCAGGTGCACGATGCGGTCGGTCTCGCCGAGCTTGTAGCTGCGCAGGACGATGCCCTGCTCGCGGTAGAGCGCCATCAGTCGACCAGCCGGACGCGCAGCCGCCGCCCGCCGCCGGGATCGGCGGGCGGGTGGAGGCTGAGGACGTGACCGCGTCGCATGGCCGCGTTGTACCCCATCGACGGCGACGGGGCGGGGAGCCGAAGGCCCACCGCCCGCGCGCAAGGGCGCCGACGACTGACCGGGGTTCCCTGCTGCCAGCGCGCCCCGCGCGCACTAGCGTCGCACCCGACGACGGTGATCAGCGTTTCGCGGGAGGGCCAGGGACCACGCCCCCACGGCGAGCGCCGCCCCGCGGCCTCGCCCGCGACGCGAGGCGCCCACCCAGCCGGACCGCCTGACGATGCGGCCCCGACAGCGGCCGTCCGCCCATGGCGACAGCGACGAGGAAGGACCGATCACGGTGACTGCGACACGCGAACGGGTCAGCATCCAGCGGGTGCTGCCGGAGGTCCTCGGCGGGCGCTACCCCGCCCAGGCGACCGCGGGACGTCCCGTCGACGTCGACGCCGACATCGTCTGCGACTCGCACGACGTGCTCGCGGCCGCGGTGCGGTGGCGCGACGAGGACGACCGGGGGTGGTCCGAGGTCCCGATGCGCCACGTGAGCAACGACCGGTGGACCGCCTCGTTCGTTCCGCCCTCGGCCGGGCGCTACCGCTACACGATCGTGGCCTGGGTCGACCACGTCGCCACCTGGCGTCGTGACCTCGCGAAGAAGGCGGAGGCCGGCACGGTCGAGGCGATCGACCTCGCCGTCGGCGCCGAACTCGTGCAGGCGCTGACCAAGCGGGCGAAGGGTGCGGCCAAGCGCCGGCTGCAGGAGACGGCCGCGGCCCTGACCGACAGCGGCCTCGACCTCGCGACCCGTGTCGACGCGGGTCTGTCCGAGGAGCTCGCCGACCTCAGCACCGAGGTCGACCCGCGCCACCACAAGGTCCGCTACCGCCACGTCCTCGAGCTGCGCGCCGACCGCGAGCGGGCGGCCTACTCGAGCTGGTACGAGCTGTTCCCGCGCTCCGCGTCGACCGACCCCGGACGCCACGGCACGTTCCGGGACGTGATCGACCGGCTCGAGCACGTCGCCGGGATGGGCTTCGACGTGTTGTACCTGCCCCCGATCCACCCGATCGGGCGCGACCACCGCAAGGGCCGCAACAACGTCGTGACCACCGGGCCGGGCGACCCCGGGTCCCCCTGGGCGATCGGCTCGGCGGAGGGTGGCCACACCGCGATCCACCCGGAGCTCGGGACCGCCGAGGACCTGCGCGCCCTGATCGCGGCGTGCAAGGACCACGGGTTGGAGCTCGCGCTGGACATCGCGTTCCAGTGCGCCCCCGACCACCCGTGGGTCAGCGAGCACCCAACGTGGTTCAAGCAGCGCCCGGATGGATCGATCCAGTACGCGGAGAACCCGCCGAAGAAGTACCAGGACATCTACCCGCTGAACTTCGAGACCAGCGACCCGGAGGGCCTCTGGCAGGCCCTCAAGGGCGTCTTCGACCACTGGATCGAGCAGGGGGTACGGATCTTCCGGGTCGACAACCCGCACACCAAGTCCTTCCCGTTCTGGGAGTGGTGCATCGACGCGCTCACTCGCGAGCACCCCGACCTGATCTTCCTGTCGGAGGCCTTCACGCGTCCCAAGGTGATGTACGAGCTCGCGATGCGCGGGTTCACCCAGTCCTACACCTACTTCACCTGGCGCCGGCACAAGTGGGAGATCCAGGAGTACTACACCGAGCTGTTCCAGACCGACGTGGCCGATTTCTTCCGGCCGAACTCCTGGCCGAACACCCCCGACATCCTCACCGACCAGCTCCAGCACGGCGGCCGCGCGATGTACGTCCAGCGGCTCGTGCTCGCGGCGACGCTGACGGCCAACTACGGGATGTACGGCCCCGCCTTCGAGCTGATGTGGTCGCAGGCACGCCCCGGCGCCGAGGAGTACCTGGACAACGAGAAGTTCGAGATCAAGACCTGGGACGTCGACCAGCCCCAGTCGCTCCGCGAGGCGATCGCGCTGGTCAACCGCATCCGCCATGCGCACCCGGCGCTGCAGCAGGACCGCACGCTGCGCTTCCACCACGTCGACAACGACCAACTGCTGGTGTACTCGAAGCGTGACGGCAGCGGCGACGACGTGATCCTGGTCGTGGTCAACCTCGACCCCCACTGGCAGCAATCGGGCCACACCTGGCTCGACCTCGGTGAACTCGGCGTCCCCGAGGACAGCGAGTTCCAGGTCCACGACCTGTTCGGCGGCGGCACCTTCCTGTGGCACGGCCGACGCAACTACGTCGAGCTCAACCCGCACGTGACGCCCGCCCACATCTTCCAGGTGCGCCCGCGCCATCGCACCGAGCAGGACTTCGAGCAGTACCGCTGAGCACGTGACCGGGCGTCGCGGGTCGTCTTGCGACGGCAGCGGCCACCGGTGCCGAGACGAGGAGCCGACGAGTGGGTCCAGAGGACACCCCGAACGACTGGTTCAAGGACGCGGTCATCTACGAGCTGCACGTCCGCGCGTTCCACGACTCGAACGCGGACGGCATCGGTGACTTCGCCGGGCTGACCGAGAAGCTGGACTACCTGCAGGACCTCGGTGTCACCGCGCTGTGGCTGCTGCCGTTCTACCCCTCACCGCTGCGCGACGACGGGTACGACATCGCCGACTACACGGCGATCAACCGCGACTACGGCACGATGCGCCAGTTCAAGCGCTTCGTGAAGGAGGCGCACGCGCGCGGGCTGAAGGTGATCACCGAGCTCGTCATCAACCACACCTCCGATCAACATCCCTGGTTCAAGCGGGCCGTGCGCGCCCCGAAGGGCAGCCGCTACCGCGACTGGTACGTGTGGAGCGACAGCCCGGAGAAGTGGAGCGACGTCCGCATCATCTTCGAGGACTTCGAGACCTCGAACTGGCAGTGGCACGGCGAGGCCGAGCAGTACTACTGGCACCGCTTCTTCCATCACCAGCCGGACCTCAACTTCGACAATCCGGAGGTCCGTCAGGCCGTCAAGGGCGTCCTCGACTTCTGGGCGGACCTCGGCGTCGACGGGATGCGCCTCGACGCGATCCCCTACCTGTTCGTACGTGACGGGACCAACGGCGAGAACCTGCCGGAGACCCACGACTTCCTCAAGGAACTGCGTACCCACCTCGACCGGCACCCGGGGCGGATGTTCCTCGCCGAGGCCAACCAGTGGCCCGAGGACGCCGCCGCCTACTTCGGCGACGGCGACGAGTGCCAGATGAACTTCCACTTCCCGCTGATGCCACGGCTGTTCATGGCGGTCGCGCAGGAGGACCGGTTCCCGATCCTCGACATCCTGCAGCAGACCCCGGAGATCCCGGACAACACGCAGTGGGGGATCTTCCTGCGCAACCACGACGAGCTCACGCTCGAGATGGTCACCGACGAGGAACGCGACTACATGTACCGCGCCTATGCGCGCGAGCGCGACATGCGCGTGAACCTCGGCATCCGTCGGCGGCTCGCCCCGCTGCTCGGCAACGACCGCCGGCTGACCGAGTTGATGAACTCGCTGCTGTTCAGCCTGCCCGGCACCCCGATCCTGTACTACGGCGACGAGATCGGGATGGGCGACAACGTCTACCTCGGCGATCGCAACGGCGTGCGCACCCCGATGCAGTGGTCCGCGGACCGCAACGCCGGCTTCTCGCGCGCCAACCCGCAGCGGTTGTTCCTGCCGACCATCATCGACCCCGAGTACCACTTCGAATCGGTCAACGTCGAGGCCCAGCACAACAACCCGCGCAGCCTGCTGTGGTGGATGAAGCGCATGGTCGCGCTCCGCAAGCGCCACCCGGTGTTCGGTCGTGGGACGATCGAGTTCCTCACGCCCGACAACGCGAAGGTGCTCGCGTTCCTCCGCAGCTACCAGGCGGAGGACGACGACGCACCCGACGAGGTCGTGGTCGTGGCGAACCTCTCGCGCTACGCGCAGGCCTGCGAGCTCGACCTGTCGATGTTCCAGGACCGGGTCCTCGTCGAGATGCTCGGCCGCACCACCTTCCCGCAGATCCGCGAGCAGCCGTACGTGCTCACGCTCGGTCCCTACCAGTACCACTGGTTCGCGCTGGAAAGCGAGCCGTCACGTATCTCGCTGTCGAAGATGCCCCAGTTCGCCGACGCCCCCAGGGAGACCGTGGAGATCGATCTGCCGTCCGTGACCACCTCCGGGCAGTGGACCGCGCTGCTCCGCGGCCCGGGCCGCGGCCGGCTGGAGGCCGCCTTCCCCGACCTGCTGCGTCGGCAGCGATGGTTCGGCGGCAAGGCGCGCACGATCCGTGGGGTGTCGATCGTCGACGTCATCCCGATCGGCCCGACGGACCGCGAGCTGCTCCACGTCATCGTCGCCTCGGTCGACTACGTCGAGGGCGAGCCGGAGGAGTACGTCGTCCCGGTGCGCTTCGCCGAGGGTGAGGAGGCCGGGCGCCTGCTCGCCGTCGCCCCCCGGTCGGTCCTGCTCACCGTCAAGGGCCAGGGCCAGCGCGGACAGTCCGGCGTCCTGATGGACGCGCTGACCGACCCCGAGGCCGCCAAGGCGCTCCTCGCGACCGTCAGCCGCCGCCGCCGGTACGCGGGCCAGCACGGCGAGCTGCTCGGCGTCCGGCTGCCGGGCTTCGGGCCGGCCAAGGACGCCGACGAGCTCGACCCGCATCCGCTGCGAGGCGAGCAGTCGAACACGTCCATCCTGTTCGGGGACCGGTTCCTCATGAAGGTGCTGCGGCGGCTCGAACCGGGGGTGTCCCCCGACGTGGAGATCAGCCGCTACCTCGCCGGGTTGGCACACGTCCCGGAGCTGCTCGGCACGCTCGACGTCGAACCGGCCGACGGCGGGGAGCCACGCACCCTCGCGATGGTGCAGGAGTTCGTCCCGAACGAGGGCGACGCCTGGGCGCACACGCTCGACGAGCTCGGCCGGTTCGCGGAGCGGGTGGTGTCCGAGCCGCCCAACGCGGGGACACCCGCCCCCGCGGGCAACGCCCACCCGTTGATCCTGGCCCTCAACGGCATCCCGGACCTCGCCGACGACGTCGCCGGTCCGTTCCTGCAGCAGACCCGGCTCCTCGGGCGCCGCACCGCCGAGATGCACGCCGCGCTCGCCACCGGGATCCCGCCGGGTTCGGGGCCTCGTACCACACCCGAGCCGGCCTTCACACCCGAGCCGATGACCCAGCTCTACCAGCGCAGCCTCTACCAGTCGGTCCGCAACGCGGTGCGCATGGGCCTGCGGGGCGCGCGCAGGGCCCTCGGGACGCTGACCGAAGCGAGCGCCGCCACGGCGGTGGGCGCACTGATCGCACGCGAGGACGAGATCCTCGATCGGCTCAAGGAGCTCTCGACGGCCCGCATCCAGTCGGTGCGCACCCGCACCCACGGCGACTACCACCTCGGGCAGGTGTTGTGGACGGGCCGTGACTTCGTCATCATCGACTTCGAGGGCGAGCCCGCCCGGCCGCTCGGGGAACGCCGCTTGAAGCGCTCACCGCTCCGCGACGTCGCCGGGATGCTGCGCTCCCTGCAGTACGCGGCCGCGACCACGCTCCAGGACCAGCTCGAGCGCGGGCTCGTGACGCCCGGCCAGGCCAACCACGAGTCGCTGGCCGCCTGGCTCGACTGGTGGTTGGCGTGGAACAGCGCCGCCTTCCTCGAGGGCTACCTCGCGGTGGCGGCCGGCCAGGCGTTCGTCCCGTCCGACCCCGACCACACCCGCATCCTGCTCGACGCGTTCCTGCTCGAGAAGGCGATCTACGAGCTCGGCTACGAGATGAACAACCGGCCCGAATGGGTCGGCATCCCGCTGGCGGGCATCCAGCAGGTCCTCGACACCCCGGAGAGGTGACCGCGATGGCGACCCCGAAGAAGCGCGACCAGAGCACCGCCACGGCGCCCACGTCGCTGTTGACCGACGACGACCTCTACCTGTTCAACGAGGGGTCGCACCTGCAGTTGTGGCGCAAGCTCGGCGCTCACCCGACCACCGTCGACGGCGTCGAGGGCTGCCACGTGGCGGTCTGGGCCCCGAACGCGCAGGCGGTGTCCGTCGTCGGGGATCACAACGGCTGGGACCCGGCGAGCGACCCGCTGGCGGCGCGGGGCGTGTCCGGCATCTGGGAGGGCTTCGTGCCCGGCATGGTGCACGGCACGGCCTACAAGCTCCGGCTGGTCCTCCCGGACGGCACCCCGAAGGACAAGGCCGACCCCTACGCCGTCCACGCGGAGACCCCCCCACACACGGCGTCGAAGGTGTGGGACACCAGCTACGAGTGGGACGACGCAGCCTGGATGGACACCCGCGGCGAACGTCAGCGGCTGGACGCCCCGATGGCGGTCTACGAGTTGCACCTCGGCTCCTGGCGCCACACCGTCGACGAGCACGGCGAGCGGTCGATGACCTACCGCGAACTCGCCGAGCCGCTGGCCTACCACGTCGAGGCCATGGGCTTCACCCACGTCGAACTGCTGCCGATCATGGAGCACCCCTTCTACGGCTCGTGGGGCTACCAGTCGACCGGGTTCTTCGCACCCACCAGCCGCTATGGCACCCCGCAGGACCTCAAGCACCTGATCGACACCCTGCACCAGCGGGGCATCGGCGTCATCCTCGACTGGGTCCCCTCCCACTTCCCGACCGACGACTTCGCGCTCGGCGACTTCGACGGCACCCACCTCTACGAGCACGCCGACCCGCGGCAGGGCTTCCACCCCGACTGGTCGAGCTACATCTTCAACTACGGCCGCAACGAGGTGCGCAGCTTCCTGCTGTCCTCCGCGATCCACTGGCTCGAGGAGTACCACGTCGACGGGCTGCGGGTGGACGCCGTCGCCTCCATGCTCTACCTCGACTACTCGCGCGAGGACGGCGAGTGGATCCCGAACCAGTGGGGAGGCAACGAGAACATCGAGGCGATCTCGTTCCTGCGCCGGCTGAACACCGAGATCTATCAGCGCTTCCCGGACGTGCAGACGATCGCGGAGGAGTCCACCGCCTGGCCGATGGTCTCCCGCCCGACCTACGTCGGCGGGCTCGGCTTCGGTATGAAGTGGGACATGGGCTGGATGCACGACACGCTGGACTTCTTCCAGCGCGAACCGATCCACCGCAAGTACCACCACGACCAGCTCACCTTCCGGGCGGTCTACGGCTACACGGAGAACTACACGCTCCCGCTGTCCCACGACGAGGTGGTGCACGGCAAGGGGTCGATGATCCGCAAGATGCCGGGCGACGACTGGCAGCGGTTCGCGAACCTGCGGGCGCTCTACGCCTACCAGTTCACCGCCCCCGGCAAGAAGCTGTTGTTCATGGGCAACGAGTTCGGCCAATGGTCGGAGTGGGCGCACGAGCGGTCGCTCGACTGGCACCTCTTCGACAGCGACCCGCGTCACCGGCAGCTGTTGCACTGCCTCGGTGACGTCGCGCGGCTGTACCGCGAGGTGCCGGCGCTGCACGAGGGCGACTGCGAGCCGTTCGGGTTCGAGTGGGTCGACTGCACCGACTGGGAGGGCTCCGTCCTCGCGTTCCTGCGTCGGGCTCGCGACGGCAGCGAGGCGCTCGTGGTGCTGAACCTCACCCCGGTGGCGCGCGACAACTACCGGCTCGGGGTGCCCCGTGGCGGGTTCTGGCGCGAGGCGTTCAACTCCGATGCCGCGGAGTACGGCGGGTCGGGGGTCGGCAACCACGGCGGCGTGGACGCGTGGCCGCACCCCTCGCACGGCCGGTCCCACTCGCTCGTGCTGACCCTCCCACCGCTCGGCGTGGGCATCTTCGTGCCGGAGGGCTGAACGCCGCCGATCGGCCACCCGCGGGGACCGCCGGCGCACCCGGTCGGTCCCCGCGGTTGCGGTGGTCCCGGCACGTCCGGTCGGTCCCCATCGGGCCCGGTCGGTTCCCTCGGGTCGCCTAGGCTCGGGGGTTGGGGCCCGCTGCAGGCCCCGTCAGCCCTCGACCGGAGCCACGGTGGACCGCTACGTCTGCGTGCACGGCCACTTCTACCAGCCGCCCCGTGAACACCCGTGGCTGGAGGTCGTGCAACTGACCGACGAGGCGTACCCGTTCCACGACTGGAACGAGCGCATCACCGCCGAGTGCTACCAACCGAACACCCGGGCCCGGATCCTCGACGGTGAGGGCCTCATCACCCGCATCGTCAACAACTACGCACGGATCAGCTTCAACGTCGGTCCGACGCTGCTCGCCTGGCTCGAGACGGCCGACCCGGCGACCTACCGGGGCATCCTCGACGCCGACCGCCGCAGCATGACCCGGTTCGGGGGGCACGGTTCGGCGATGGCTCAGGTCTACAACCACGTCATCATGCCCCTCGCCAACGCCCACGACCAGCGCACCCAGGTGCGATGGGGGATCCGCGACTTCGAGCACCGCTTCGGGCGTGCTCCCCAGGGCATGTGGCTCGCGGAGACCGCGGTCGACGAGACCAGCCTCGAGCTGCTCGCCGACCACGGCATCGAGTTCACGGTCCTCTCGCCGTACCAGGCGGCGCGGACCCGGCCGATCGGCGATGTGGTCTGGCACGACGCCCACGGCGGGCGGGTCGACCCGACCATGCCCTATCGGGTCGCGCTGCCGTCCGGACGCAGCATCGTCGTCTTCTTCTACGACGGCCCCATCTCGCGGGCGGTCGCGTTCGAGGGCCTCCTCGACTCCGGGGCACGCTTCGAACGGCGACTGCTCGACGGGTTCGGTCCTCGGGAGGGCCCGAAGCTGGTCAACATCGCCACGGACGGGGAGTCGTACGGCCACCACCACCGGCTCGGCGAGATGGCGCTCGCTGACGCGCTGCACCGCCTGGCGCGACGCGACGACGTCAAGGTGACCAACTACGCCGAGTTCCTCGCGCTGCACCCGCCGACCCACGAGGCGCAGGTCGTCCCGAACAGCTCGTGGAGCTGCGCACACGGGGTCGAACGCTGGCGCAGCAACTGCGGCTGCACCACCGGGACCCCGGGCCGCCACCAGCGCTGGCGCGCGCCGCTGCGGGCCGCCCTCGACCTGTTGCGCGACGAGCTCGCGGTCCGCTTCGAAGAGGCCGCCGGTGCGCTGCTGCACGACCCGTGGGCCGCACGCGACGACTACATCGACCTCGTGCTCGACCGCGACGCGGAGCGGGTCGACGCGTTCTTCTCCACCCACGCGCGGCACCCGCTCGACCCGGAGGAGCAACGGCGAGCGATCCAGTTGCTCGAGGTCCAGCGGCACACGCTGCTGATGTACACCAGCTGCGGGTGGTTCTTCGAGGAGCTGTCGCGCCCGGAACCGCTGCAGGTCCTGCGCTACGCCGCCCGGGCGATCCAGCTGGCGCGCCACGTGCTCGGTCCCTCCGGGATGCTCGTCGGTGGGCGCACCGATCTGGAGACGGTGTTCCTCGACCAGCTCGCGAAGGCGGAGAGCAACGACCCGCGATACGGCGACGGGCGCGGCATCTACGCGCAGCGGGTCGTGCCGCGCATCACCGAGCTGCCGCAGGTCGGCGCCCACTTCGCGATCTCGAGCCTCTTCCTCAGCTACCAGGAGGCCGAGCGGATCGGTGCCTACGAGGTCATCCGTCAGGACTACCAGCTGCGCGAGGCCGGACGGTCGCGGATGGCGTACGGACGGCTGCGGGTGCGTTCCACGGTCGATCTCACCGACGTGGACATCGAGTTCGGCGTCGTGCACCTCGGCGACCACAACGTCGCCTGCGGCATCCGCGGCCGGAGCGACGACGCGGCCTACCGCGCGCTCGCCCTGGAGCTCGAGCGGCACTTCGAGACGGCGGACTTCCCGGAGATGATCCGCGCGATCGACGAGCGGTTCGGCAGCCACCTGTACTCGCTCCGCACGCTGTTCCGCGACGAGCAGCAGCGCATCCTCGACACCCTCCTGCACGCCACCATCGAGGAGACCGAGAACACCTACCGGGGCACCTACCGCAGCCGCGCCCCTCTGATGCGTTTCCTCGCGGACGTCGACGCGACCATCCCCCCGCCCCTGCTTCGTGCGGCGGAGATCGTGCTGAACGCCGATCTGCGTGCCGCCTTCAACGACAGCAACACCGACCCCGCGCACGTCAGCTCGCTGCTGGCCGAGGCCGCGCGGTTCCAGGTCCCGCTCGACCGTGAGGGGCTCGCACACGCGCTGTCGGCGACGATCCTGCGCGTCTCACAACGCCTCGCCCCGGCGCTAACCGGCAACGGATCGCCGTTCGCCCGTTACGGCGACCGTGAACGCGCCACGCTCGACCGGGTGCAGCGCCTGATCAAGATCGCGGAGCTCGTGCCGTTCGACGTCGACCGGTCCGTCGCGCAGGACCTGCTCTGGCGGACCTACCGGCAGCACGGCCACGACCTCATGGAGCGGGTGAAGGCGCGTGAGCGCACGGCGATCCGCTGGCAGCGGGCGCTCGCCGAGGTGGCGGCGACCCTCCGCGTCGTCCCACCGGCACCGTGACCGTCCGGTCCCGCCTCCCGCACCCGCCCTCTCCCCCGCCCCGGAGGTGCTCATGACCGGCCCACGGTTCGGGGCCACCTGGCAGCCCGAGCACGGCACGACCTTCCACGTCTGGGCCCCCGCGGCCGAGCGGGTCGAGGTGGTCCTCGACGACGGTGCGCGGGTCGTCCCGCTGGCACCGGCCTCACGCGGCCACCACCTGGGGAGGCTGCCCGACGTCGGCCCCGGCGCCCGCTACCGCTACCGCCTCCACCGTGCGGACGCCGAGCCCGTCGACCGTGCCGACCCGGCGTCCCGGTGGCAGCCCGAGGGGCCGCAAGGTCCCTCGGCGGTCGACGACACGAGCTTCGACTGGACCGATGCGGCCTTCACGGCGCCGCCGCTGCACCAGCAGGTCCTCTACGAGCTGCACGTCGGCACCTGCACGCCCAGCGGCACCTTCGACGGGCTCGTCGACCTGCTCCCGACCCTGGTCGAGCTCGGCGTGACGACGCTGGAGCTGCTGCCGGTGTGGCAGTTCCCGGGCGCGCGCAACTGGGGCTACGACGGCGTCTTGCCCTCCGCCGTCCAGCACAGCTACGGCGGACCGGCGGGCCTGCGCCGGCTCGTCGACGCGGCCCACGCGCACGGGCTCGCCGTGATCCTCGACGTGGTCTACAACCACATCGGGCCCGAGGGCAACCACCTCGGCGACTTCGGCCCGTACTTCACGGACGGGCACGTCACCCCGTGGGGGCCCGGTCTCAACACCGACGGGCCGGGTTCGGACGCGGTCCGTCGGTGGATCGTGGAGAACGGGGTGGGCTGGGTACGCGACTTCCACCTCGACGGCTTCCGCCTCGACGCGGTGCACGGCATCGTCGACCAGTCGGCGACCCACCTGCTCGAGGAGTTCACCGCTGCCGTGCACCGGGAGGGCGAGCGTCTCGGCAAGCCGATCCACGTGATCGCGGAATCCGACCTCTCGGCACCCCGCCTGCTGCGCTCGCCAGAGGCCGGCGGCTACGGCCTCGACGCGCAGTGGTCCGACGAGTTCCACCACGCCGTGCACGTCGCGCTGACGGGCGAACGCGACGGCTACTACCGCGACCACGTCGGGCTCGGCGACATCGCCAGGATGACCCGCGACCGGTACGCCTATGCCGGCCGGTACTCGGCCTATCGCGACCGGGTGGTCGGCCGCCCCGCTCGCGACCTGCCCTACGACCGCTTCGTCGTGTGCGTCCAGAACCACGACCAGGTCGGCAACCGGATGCTCGGCGAGCGCCTGAGCGTCCTGACCGACCTGGAGGGCTGCAAGCTCGCCGCCGCTACCCTCCTGACCGCGCCGTTCGTCCCGATGTTGTTCATGGGCGAGGAACACGGCGAGACCGCCCCCTTCCAGTTCTTCGTCTCCCACGCCGACCCGGCCCTGCATGCGGCGGTCCGCACCGGACGCCGCGAGGAGTTCGCCGCGTTCGCCTGGCGCGGCGAACCCCCCGACCCGAACGACCCCGCCACCTTCGAACGCTCCCGGGTCGACCACGACCTGAAGCGTGCAAGCGGACCGCACGGCGCGCTGTACGCCCTCTACCGCCACCTCATCGACCTGCGCCGCGCCCGCCCGCTGTTGACCGACCCGACGGCCCCCGATGTCGTGGCCACGCAGCTGCCGGGCCGCCAGATCCTGCTGTTGTCCCGCCGCGACGGTGACACCGCCCACCTGACGGTCGTCAACGCCGAGCCCACCCCCGTCGAGGTGCGGGTCGCCGCCGACGGCCTGCGGTGGTCGGTGGCCCTGGACACGGCGGACAGCCGCTGGCACGGTCCGGGCGCGGCCGCGGCCCCCACCACCGACCCCCAGGACCTGCTGCACCTCGAGGTCGCCGCACGCTCGGTCGTGCTGCTCGACGGAGGAACCGATCGATGACCACCACCCCCCTGTGGCCCGGCCGGCCGTACCCGCTCGGCGCCACCTACGACGGCTACGGCACGAACTTCTCGGTCTTCTCGGAGATCGCGGACAAGGTCGAGCTGTGCCTGTTCGACGAGCGCGGCCGTGAGACCCGGGTCGAGCTGCCCGAGGTCACCGGGTACGTGTGGCACGGCTACCACCCGCGCATCGAGCCCGGCCAGCGCTACGGCTATCGCGTGTACGGGCCGTACGACCCCAAGCGCGGCCTGCGCTGCAACCCGCGCAAGCTGCTGCTCGACCCGTACGCGAAGGCCGTCGTCGGCGACCTGATCTGGAACGAGGCCATCTTCGGCTACCGCTTCGGCGACCCGGACGGGCCGGCCAACCGCCGCAACAGTGCCCCCTACGTCCCCCGGTCGGTCGTGACCACCCCCTGGTTCGACTGGGGCCACGACCGGCCGCCGCGGACCTCCTGGTCGGAGACGGTGATCTACGAGACCCACGTCAAGGGTCTCACGATGACGCACCCCGACGTCCCCGAGCACTTGCGCGGCACCTACGCCGCCCTCGCGCACCCGGCGATCGTCCGCTACCTCAGCGACCTCGGCATCACCGCGATCGAGCTGCTGCCCGTCCACCACTTCATCGACGAACACCACCTCGTCGAGCGCGGCCTGACCGACTACTGGGGCTACAACTCGATCGCCTACCTCGCCCCGCATGCCCAGTACGCGAGCGCGCCCGGGCTGCGGGCGGTGGCCGAGTTCAAGCAGATGGTCAAGAACCTGCACGCCGCGGGCATCGAGGTGATCCTCGACGTGGTCTACAACCACACCGCAGAGGGCAACCACCTCGGCCCGACGATCGCGATGAAGGGCTTCGACAACCCCGCGTACTACCGGCTGATGGACGACGATCCCCGCTACTACATGGACTACACGGGGACCGGCAACTCGATGAACATGCGCCAGCCCCACGTCCTGCAGCTGATCATGGACTCGCTGCGCTACTGGGTCGAGGAGATGCACGTCGACGGGTTCCGGTTCGACCTCGCGTCGGCCCTGGCCCGTGAGCTGCACGACGTCGACCGACTGTCGACCTTCTTCGAGGTGATCCAGCAGGACCCGGTGATCAGCCAGACGAAGCTGATCGCGGAGCCGTGGGACGTCGGCGAGGGCGGCTACCAGGTGGGCAACTTCCCGCCCCTGTGGTCGGAGTGGAACGGCCGCTACCGCGACACGGTCCGCGACTTCTGGCGCGGGGTGGACCAGACCCTGCCGGAGTTCGCCTACCGCTTCACCGGCTCGAGCGACCTGTACCAGTCGGACCGCCGTCGCCCGAGCGCGTCGATCAACTTCGTCACCGCCCACGACGGCTTCACGTTGCGCGACCTCGTGTCGTACAACCACAAGCACAACGAGGCCAACCACGAGGACAACCGCGACGGCACCGACGACAATCGGTCGTGGAACTGCGGCGTCGAGGGCGAGACCGACGACGAGGGGGTCCTCGCGCTCCGGGCGCAGCAGCAGCGCAACCTGCTCTCCACGCTGCTGCTCAGCCAGGGGGTGCCGATGCTGCTCGGCGGCGACGAGTTCGGCCGCTCCCAGGGCGGCAACAACAACGGCTATGCGCAGGACAACGAGACCTCCTGGTTCGACTGGACCGACCTCGACGCGAGCCTGCACGCGTGGACCCGGGACCTGCTGCGGCTGCGGCGCGAGCACCCGATGTTCCGACGGCGGCGCTTCTTCGAGGGTCAGCCCGTCCGCGGGGAGCGCTTCCACGACATCGCCTGGATCACCCCCGACGGGCAGCTGATGTCCGACGAGCACTGGAGCAGCGGGTTCGCCAAGTCCCTCGGGGTGTTCCTCAACGGTGCGGGCCTCACCAGCCGCGACGAGCGCGGCGGGCTGGTCGTCGACGACTCGTTCCTGCTGCTGATCAACGCCCACCACGAGCCGCTGACCTTCCAGGCGCCCGTCGAGGGTCCGACCGAGCCGTTCGTGGTGGTGTTCGACACCACCGAAGTCAGGTTCCGGGATGCCGAGCACCGCGAGGTGCTGACCATCGACGACCGCCGCGAGGTGGCGGGTCGCAGCATGGTGCTGCTGCGTGAGGACCCGGAGGCCAGCACGTGACCGAGCGCGTCCCGGCCGGGCGGCTGGTCCCCCGGGCCACCTACCGCATCCAGTTGCATCCCGAGTACACCTTCGAGGACGCCACCGCCCTCGTGCCGTACCTGGCGGCGCTCGGGGTCAGCCACCTCTACCTCTCGCCGTGCCTGGAGGCCGTGGCCGGGTCGACCCACGGCTACGACGTGGTCGACCCGACCCGCATCCGGGGTGAGCTCGGCGGACGCGAGGGGCTCGCCCGGCTCGCGACGGCCGCCCACGACGCCGGCCTGGGGTTGGTGCTCGACATCGTGCCCAACCACGTGGGCCTGATCAGCCCGGGCAACCCGTGGTGGTGGGACGTGCTCGCCCACGGCCCGGACGGGCGGTACGGCCGGCACCTGGACCTGTGCTGGCGGCCCGGCGCCCACGACCAGCCGAGCCTGCTGCTCCCCCAGCTCGGCCGCGACCTCGAGGAGGAACTCGCGGCCGGGACGCTCACGCTCGCGCACGAGCCACCGGAGGTCCCCTTCGGCGGGTGGCGGATCGGGTACCACGAGCACGCGTGGCCGGTCCGGCTCGGCACGCTGGGGCTGGTCGGGCTCGACGAGGACGACGTCGCCGGCACGCTCGCCGCGGTCGACACCGACCGCATCCGGACCCTGCTCGACCACCAGCACTACCGGCTCGCCAACTGGCGTCGGGCGAACGACGAGCTCGACCACCGGCGCTTCTTCGACGTCTGGACCCTGGCCGGCGTGCGGATCGAGGACCCCGAGGTGTTCGCGGACGCGCACGCCGCCGTGCTGCCGCTGCTGGCCGACGGCACGCTCGACGGGCTGCGCATCGACCATCCCGACGGGCTGAAGGACCCGGCCGGGTACTTCGAACGGCTCCGCGAACAGGTCGGCGAGCGCCCCTGGATCGTGATCGAGAAGATCCTCGAGGGCGGAGAGCGGCTGCGGCTCGACTGGCCGGTCGACGGGACCGTCGGCTACCGCTTCGCCGACGTCGCCCTCGGCCTGCACGTCGATGGTGACGCCGGTCCGATCCTCGACGATCTGCAGGCCACGCTGACCGGCGAGCGCATCGACCGCGAGGAGCTGATCGACCGCGCCAAGCGGACCGCGCTCGAGGACCTGTTCGGCGCCGAGGTGGCCCGGCTCACCGAGACCCTGCGGGTTGCGCTTCCGGACGTGCCACGCGACGCCGCCCGCACCGTGGTCACGGAGCTCGTGGCGGCCTGGCCGGTCTACCGCACCTACCTCCGGCCCGACCGTGGGACCGTCGGCATCGAGGACCGGGAGATCGTCGACCGGGCGGTGGCACGCGTCCGCGCCCGGGCAGCCGTTGCCGACGACCTGCTCGACGGGGTCCGTGACCTGCTGCTGCTCCGCACCCGCAGCGACGCGGCCGACCGCTTCGTCTGGGCGTTCCAGCAGCTGACCGGTCCCGCGATCGCCAAGGGCGTCGAGGACACCGTCCTGTACCGCGACCTGCGCTTCGTCGCGGTCAACGAGGTCGGCGGCGACCCGGGCCACCTCGGGCGCAGCGTCGGCGACCTGCAGGTCCTCAACGTCGCCACCCAGATCCACAAGCCCGCGTCCATGCTGCTGTCGTCCACGCACGACACCAAGCGCAGCGAGGACGTCCGGGCGCGGCTCGCGGTGCTCTCGCAGGACCCGGACCACTGGTTGCGGGCCGTCACCCGGCTGCGGGAGCTCGGCGCACCCCACCGGGGGACGCACGGTCCCACGCCGGCGCACGAACACCTCACCTACCAGACCATCGTCGGCACCTGGCCCATCGACGCCGAGCGGCTCACCGCGTACCTGCGCAAGGCCGCCCGTGAGGGCAAGGACGCCACCGATTGGCTCGACCCCGACCGGCCCTACGAGCGGGACCTGGAGGCGTTCGCCCGGGGTCTGCTCGACGACCCCGCCGTCGTCGCCGCGATCGAGACGATCGTCGCCGCGATCCGCGAGCCCGGCTGGTTGACCTCGCTGTCGATGATGGTGCTGAAGCTGACCAGTCCGGGGGTACCCGACACCTACCAGGGCTGCGAGCTGTGGGACCTGTCGCTGGTCGACCCCGACAACCGCCGACCGGTCGACCACGCGTTGCGCCAGCGGCTGCTGGAGGAGCTGACCACCACCTCGCCGTCCCCCGAGGCGGTCATGGCACGGCTCGGCGAGGGGCTGCCGAAGCTCGAGTTGTTGCGCCGGGCACTCGCGCTCCGTGCCGCGCGTCCGGCCGCGTTCGGTCCCTCCGCCAGCTATCTGCCGCTGTGGGCCAAGGGCGCTCGGGCCGGGCTCGTCGCCGCCTTCCTGCGCAGCGGTGAGGTCGTCACGGTGGCGCCGCTGCAGGTGCGTCGGCTCGGACCCGACTTCGCGAGCTGGGACTGGGGCGACACCCGACTCGAACTGCCCGACGGCCGCTGGCGTGACGAACTGACCGGCGACGTCCACACCGGCGAGGTCACGCTCGCCGCGCTGACCGCCCGCTTCCCCGTCGGCCTGCTGACCCGCGAGGGGTGACCATGGACCGCTCCGTCCTCCATGCCTTCGGCATCGTCCCCGAGTACCCGGACATCTACGGCACGTGGCACCACCTCGACGACGCCACCGCCCGGCACCTGCACCGCGCGATGGACGTGCCGGAGTGGTCGAGCTGGCCACCGCCGGTCGACACCGTCATCGTGACGCGGGTCGGTCGGCAGCCGGAGGCCCCCCACGGCGAGCTCGAGCTCGAGGACGGCGGCAGCCGCCCGGTCGACGGGGTCTTGCCCGCCGACCTGCCGCTCGGCTACCACACGCTGCACCGGAGCGACGACGGGGATCCCGTCACCGTGATCGTCTCCCCGGGACGCTGCCTGCCCCACCCCGGCCGGCAGTGGGGGTGGGCGGTGCAGGCCTACTCGCTGCACTCGGCCGACAGCTGGGGCGTCGGCGACCTCGGGGACCTGGCCACCTTCGGCCGTTGGGCGCGGGCGGCCGGCGCCGGGTTCGCACTGATCAACCCGCTCGACGCGGCGATCCCGGAGTCGCCCCGCCAGACCAGCCCGTACTACCCGTCGTCCCGCCGCTTCCGCGACCTGCTCTACCTCGACGTCGCCGCCGTCCCCGGGATCGAGCGGATCGCGGACGAGCTGCCCGCCCTGGCCGCGGCCGCCCGCAGCACCACCGGGCGCATCGACCGCGACGCCGTCATGACGGCCAAGCGCCGGGCCCTCGAGTTCCTGTGGTGGGCCGACCGGGCCCGCGGGCGGGAACCGGCGTTCGAGGCCTACCGTACGGAGCAGGGCGAGGCGCTCGAGCTGTTCGCCACCTTCATGGCGATCGCGGAGGTGTACGGCGGCGGTTGGCGGTCGTGGCCGGCCCGCTTCCACGACCCGACCGGCGCTGCCGTGGCCGACTTCCGGGCGCTGCACGCCAAGCGGATCCGGTTCCACGCCTGGTGCCAGTGGCAGCTCGACGAGCAGCTCCGGGCGGCCGCCGCGGAGGTGCCGTTGATGCGCGACCTGCCGATCGGGGTCGACCCGGACGGCGCGGACGCCTGGGTGTGGCAGGACGTCTTCGCGAAGGACATCAGCGTCGGCGCCCCGCCCGACGACCTCGGGCCACAGGGGCAGGACTGGAAGGTCCCGGCGTTCATCCCGTGGAAGCTACGGGCCGCCGGCTACCGCCCCTACATCGAGACGCTGCGCTCCGCGTTCCGCCACGCCGCGGCGCTGCGGATCGACCACGTGCTCGGGCTGTTCCGGCTGTTCTGGATCCCCCCGAGCGGCGCGGCGCACGGCACCTACGTGCGCCAGCACGTCGATGACCTGCTCGACATCCTGGCGCTCGAGTCGCACCGCGCGGGCGCCTACGTCGTCGGCGAGGACCTCGGGACGGTCGAGGACGGGGTCCGCGAGGAGCTCGCTGCCCGCGACGTGCTGCGCTATCGCGTGCTGTGGTTCGAGGGCGACCACCCCCGTGCCTGGGGGCCCGGGGCCCTCGGGTCGGTCACGACCCACGACCTGCCGACCGTCGCCGGCCTGTGGAGCGGCGAGGACCTGCAGACGTTGCGGGCGACCGGCCTCTCGATCGGCGACGCCGTCCAGGAGCGGATGCTCACGACGCTTGCCGACCGCACCGGTCTGTCCAGGGACGCGAGCCCGGAGGACGCCTGCGTCGCCGCGGCGGCGACCATCGGCGAGGCGGGGTCGGACCTCGTGCTGGTGCAACTCGAGGACGCGATCGCGGCGCGTCACCGCATCAACGTCCCCGGGACCGACGAGGAACGACCCGACAACTGGTCGATCCCGCTGCCCCTCGCCGTCGAGGGCCTCCCCGGCGACCCGACCGCGGCGCGGGTCGTGGCGGCGTTGCGCGCCGCCCGCGACTGACCACGGCGGGAGCTCGCTCCCCGCGTCCCGGCTCACGCCGGCCACCGCTCACCCCGCCGACCCGAGCCCCAGGATCGGCGCGTCGTGGAGGATGGCACGCAGCGGACGGCGGACGTCGGCGCCGGTGAGGGCCGCCTCCTCATCGATCGCGCGCGCGTACACCTCGACCGTCCGCCGGCCGACGGCGTCCCAGTCGTAACGGCTGCGGATCCGCGCGAGCCCGCGCCGCACCAGCAGCTCGGCGAGCGGCCGGTCCGTCAGGACCCGGACGAGCGCGTCGGTGAGCGCGTCCTCGTCCTCTGGCGGGAACGACAGCCCGGCGCCACCCGCGACGATCTCTCGCAGCCCGCCGGTGTCGCCGACCACGGCCGGGGTGCCGCACGCCATCGCCTCCACCGCGACCAGCCCGAACGGCTCGTAGATCGACGGAGCGACCGCGACGTCGGCGGCGGCGTACAGCAGGCGCAGCTCGTGGTCCTCGAGGTAGCCGGTGAAGTGCACGTGGCGACGCAGCCCGAGCTGTCCGACCTGCCGGTGCAGTTGCTCCTGGTAGGTGCCGGTGCCGGCGACGTACAGCTTCGTCGGTCCGACCGCGGTCCGCACCCGTTGGAGCACCGCGAGCAGGGTCTGCACGCCCTTCTCGTACTCGAGGCGTCCGGCGAAGACGACCAGCCGGGTCCGCGGCCCCACGTAGGTCCGTCGGGCGGCGGCGACCTCCTCGGGATCGGCGTCGAAGTCCTGCACCGCCACCCCGTTGGGGACGACGTCGAGCGTGTCCGGCGGCAGCTCGAAGATGTCCTCGACCTGTTCGCGCATGTACGACGAGCAGACGATGACGCGACGTGCCTCGTAGGTGAGCCACCACTCGACCTGGTGGATCAGCTTGTTCATCGGGCCGGGGAGCCACCCCTGGTGGCGGCCGTACTCGGTGGCGTGGATCGTCGCGACGACGGGGATGCCCCAGGCCTCCTTGAGGCCCGCGGCCGCGTAGGCGACCAGCCAGTCGTGGGCGTGGATCACGTCGTAGGGTTGCTCGCGCATCAGCCGTGACGCCGCGGACTGCACCCGGTTGTTGAACGCGAGCACCCACGGGATCAGGTCGTGGAACCCGATCACCGGCGGGGCGTCGGTGACCCGTACCACCCGGACCCCGTCGACCCACTCGTCGGTCGGGAGCACCTGGTCGTCGTGGGCGCGCGTGACCACGTGGACCTCGTGGCCCTGTGAGGCGAGCGTCCGTGCGAGCGCCGCGACGTGGCGGCCGAGCCCGCCGACGACACGTGGCGGGTACTCCCAGGACAACAGCAGGATGCGCATGGCGCTGGAGTGTCGCAGCTCGCGGAGCGGACCGCGAACCGACGCCCACCCCCGCGCGACACTCAGAGCAGCGGCCACGGGTAGGGATGTCGCCCGGACGGCGGGGGGAGCTCCGCGAGCTCGGTGAGCCGCTCCACCCGGGACCCCAGGACCTCCAGCTCCTCGCGGCTGAGCAGCTCGCGCAGCCGCTCCCCCACCCCCGCGTCGAGCGCGTCGGCGAGCCGGGCGAGGTCCGTGCGCTGCGACATCGGGACGGGGCGGCCCACCAGGTCCCAGATGACCGTCCGCAGCTTCGGGACGACGTTGAAGCTGACCCCGTGGTCGATCCCGCGCAGCCGTCGCTGCCCGTCGCGGCGGACCTCCACCAGGACGTGGCCGCCCTTCCGGTCGGCGTTGTCGATCACGAGGTCGAACAGCGCCATCGTCGCCAGCTGGGCGGTGAGGCCCTCGTCGTCCTCCTCGCGGAGGGTGAAGTAGTGCACGTCCGGGTCGTGCGGAACGAACCGCTGCAGGCTGCCGACCCCGACCGGTCCGTCCTCGCGCAGCACGGTCGAGGGCACGACGTCCCAGCCGAGCGCGTCGGACACGACGTACGCGGCCACCTCGCGGCGGTGGAGCGTCCCGGCGGGGAAGTCCCACAGCGGGGCCTCCCCACGGCGGGGTTTGTAGACGGCGAGGTCCTCCGCCGGCAGGTCGTCGAGCGTCGGCTCGCGGTGCAGCTCCGCAGCGAGGTCGGTGACCGGTCGTGGGTCCCGGTCGGTCAGCCGTACCAGCAGCGTCGCGTTCGACGCGTCGGCGAAGCGGCCGAGCAGCTCGAGCGGGGCGGACGCGAGCCGCGCCCGGAGCGAGGCAGCGGTCACCGGACGCTCACCGCGTCAACCGGCCGTGGCCGTTGCTGGACGGGCACACGTGGTCGCCGTCGGGCCCCGTCGGTCGCCCGCACAGCTCGCACCGCGGGCGCCCCTGCGCGACGACCTCGACGGCGTGCGCGGCGAGCCGGCGGGCCTGGTCCCGGTCCAGCCAGATGCGGAGCTGGTCCGCAGCGTCGTCGTCGTCCTCGTCGGCGGTGATCTCCGTGAGCTCGAGCACGAAGCGCTCGGCGTCCGGGTCGAACCCGAAGCCGATCTGGCCGACCCGGAAGCGCGGATCGATGGGCTCGCGCAACGCCATCGCGTCGTGGTCCCAGTCGGTGGCGGGTTCGTCGCCGACCCGGGTGAGCAGTTGCCCGAGCAGCTCCCCCAGACCCTCGATCTGCCCCTTCTCCAGCAGCAGGGTGACGCGGACCTCCAGGTCCTCGGCCTGCAGGAAGAAGGTCCGGCCCCCGGGCACGCCGGTGTACCCGACGGTGACGTGGTGAGGGGTGGTCAGCTCGAGCTCCATCAGCGGCCCTTCTGCCGGGGGGCGGGGGGCACGGGCACCGTCCCGGTGTCGTTGCACGCGAGCAGCAGCGGGTGGCCGCGCGCCGGCAGGTGCAGGACCGTCACGGACGCGGGCGCGATGACGAGGCGCTGGAAGGCGTCCAGCGGCATCGCGAGGTGGTGCGCCACGACCGCCTTGATGACGTCCGCGTGGCTGACGCAGACGATCGCGTCGTCGCCGTGGGCGGCTGCGAGCTCCTCGGTGGCCGTCACCGCCCGAGCCTGGGCCGCGCGGATCGACTCCCCGCCCGGGAAGGTCATCCGCGACGGCGTGGCCTGGACCACCGTCCAGTCCTTGCGGCGGCGGAGCTGCCCGAGCGGCTCGTCGGTCCAGTCGCCGTAGTCGACCTCGCCGAGGTCGCGGCGCATCCGTACCCGCACCCCGTGAGGCTTCGCGACGATGCGGGCGGTCTGCTGCGTGCGCTCGAGGGGCGAGGCGTAGACCGCCGCGACCGGCAGCCCCGCGAGCCGTTCGGCGGTGGCTTCCGCCTGGTCGCGACCCGCGTCGTCCAGGTGCACGCCGGGGGTCCAGCCACCGAGCCGCTTGCCGGTCGCCGCCGTCGTGGCGTGCCGGACCAGCACGATCGTCGCCACCTCGCCTCCTGTGCCGTTCGGCCGCCGGCGTCGGATGCGCCGCCGCCCACCCCGCGGGGGGAACGTAGCGAGGTTCGGTGCCCGTCTCCGCCCGGACCGCCGGCCACCGGTCAGCCGGCAGCCCCGCCGCGGCTCATCGTCAGGGTGACGACGGTGCGGTGCTCGGCAGCGGCCACCGTGACCTCGTCGGCCAGGGCACGCACGATCGCCAGACCCCGCCCGCGATCGGTGTCGGCGGGGCCGGTCGGCACGTCCGGGTCCCACCGCCCGCCCACCGCGGCGTCCGCGACGCGGACGGTCACCGCGCCGTCGTCCCGACGTGCCACCTCGACGTGGATGGGTGGCTCGGGCGCTCCGAGGTGGCCGTGCTCCCAAGCGTTGACCACCAGCTCGTGCACGGCGAGGGTCAGCTCGTCGCGTCGTCCCGCCGGCACGCCGAGGTCGACCGCGGCCGTGGCGACCTCGGTCGCCGCCACGCGGAACGCGGCCGGGTCGCCCGCGACCTCGCGCCGCCACGCCGGCGGTGCGCTCGACCGGGTCACGGCGACGAGGTCAGTAGGCGCGGGCGAACACGATCCGGGTGCCGTAGGCCGACGGTGCGCCGCACCGGATGCAGGCGCCCTCCTCCGGTTCCCCGTCGGTGGGGATGCAGCGGGGGCTCGCGGTGGTGGCGGTCTTGATGTCGTCCTCGCACGCCTCCTCGCCACAGTGCAGCGCGTCGGCGAACCCGGTGCGCACGAGCCGCTCGAAGGTGTCCCAGTCGTCGGCGCGTCCACGGTGCTCGTCCAGGTAGGCCTGCGCACGCACGACCAACCGGTCGTGGTAGTCGTCGAGCCGCTGCGGCACGCCGGCGACGAACCGCTCGAAGCTCAGCGTGTCCTTGACCGGCCGGCCACGGTCGTCGATCGGCCCGACGCGCTGCGCGACCAGCACCTGGCCGGCGTCGAGGTCGCGCGGACCGAGCTCGACGCGCAGCGGCACGCCCTTGAGCTCCCAGTCGTTGAACTTGAACCCCGGCGAGGCGTCGCGGTCGTCGACGTGGACCCGTACGCCGGCGGCCGCGAGCTCGGCGGCCAGCTCGTGCGCCTTGGCGCGGGGCGCGTCGCCCTGCTCACCCCGACCGATCGGCACGATCACGACCTGGATCGGCGCGAGCCGCGGCGGCAGCACCAGGCCCTGGTCGTCGCCATGGGCGAGGATCACCGCACCGATCATGCGCGTCGACATCCCCCAGGACGTCGTGTGGACGTGCTGCAGCTCGTTGTCGGCGTCCTGGTAGGTGATGTCGAACGCGCGCGCGAAGTTGGTGCCGAGGTAGTGCGAGGTGCCCGACTGCAGCGCCTTGCCGTCGCGCATCATCCCTTCGATCGTGAAGGTGCGGACCGCGCCGGCGAACCGCTCGGTCGGGGTCTTCTCCCCCTTGACCATCGGGATCGCCGCGACGTTCAGCGCGAACTCCGCGTAGACGTCGAACATCCGCAGGGTCTCCTCCATCGCCTCCGCCTGGTCGGCGTGGGCGGTGTGGCCCTCCTGCCACAGGAACTCGGTGGTGCGCAGGAAGATGCGCGGGCGCAGCTCCCACCGCACGACGTTGTTCCAGGCGTTGATCAGCACCGGCAGGTCGCGGTAGGAGGTGATCCAGCGGCTGTACATCTCGCCGATCACGGTCTCCGAGGTGGGCCGCACGACGAGCGGCTCCTCGAGCTCCTTGCCGCCACCGTGGGTGACGACGGCGAGCTCCGGTGCGAACCCCTCGACGTGCTCGGCCTCGCGCTGCAGGTAGGACTGCGGGATGAACAGCGGGAAGTAGGCGTTGACGTGCCCGGTGTCCTTGAAGCGCTGGTCGAGCTGCTCCTGGAGCAGCTCCCAGATCCGGTAGCCGTAGGGCCGGATCACCATCGTGCCCTTGGCCGGCCCGCGGTCGGCGAGCTCGGCCTTGAAGACCAACTCGTTGTACCAGGCGGAGACGTCCTCGGAGAGGGGCGTGACGCCCAGCTCGCTCTTCTTGGCGGCGCTCATCGGGTCCTCGGTCACTGGCTTCGGTCGGGCGGGCTCGGGCCACGTGCGGCCCGCGAGGCTACCCGTCGGGCCGTGCGGGCCGGCGCCGCCGGTCGAGGGTCAGCAGGCCGACGACGGTGAGCACGTCGGTGAGCTCGCCCCGGTCGACCAGCGCGAGCGCTTCGTCGAGCGGCACCAGCCGGACCGTGAGGTCCTCGGTCGGTTCGGGCGCCGCGGGCACCGGGGTCAGGTCCTGCGCGAGCCACAGCTCGGCGCGCTCGTCGGTCACGGAGTTGGACACGGCGAGGTCGCCGCCCAACCGCTCCCACCGTGCGGCCGTGTAGCCGGCCTCCTCGCGCAGCTCCCGTTGGGCCGCCATCAGGCTGTCCTCGCCGTCGTGGGCGCCCCCTTCGACGAGCTCCCACGAGTAGGCGTCCAGCGTGTAGCGCCACTGGCCGACCAGCACGACCTCGTCCGCGTCGGTCAGCGCCAGCACCCCGACCGCCAGGGCGGTCGTGACGACCCCGTAGATCCCCGGCGAGCCGTCGGGCCGCCGGACCGTGTCCTCACGCACCCGGATCCAGGGGTTGCGATAGACCTCGCGGCTGGTCAGCGTCGTCCACGGGCTGGCCCACGGTTCGTCCCAGGGCATCGCACACCTTCCGTCGTGCGCCACCCTAGGGGCGGGCCGGCCACGAACCCTCCGCACGCGCCCGCGGCGAGCGGGATGCGTGCCGGTCGGACGAACAGACGAGGGCGGACATGCGCACGGTGTGGGTGTGGGGCGACCAGCTCAACCGGGACCTGGCGCACCTGCGGGGCAGCGACCCGGCCGCGACGCGCGTGCTCCTGGTGGTCAGTCAGGCGAAGCTGACGGAGCGCCGCTGGCACCGCCAGAAGCTCCACCTCGTCGTCTCGGCGATGCGCCACTTCGCCGCGGAGCTGGAGGCGGCCGGCTACGAGGTCGACCTGCGCCGGGCGCCGTCGATGCGGGCCGGCTTCGCCGCGCACGTCGCGGAGCACGCGCCGGACCAGGTCCGTGCGATGGAGCCGGCGAGCCTGCCGGGCAGCCAGCTGCTGGCCTCGTTGGCCACCGCGCACGACCACCTCGAGGTGGTGGACAACGACCACTTCCTGTGCCACTGGCGGGACTTCGATGCGTGGGCGGACAGCCGCCGGCAACTGAAGCTCGAGGACTTCTACCGGTGGCGGCGCAAGGCGACCGGCTACCTGATGGACGGCGACGACCCGGCCGGCGGCCGCTGGAACCACGACCACGCGAACCGCGAGCCCCCGACCGACGACCTGGCCGACCGAGCACCCGACCCGGTGACCTCGCGGCTCGACGCCCTGGATCGCGACACGCTCGGGTGGCTGCCGGACGAGGTCTGGGGGGCAGCCCCCGACGGGGTGTGGGCAACGACCCGGCGTCGAGCGCTCGCGCGGCTCCGCCACTTCGTCGAGCACGCACTGCCAGCGTTCGGGGACCATCAGGACGCGATGGTGACCGGCGCGTGGTCGCTGAACCACTCGCTGCTCAGCCACGCGCTGAACCTCGGGTTGCTGCACCCCGGCGAGGTCGGTGACGCCGTCGAGGAGGCCTACCGGGCAGGCGGCGTCCCGGTGAACGCCGCCGAGGGCTACCTGCGGCAGGTGCTCGGCTGGCGCGAGTACGTCTGGGGCGTCTACCGGCGCTGGATGCCCGGGTACGGGCGCGCCAACCGCCTGCGCGCCGACCTCGACGTCCCGCCGGCCTTCACCGGCGAGGCCGCGACCGACATGGCCTGCGTCGCGGACACGCTGCGGTCGGTGCACGACCACGCGTACGCACACCACATCCAGCGGCTGATGGTGCTCGCCAACCTCGCCACCAGCGCCGGGATCCACCCGGGGAAGCTGACCGACTGGATGCACGCGTCGTTCGTCGACGGCTACGACTGGGTGATGGTCCCCAACGTGCTCGGCATGGGGACCTACGCCGACGGTGGCCGCATGTCGACCAAGCCGTACGTCTCCGGCGGCGCGTACATCGACCGGATGAGCGACCACTGCGGCGACTGCCGGTACGACCGGAAGCAACGGGTCGGCGACGACGCCTGCCCGTTCACGACGCTGTACTGGGACTTCCTCGACCGCAACCGCGACACGCTGCGGGGCAACCACCGTCTGGCCCGTCCCTACCAGACCCTCGACCGGCTGTCGGACCTGCCGGCCGTCCGCGAGCGGGCGACCGAGGTGCGACGGCGTCTCGCCGCCGG